>JBBTYK010000043.1:3571-10447 GCA_038061815.1 Patescibacteria group bacterium | reverse complement strand
AACAATACCCGAGTTGCGCGTTATACCGGGAGGGAAGGACGCGGATTTTTATTTGCCGGACGAACCGGATTTGAGCGAGGAAGCGGTGGCGCGCGCGCAAGGTCTTGAGCCAGCGTCGGCGCCATCACCGGAACACAACGAAGCAACGCCTGAAAGTTTGATGGATATTCCGGATCTCCGCGCCGCGCGCGCCCAGTTGGTGTCGGCATGGGCGGATTTACGGAAATATGAACATGGTTTAATTGGGACGGCCATCGGCATTGTGGCGCGCAAAAGCAAGGAAACCGCACGGGTGCGCTATGAAGCGGCGAAGCAGGCGTATGAGCAGGCTCTTCGAGAACAGGCACAAGAAGTTGAGCGCGAATTCGGCGCCATTGAAAAAGCGAAAGCCCTTGTTTCTGCAATGGAACAGGTGACTGATGCGCGCGCGGAGCACGTGCTGGCGGATATGGGGCATGAGTCGTTGCGTAAACTGTATCAGCTTTGGCAGAAGATGGGGGAGATGAACGTAGGAAACATTGAGGCGGTAAAGAATATCTTGGCGCGACAGGAAGATGACAGCGTGTGGAAAGGAAAAGCAAAAATGGTGGGGCGTTTTATTGCGCGCGGCATGAGTTTGCGTTCCGCGGTTGGAGCGGCGATGGTCGGTTCAGGATTTTGGTTAGCGTATGCGGGATGGCGCGGAGCATCAGCCGCGGCAGGCGGCGCTGCAACCCATACGCTCATGCGCGAGGGGCTTCGCGCCGGTTCTCGTGAATTATTGGCGGGGAGCGAATCCAAGGTGCGGCGCGAATATTCTGAAGTGGAACTTGCGCGCATGGATGATAAAGAACTCGGTGGATTATTGCGGGCATACGGTGCGCGGCTCGGATTTCATGGTGAGAAATTGCAGGGGAATGCGCAGTTTGAACGAGTGCGCGATGCATTTTTATCACGACTGGCGGCGGTAAAAGAGAATGTTGAGGAGCGCGAAGCGGAGTTTGAGCCGGCGGAGGAAGATGTGTTAGAAGCGGTTACCGCGCGGCGCGATGCGATGCTGTCCAAATTGGAGGATTTGTCTGTCAGTGTAGAAGAAGAGCTCGCAAAAAAAGAGACGGAAGATCGCAGACAACGATTAATCGCGGCCGCGTCTGCATTGGCGATTTCGGGGGCGATTATGTATTGGCGCGGCGGGAGTGGTGGCGGAGTGGATGCGGAGTCCGCGCGGCCCATTGTACGCGTGGCGCCGGTGGAGCCGGAAATAATACCGGAACCGTCAACAGTAGAGGAGACGGCTCCGGTAGAGATGTCGCCCAAACTCATGCGTGATGCATTTGGACATGCGCCTGAACAGACGGTTGCTGTTGAGCCGGCCGCATTCGCGGAAGCGCCAGCTCCGCCAACCGGCGAACCCGTCGTTCCAGAAGCGGTTGCGCCGGTGGAAGCCGTGCCCGTATCGCCTGTTGAATTACCGCACGGCATTCAGGGCGTGTATGAGATAAAACAGGGGCAAGGATTATTGCACGCGGCAAATGAATTTCAGAAATCACAACACGATGGAATTGTCGCAGGCATTAAAACACAACATCCTGAATGGTTTGCTAAGGGTGAGGATTTTGCTGTTCGCAAATGGCGGTTAGAGCAGGTGCGCGCGCATGGTGGGGATATTACCGCGGCCGGCGAAAAATACACCGAGACATTGCACACGGGCGCAAAAATCCAGTTAGAGTTTGATGACACCGGCTATCCGCACCTCACCTCAATTGAGGATAAAAACATCACGCATCATGCGGAGCACCTGCGTCCGCGCGCACCGGAAACGCCAGCGCCAAAACCGGAGCTCGGTTTTGAAAAATGGGGCGACAATCATCCTATTCGGTTTAGTAAAGATGGAGTATCCGGCACGCTCGTGCCGCACGGCGAGGATGAGCTCGGCGAATTCACGCTTGATATTCGCGACATTCACGTTGATGGCCGCGCCGTTAATCGTTTCCTTGACCCTCATTTCAAACAGGCGCTCGCTGAACGATTCAATGTGGGCGATGACCCTGCCGCGCTTGCCGTGCTGGAAGAACGGGCGCACGAGTTGGGGAGGGAGCTTGCGGCGCGCGAGGCGGCGCGAGAATACTTGAGCGAGCACGGTGCGGGTTCGCCGGCCATGGCGCAGGAGTTGGCCCGTGAAATAGATAAGACCATCCAAAAGGCCCACTGGCAGTTTGAGGATGCGCAGGTGTTTCGGCCGGTAAGCATGTCGCCGAAGGAGGCGGCTGCCGCTGACATTGCAGCGCCGCTCAAACCATACGCAGAATTGTACGCAACGGGCGAGGGCGTTGGCGGCGCCTCTATTCGTTTCCCGGAATCATGGACAAGCGCCCAGCAAGAAGCGGCGCGGCGGCTGTTTACATATCACGAGGGATATGTGAAAGAATTGGAACGGCAGTATGAGACGTATCTTAAGGAGTCTGGCAGCGGGCCTGATGCGGCGCGGTTGCGCGATGCTGTTGATACGGCTCGCGAAGATTTGTTGACGGACGGCGAGCACTCAACGCGCGCTATTTTGCGGCGCCTTGATAAGGGCGAGCCGCTCGGCGATGTGCCGACGATTGGACTCGCGGCCGGTAAATCAACGATTGAGGAAACCATGGTAGAAGACGCGCGCCAGTCTTTTAAGTTGTGGGCGGAAGGGCCGGCTACTGCGGCAAATAAATAGTATGTCCCGTACGGTGCGTAATGTTATTTCGTTTGCGGCGCTAACGCTCCTGTGGGGAGCGATTATTTTTGTTGTCGGCGTTGGCGGCGATTTTCCATTGAATGATGATTGGGTGCATGCGTGGTCGGTGAAATACTTGGCTGATACGGGCAAACTGGCGCTTCTTCCGTATGCGGGGCCACTTCTTTATTTTCAGGTGATTTTGGGCGCGGCGGCGTCGGCGGCATTTGGATTTTCGTTTGTGACGTTGCGATTGGTGACGCTTGCATCTGCGCTGGTGGCGTTGTGGTCTCTGTGGTGGATGTTGCGCCAAGCGCACGTATCCGCAAAAAATGCGTTTTTGCTTGCGGTGGCGCTTGCCGTCAATCCATGGTTTGTGAATTTATCGTTCACGTTCATGACTGATGTGCCGGCGCTCGCATTTTTATTGCTTGCGTGCGCGCTCATGATAAAAGGATACGAACGCGATAGGCGCGGATGGATTATACTGGCGAATGTTGCGGCGCTCGCGAGCACGTTTATTCGGCAGAGCGGCGCGTTGTTTTTTGTGGCAGCCATCGTTGCGGTGGTATTAAATATTCGCAAACCAGCCGCTCGGCGCGCACTTCCTGTTACTATTATTTTCGCCGCTCTCGGCGCAGGACTGTATTGGTTATTGGGGCAGCGTGGATTGTTGCCGGAAACGACGGGCGTGCATCTTTTGAATTGGCGCGCGCTTTTGCCGCACGCATTGCAATGGCTGGCGTATAGCGTGTTGTATCTTGGGTTGTTGGCGTTGCCGGTGTTCGCCGGTATCGCGTTCGCGCGGCGGAAAGTTTTTTTTCACGCGAAAACATTTTTGTTTCTTCTGCTGGTCGGCGGCGTAGTGGCATATTTCTGGATTGCGCGCGGTGTGTATTTTCCGTATGTGGGGAACATTATTACCCATGAGGGGCTGGGGCCGACGGGAGAAGTTTTGCAAGGCAAAGAGAGCGCGATGTTTCCGTTGTGGGTGTGGTGGATTGCCACGGCGCTCGCCGCAATCGGCGCCGCGCTCGTGTTACGTTTTCACGTGCGCGCGAAATTAAAAATGCTGCGGAGGTGGTATTTTCCGTTTGATGTCACGCTTGTCGGCGCATTGCTGGGACTTCAGATTTTACTCGTCATGGCAGTCAAAGGTTTTGATAGATATCTCTTGCCCGCGCTCGCGTTTTTACTTGCGTATGTTGCATTGTATTATGGAAAAAAATTCCGCATGAATCGAGCGGTTGCGGTGTTTGGTATTGTGGCTATGGGAGTGTATGCAATTATCGGGACGCAGAATTATGTGCGGTGGAACGAAACACGCTGGCACGAAGCGCGCGCGTTGGCGGCGCCACTCGCGCAAAACATTGAACCGTCGCGCATTGACGCCGGATACGAATGGTGCGGATGGTCATTGTATGAGCAATCGCGCGGTGTTGAAAATCCGCACGACCGCTCAAAACCGTGGTACGTAAACAGCATCTGTCCGGCGAATACCGCAGAATACGTGATTTCGTTTTCGGAACTTCCGGGCTATGAGGTGCTCAAAAAAGCTGAATACAAAAGTTGGTACGATACCTCGCCGTGGTTGTATGTGTTGAAAAAAATGCCTTAGAGCGATTGTTCACCAAGCACACGATAAACCGCAATATCGCCGATGCCTTTGAGCGGCGCAACCCATCCGTCATCAAGCACGAATCGGTCGCGGATACGCGCGGCAAACACATCGCTTACGACAATTTGTCCGGATTCCGCCACGCCCTGCAGCCGCGCGGCGAGATTGATGGTGTGGCCGATGCAGTCAAAACGCCGCAGTCGCTCTGACCCGAACTGGCCCATCATGATTTCGCCCGCGTGAATGCCCACGCGCATGCCCCACGGATAGCTACCCATGTGCCGTTGCATTTCAAGCGCGGTTCGCGTCGCCTGATGCTCATGCCCGACCTCGCCCTGAATGCCGAAGATAATAAACATGCCGTCGCCGAGTAACTTGTTAATCCAACCGCCGTGCGCGAGGATAATGTCTTTCATGTGATTAAAATACGCGTTCAGTTGCGCGGCCACCTCGTCCGGCGTTTTGTTTTTTGAATAGCTGGTAAATCCCGCAAGGTCCGTGAATACCACTGTTGCGTAGATGCGTTGCGGCGCCAGCTCCTGCCGCACCATCGCCTCCGCAACCGCTTGCGGCATGATGCCGTACAGTAAATCCTGCGCCTTGCGCCGCCAGTCCTCCACTTTTTCTTTCGCCTCCGCGAGTTCGCGCGTGCGTTCCTCCACAATTTCCTCCAGTCCTTCCGCATAGCGGCGAATGATGGCGAGCTGGTGGTCAGCCGTTTCCACAAACGCTTGTTTGCGCGTAATGCCGTGTTCAAGGAGCGTGCGCATTTTTTGAAACCAGTTTTGTTGTTTCCATGTGATGCGATACAAAAAATACGGCGCGCCCTCATGCGGGAGCACCAGCGGCGTGACGATTGCGGGAGGCAGGTGCCAGATGGTGGGCAGGCCGGCCAAAATGCCGCGGATGAAAAAGTCGCTTTCCACGTCGTCAGCCGGATTGATGTGCGGTTTGAACGTCACTTTGAGTTTGCATAATCCGTCCTCAAGCGCGACGATTTCAAAATCTTTCGTGTGATTGAAATGTTTGACGAATTCCGCGAGGCGGCGATACGCGGCGCTCGGCGTAAAAAATACGCCGGCGAACAGTTTTTGGAGCGCGTGGAAACTCTCGCCCCATGAGCCGAGCTGCGCGGCGGACAGACCGATGTGATACGACGCGTTCGGGTCGTTCAGAATCGTTTTGGCGCGTTTAATAATGGTGGTGTACACCGAAAGGGGAATCCAGTGCACCTCGTCCATGAGGTACTCGCGCGTGAACGGCAGGTTGTCAAAAAGCGCGCTTTCGGTGCCGATGGTTTTTTTGAGATACCGCGCAATAATAATAACATTGCGGCAGTTTACGTTGTTGCCTTCCGGTGAAACGTTGCGCGAAAGCGAGGTGTCGGTCACGGCGTTACTGTACGGTGATTGACCGTCCGCCGTCAACATGACGAAAGAAGATGTTTTTTGTTTTGTGCGCGGCGAGCAGCGCGGCGATTTTTTCCGGCCATTCAATGACGGTGACGGTGTGTGGCTCGCCGATGTAGTCCTCCGCGCCGATGGCGCGGAGTTCATCCGCGTTTTTGAGGCGATAGGTGTCAATGTGACATAACATAATTTTGGCCTGAGCTTGTCGAAGGCCCTTCGACTGCGCGTCGCAAGCGACACTGCGCTCAGGGACGACGTACAATCCCATCAACGCAAACGTCGGACTCGTGATATTTTGTGTGACGCCAAGCCCCTTCGCCATCCCTTTCACAAACGTGGTTTTTCCGGCGCCGAGTTCGCCGTGCAGTAATACAATATCGCCGCCGCGCAATGTTCGCGCAAAATCAGCGCCGGCGCGCATGGTTTCTTCTTCGTTTTTGAGGTGTTTTTTCATGGATTGACATGGCGGCGCGCGCCGTCTATAGTGCTTGAGAGGAGGGAAGGGGAATGGAACAGTTCGTATTAGGCGATGTGTGGCAGGCGCTCGGGTTCCTCGTGTTCATGACGGTGGTCGGCGCTGGCTCGGTGCTGTTCACGCTCGTGGAGGTGGGCCGGCTGTTGCAGGAGGAAGAGCGTGAAGCGCCGCACGTCGGATGATGGGCGACCGCTCGGGTTGCTCATCACCGCGTTCCTCTTGCTGTTGGTGACGGCGTTTTCGGTCGTCTTGCTTCTGGAATTGCTCTGTCCTCGTTAGGCGCGACTGAAGCGCTCGGCGAGAACAACGGTGTTCTCAAGAAGCATCGCAACCGTAACCGGCCCCACGCCACCCGGAACCGGCGTGAGCCACGCGGCGACATTCGCGGCATCTGGGTGTACATCGCCCCGCAGTTGTCCGGTTTCCGCGTCCCTTGTGGTGCCGATGTCAATGACAATGGCGCTCGGTTTCACAAAATCGGGCGTAATCATCCAGGGTTTGCCGATGGCTACCACCAGCACATCGGCTTTTTTTATGTCATCCTGAGGCCCCTGGCCGAAGGATCCCGTACGCATCATTGACGGCGACGTCATCCACTCCACCGTCATCCCTGCCCGCTCCAAAACCGCCCCGAGCGGCCTCATAAACACATCGCTGTTCCCCAAAATTACTGCCTGTTTTCCAG
>JBBTYK010000043.1:0-3471 GCA_038061815.1 Patescibacteria group bacterium | reverse complement strand
CCGAGCGGCCTCATAAACACATCGCTGTTCCCCAAAATTACTGCCTGTTTTCCAGCCATCGGCACGTGCGTTTCTTCAATCAACCGCATGATGGCTTTGATGAGCACGGGCAACGGATGATGCCCGCCGCCCTGCAATACCGCCGTGATGTTCGCCGGATGAAACCCATCAACATCTTTGCGATGGTCCATCGCGCGAATCACGGCATCTTCATCATAACCGCGAGGGAGCGGGAGCTGAACGAGGATGGCGTGAATGTCGTGCCGCGCGTTTAATTCCTGAATGCGCATGATAATGCGTTCTTGCGGTTCCGTTTCCGTGAACAGGTACTTTTCAAAATGAATGCCCACGTCCTGGCACGCGCGTTCCTTCAGTTCCACATATGTATGTGAGGCCGGATTGCCGCCAACCAAAACAACCGCGAGGCCGGGCGTTATACCTGACGCGGCGATTTTTTTCTTTACGTCATCGCGGATGGTTTGCGCGATGGCGCGTCCGTCAATGAGTTGAGCTGGCATAAAATAGAAATGTCATTGCGAGGAGTTCCCCTTTGTCATTGCGAGGAGCGAGCGCAGCGAGCGACGAAGCAATCTAATGCAATCTAATTAGATTGCTTCGCTACGCTCGCAATGACAGAGAATGGGCCTTCTCGCAATGACTAACGATACAACGGAAACTTGCTGGTTAATTCCACCACTTCTTCCCGAATTTTGGCGAGCGCTTCCTCATCAGCGTGCGCCGTAATCGCGCGGTCAATAAAATCGGCAACGCGGCGCATCTCATCCTCACGCATCCCGCGCGTGGTCAAAGCCGGCGTACCCAAACGAATCCCAGACGGATCCATGGGCGAGCGCGGGTCATCCGGAATCATGTTTTTGTTTACCGTAATGCCCGCCTTATCCAACGCCGCTTCCGCCTGCGCGCCGGTAACGCCTTTCGGTGTCACGTCAATCAACAGCAAATGATTATCCGTGCCGCCAAACATCAGTTTGTAATCGCGCCGCGCCAATTCCTCTTCCAACACCTTCGCGTTCGCTTTTATCTGCCGCGCGTATTCTTTGAATGACGGTTCCAGCGCTTCTTTGAACGCCACCGCTTTTGCACCGATAACATTTTCATGCGGGCCACCTTGCAATCCGGGAAACACCGCCTTGTCTATTTTTTTCGCAAACGCCTCTTTGCACATAATCATGCCGCCGCGCGGGCCTCGCAATGTTTTGTGCGTGGTGGTGGTAACCACATCAAACAGCGGCACCGGATTATTCATCTCGCCCGCGGCAATCAAGCCGGCGATGTGCGCAATGTCCGCCATCGTGAGCGCGCCCACCTCGTCCGCAATTTTTTTCACGGCCGCGTAATCAATCTCGCGCGAGTACGCGGAATAGCCAACCAAAATCAATTTCGGTTTATGTTCTTCCGCCATGGCGCGGAGGTTATCCAAATCAATCAGTCCGCGTTCGTTCGTTTTGTAGCGAACAAAATTATAAATCTTTGCCGAATACGTTACCGGATGGCCGTGCGTTAAGTGGCCGCCGTGAGATAAATCCATCCCGAGCACGGTATCGCCCGGTTCCAAAAGCGCGGAATACACGGCGATGTTTGCCGGTGCGCCGGAAAGTGGTTGCACATTAACGTGTTCGGCGCCGAATAATTGTTTTGCGCGGTCAATCGCGAGTTGCTCAACGCCGTCAACAAATTGGCATCCGCCGTAATAGCGTTTGCCCGGATAGCCCTCCGCGTATTTATTCGTCAAAACAGACCCCAGCGCTTCCAAAACAGCGGGGGACACAAAGTTTTCAGACGGAATCATTTCCAGGCCGGTTTCCTGCCGATTCAGCTCTTTCTGAATCCATTCATGAAGTTCCGGGTCATACGCCGCGAGATTTTGCTTATTCATGCGGTTTAGTATAGCAGAGTAGTTATATTTTGTCATCCCGAGCGAGGCCTTGCCTCAAGGTCGAGTCGCCGGGTCCATGATGGGCCGAACAAGCGCAGGCCCCAGACCTAATTATATCCCTCGACTAAGCCGACGTGCGGCGGCGCGAACCGAGGCGCGACTTGACATCGGGTCATGGATATGTTAAATCTGCAAATAGGAAAGAAAACAGGGGATAGAACATGGCTAATAACCAGCAAACGTTCCGTGGTTATTTCCAGAACGCTGATTATGCCGACCCTGCAGCATTTTTGCAACAGGGCGAGCAAACACGCTTGACGGCGGATATCTTAGCGATTGCTGGTCGGTTTAATAATCGTAAGGACGTTTCGACTCTTCGAGAGATTTCCCGGTGGATGCGTAGCAATTTAAGTAATGGCTACGCCGATAAGTTCGGCCGCACGGCTCATCAGATAGTTAATTCTCGTCTCGTCACTGGTTGCACTGACTACGGTTTGGTTTTTGCTGTTTTGGCGCGCGCTAAGGGTATACCGGTAGTTTTTGTGCAATCGGCTAGAATCAAGTGGATCAAGACGGTGGACAGGACTGGTCGACAGGTAAGACCTGTGTATGGACATATTTTTGTGGAGCCGTACATCAAGGGTCAATGGTATCTGGTTGATTCTATGGCTGGGTTTCTCTATCGCGATTATGACGCAGACAATTTTTGTTTGCCATGCGGTTACTATGTCTTTGCCAAGTCCATTGATGTGTGGGATACGGGAGTGAGAAACACCGAGGAAAACAATCTTAATATGATGCGGTTGTTTACTGGTTTTGACATTTCTCGATACCAAAAACGGGTATACAAACGAATACGTCTTTGTCCCAGGTTTCGTTGGTTAGGGTTTTAACCACTGGCTAGGCCTGTGGTTTTTTTATTCTACAAAACTACAAAAGGCCCTCGCGGGTTTTTTGGATAGATGCCATTGCGAGCAGCGCCTCGCGGGCCGAGCGAGCGCAGGCCCTGGCGAAGCAATCTAATTAGATTGCATTAGATTGCTTCGTCGCTTCGCTCCTCGCAATGACGGAAGAAAACTCTCGTAATGACAACTTTTTTATTTCGTGTTATCGTACTCTCATGGATTTCATGAAACTCAAAAAAATATACTGCATCGGCATTGGGGGTATTGGCGTGTCTGCGGTGGCGCGCTGGGCGCGGCATAATGATATCGCCATTTCCGGTTCGGATTTAGCGGCCACGGATTTGACCCATGCCCTTGTGGCAGAAGGCATTCCGGTTATCATAGGCCATGCGCCGGAAAACGTGCCGGCCGATGCGGATTTGGTGGTGTATACGCCGGCCGTGGATAAGAATAATGTAGAACGCAAAGCCGCGAAAAAGAAGGGTGTAAAACAGGTGAGTTATCCGGAATTTTTGGGCCTTTTGTCTGAAAAGAAATTTACCATCGCCGTCACGGGCACGCATGGAAAATCCACCGTTACCGCGCTCATCGGACTTATGTTGCAGGAGGCCGGTTTTGACCCTACAATTTTTGTGGGGTCGCTCGAGCCGCAGTTACAACACGCCAATG
>JBBTYK010000042.1:13159-14711 GCA_038061815.1 Patescibacteria group bacterium | reverse complement strand
ACATGTTTTTCCGGGCGGCTCTTCTTCCGGTGGATTAAAACCGCTTGCGCGAGTTCGCCGGCCTCTTCATAGAATTTGAGCAAGGCAAAATCTTCATCAATGTTCACATGATATTTTTCGCCGTATTTTATTAGATTTTTTATGACCTTTCTTTGCAGTTCTTTGAAATCCATAAAAAGAAACCGTTTATCTATCCGCGCGACCATTTTTGGTAGTCGTTGTGATTGCCGACGTTGACCAATATTACTACGCCGTCTTTTATGAAGTCAAAAAGAACCCGGTAACCATCTCGCAAGTAAAAAGCATAATAATCTGCCAAGTTGCCACTTAGTTTGTGGGTATGTAGAGATGGGTGGAATGGGTTGCGTGTGAAGGTTTCTATTTTTTCATCGAAATCGTCCTGAATATGAGACGGCAGTTTTTTGTATGACCGCTTAAACCGTGAGGAACGATTGAGCCGCATAAAACGTCAAGACCGCAACTCTTTGACGAGCGCCTTCGCAGAAGTAAACGTCTTGGTTAGACCGAGAGTATATTCTAATTTTGCCTCGGCTACCATTTCGTCTATAGTGTTTGGTTCGTTCACTTTCTTGAGGGCTTTTACGTCCGCTTCAAACACGATTGTTTTCCGCCGGCCGTGTTTACTGCGATAAAGAGTGCGGATGCTTGTAAGTGGAAACGCAACTACCGCTGGTTTGGTTTTAGTACGCATAGATGTTGGGTTATTTCTAGGATTCTACTGTATCAGAGGATAAAAAAATTGGCAAATTATGGATTATGTCAATTTTTACGGTTTATGGTACTATACCCGCCTATGAGCATTTTGGCAATGGATTATGGCGAAAAGACGATAGGTCTGGCGCTGGTGCCGGAGGGCACGAGCACGCCGGTTCCGCTCTCGCCCATTCCGAACGCCGGCAAGTGGAATTTGCGCACGGACCTCGCGCCTATTATCAAAGAAAAAAAAGTCACCACGATAGTGCTGGGTATGCCATACACCCTGTCCGGCGAACGCGGGCCGCAAGCGGACGTGGTTGAACTGGTGGCGCAATTTTTGCGCGATGAAACGGATTGGACGATAGAAACCGTTGATGAACGCTTGAGCACGCAGGCCGCGGCGCGGTTTGCCAAGGACTTTAATATTCCGATAGACAGCGCCGCCGCGATGATGATTGCTGAAACCTATGTTGACCGCCATCGTGCTGGCTCGTGAGGACATTCGGGAATACGACCAGCGCATTACGCTGTATACGCACGAGCGCGGGTTGGTGGTGGCGCACGCAACCGGCGTCAAGAAAATTGCGAGCAAGCAGTCGCCGCGGCTTGAGCCCGGGATGCTCGTGCATGCGGAGGTGGTTCGGGCGGGGAGCGGCGATAAATTGGTCGCCGCGGAGCCGATTGCGCACTATCCACAGATACGGCGTTCGTATCGTCGGGCGCTTGTGGTACAGTATGTGCTCGGATTGGCGGCGAGTACGGCGTTTCCCGGCCAGCCTGACCGCGCGCTGTTTGATTTTTTGAGGATTTTTTTGGGCGTTGCGGCGCGGATTCC
>JBBTYK010000042.1:0-13059 GCA_038061815.1 Patescibacteria group bacterium | reverse complement strand
TGTTGCTCGTGTCCGTGTTTGTCATGTTTTATCGTCTGGGCGATGCGCCGCTTCAGGACTGGGACGAAGGCATCTACGCCACCATCGCCGCGGAAATGGTGGAGCGCGGTGACTATCTTCGCATGACGCTCATGGGCGAGCCGTGGTTTGAGAAACCGCTCGTGCCGTTTTGGTTGAATGCGTTTTCATTTCGCGTGTTCGGCGTAACCGAATTCGCCGCGCGTTTTTTTCCTGCGTTGGCGGGGATTGGCGCGGTGCTGTTGCTGTACGGCATCGGCCGGCGGTTGTTTTCGTGGTACGCGGGTTTGTGGACGGCGCTGTTGTTTAGTTTGAGCCCGTTGTTTTTGGATTACCACATGGCGCGTTCGGCTGACCATGACGTGCTGTTTTTGTTCTGGCTGCTCGCGGCGTTGTACGCGCTCATACGAAGTTGGGGAAAAAATGGCCACGCTGATTGGTGGTTCATGGCGTCCGGCGTCGCGGCGGGACTCGCCATCGCCACACGCGGGACGCTGGGATTTTTTGCCGTGCTCATTCCGCTCGGCGCGCATGCGGCGTTTTTCATCAAAAGCCGCATTCGCCATCAGCCCATGCCGTATAACTATCACTGGTGGGCGTGGGTCGCGTGGGCGTTTGCGTGGCTCGTAATCGGCGGCGCGTGGCACGTGTTTGCGTATCTCGCGTACGGTGAGCAGTTTGTTCAGGTGTATTTGAAAGAACAGTTTTTTTCACGCATCTCCGGAATCGTGCAAGGCCACGCGGGGCCATGGTGGTTTTATGCGCAGTATCTCTGGAACACCACGCCATTTATCACGGTAGCGGCAGGACTCATGTCGCTTTTTTGGATATGGCGATACAGTTTTGCGTTCCTTCTGCCGAAAAAATTGACGAAACTTCATTTTACGCCGGCCGTGATACTGCTTGGCGTTTGGGTGCTTTTGTTCGGCATTGCGCTGACGGTGATGCAAACGAAAGTGACGTGGTATGCGCTCGGCCTCGCGCCGGCGCTGTATCTCATTGCTGTTTCCGCCTTGCATTACAAAGGCGCGCCGCGCGCGCTTGCCACCATAGGCGTGGCGGCGCTGTTGGTTTTTTATGGCGTGCGGTTGCCGCATTGGCATCCGGGCGCTTCAATAGCGGCGCGCGATGCGGCGGCCGTCCTGAACGGGACGGTTGAAAAAGATGCGCCGCTCATCGTGTATCGCACGGCGCAGTGGAATTTTGGCCGCATTTTGCCGGCGACATATTGGTATCTGCGCTATCGCGGGCACACGATGCCGACGAGTATTGACCGCGATAATTTTGAACACTATCTCACGCGGCCGGAGTATCAGTGGTGGGTAATGGAGAAAGATGCGGTGGCGGACCTTGAAGCATATCCGGAATTTTCCGCGTTTACGCGGCGCGATGTGGGGGATTGGGTGCTTTTGACGAACGAATCTCAGCCGTGATACCGTAAACGTGTCTTCATACCCCCCTGAATGGAAGTAAACCAACAAATTATAGCTTATCTAAAGCATAATTACCACGAGTTCGGATATCCACTAGTTCTGGCGGAATCACTCGCTCGTCCGCCGCGGGCGGACTCGCTCGTGTATACCGCCAGAACGGGCCGCGGACTTCGTCCTTGTTCTGCGCGTGTCGCATCGCTCGTCCGCCTGTCGGCGGACTTCGCTCGCGACTCCGCAGAACAGCGGATAGGCAGCTCGGCTGCGGCCTCGCCCAAATTCTCCGGTTCAGAAAAACTTCGTTTTTCTTCGCCGGAGAACTTTGCCTATCCGCGGCCCGTTAGGCGTAATTGCTACGGGTGCCCTAGACGAAAACTTTATATAGAATGATTTAGTATTATCTATAGTTATGAAAAACATACACCATCATTTTTCCAAAATCGCTTGTCAATATAGAGATTTAAGAACCACTGATTTAGAGCCAATTCTTTTTATTAAAAATAAATTACAGAAATATCCAGAAATAGTCGCAACAGATGTTGGGTGTGGTGCTGGGAGATACGATTTAAAATTGTTCCAATATCTCGGTAAAAAATTATTTCTCTATTGTGTTGATGCAAATAAAAAAATGTTAAAACAATTAACAGATTT
This sequence comes from Patescibacteria group bacterium, assembly GCA_038061815.1. Lineage (GTDB taxonomy): Bacteria > Patescibacteriota > Patescibacteriia > Magasanikbacterales > JBBTXJ01 > JBBTXJ01. Next base: position 10,960 of record JBBTYK010000042.1, on the reverse strand, counting down.
CTTAGTAAAACATAAAATTAGAAATTTCAAAACAATAAAATCATTTGCAAGAAAAATACCCCTTAAAGATAATTCCTTAGATTGTATATTCACCTTTAATGCTGTTCACCATTTTAAAATCCTACAATTCCTAAAAGAATCCTCTCGTATCCTGAAAGATGGAGGATATTTGTTCATTTACACTCGGTTAAGAAACCAGAATCGTAGAAATGTATGGGGAAAATATTTTCCTCTTTTTAATGAAAAAGAAACGAGGCTTTATGAATTAAATTCATTTAAAAGTTTATTAGGAAAACTACCAATATTAAAACTTGAATCTATAGAAAATTTCAAATACGCGCGACTTTCTTCATTGGATTGGCTTATAAAACAGGCACAAAATCACCACTATTCAACATTTTATTTATATAATAAAAAAGAGTTTGAACGATCGTTAGGGGAATTTAAACAAAATATTCAACGAAAGTTTAAAGATTTAGACAAAGTTAGTTGGTTCGATGAGAATATTTTACTGGTTGTAAGAAAACAAATAAACTGAGAAATTAAGAAGCCACCCGTAGCAACTTTCACTCGTTTCACTCGCTCGGGACGTTGCACTTTCGCTCCCGTTGGTCGCTCACCACGCCTAACAGCGACTATACGGAAAGCTCGTTGCACTTCGCTTTCCCAAATTGGCTTCGCCAACTTCATATAGTTGCGTACGTTGATGCGAAACCGCTCGCTCGCCGTGTGCCGCCTACGGCGGCACCGGCTCGCTTCGCTGCGGAATCCTCGCATTCGCTCGGGCTCTGTCGGGACGTCGCATACGCGGCGCGATGTTGGGGATTGGGTGTTGTTTACGCGATAAAAAACCACGCCCGGAATGCAGGCGTGGAGGGTTGGTCGGTTCAGAGCGCGGCGATGATGCGGGTGAGGTAGGTGCCGAGCTTCTCTCGGGCAGCCGCCGCGCGGGCGAGATTCTCCTCGTGGGAGTGCGTCTCAACCGCGTCGTTGGTCACGAAGCCGAGGCCCAGCACGCTCGCATCATCGTACAGCGCGGCGATGCACGCTTCGGGCAACATGCTCATGCCGACGACACTGGCGCCGGTTCGGGCGAGCAGCTCCTTGTCGTGCCGTCGTCCCTCAAAGAACGGGCCGCGCACCATCACATGGCCTGCCGTGCCGCCCTTCACATCCTGCGCCATCTTGATGGCGGTTGATTGAAGCGCCTTGTTGAGCGTGTCCTCCGGCGAGCAGAACTCGCCTGCCCAGAGCGGCATGTCCGGCGCGTAGAGCGTGACGAAGCCGTTCACGATGCATACCTCGCCGACTTGAAACAGTCGCGAAACCGGCCTCGGTAGCGCCCCGACCGCGCTCGTCAGGATGAGCGTGCGGACGTCGCACTTCAGGAGCATCTCAATCTGGAGGCGCACCATCTTGGCGATGTTCTGGTCGCACGGCGCCTCGTTCAGATGCACGCGGCCGCGGAGGGCGAGCACGAGTTTGTCCGCAACACGTCCGGACACCACGGTGCGCGCGTGTCCTTCGAGCGTCTCGAGCGTTTCAAAACCGGGGATGTCGCGAAACGAAAGCATCGCTGCTCCCTCGATGGGAAGAACGTCTCCCCACCCAGTGCCAAGCACAAGCCCAATGGGTTGTTCTCGGTCAGAGGCAATGCCGAGGTTTTCTCGGATTACCTCGGCGGCATAATACGCCGCTTTTTCCCGGTCTGCGTTTCGGTATGGCACGTTCTTCTCCTTGTAGCCGTTTTCATTAGGATGATAGCAAAGATGGAGGCGGCCGTCAATGACAGTTCGCAGTTGCAAAACGATGCCGATTTTGGTAGAGTGTATGGTGTTTATGGAACGCATTTTGGCGCAGGAGACATTAAAACAGGAAGGGAAGCGGGTGTTGCTCAAAGGATGGGTGCACAGCCGCCGCGACATGGGCAAGGTGGTCTTTTTGGATATCCGCGATTGCAGCGGCATCGTGCAGGTGGTATGCACGCTCGGTGAATTGGATGCCGCATCGCAGGAGGCGCTGCCGTCCATTCGCGATGAGTACGTGGTTGCGATAGAAGGCGATGTGAAACCGCGCGAAGAAAAACGCGTAAATAAAAATCTGCCAACCGGCGCAGTGGAAATTTTGGCGCACGCCGTGACCGTGCTGAACGCGTCAAAGACGCCGCCGTTTGAACTGAATAAGGACACAGGCGGCGTCGGCGAGGATATTCGTTTGAAATATCGCTATCTGGATTTGCGGAGCGAGCGACTGCAGCACAACATTCGTCTGCGCGATGATGTGGTGTTTTTCTTTCGTCAGTACATGCGCGAGCACGGATTTATTGAAGTGGAAACGCCCATTTTGATGAAAGGCACGCCGGAAGGCGCGCGGGAGTACGTGGTGCCGTCGCGCGTGTTTCCCGGACAGTTTTACGTGTTGCCGCAATCGCCCCAGCAATTCAAGCAACTGTTGATGGTGGCCGGTTTTGAACGCTATTTCCAGATTGCGCGCTGTTTTCGCGATGAGGACTTGCGCGGCGACCGCCAGCCGGAATTCACGCAACTGGATTTTGAGATGTCGTTTGTGGAACGCGAAGACGTGCTGCAATTTACGGAGGCCATGATGATTGCGCTTATTCGCGAAATAACGCCAGAGAAAAAAATTCTGCAGACGCCGTTCCCGCGCATGACGTATGACGAAGCGATGGAAAAATACGGCACGGACAAGCCGGATTTGCGCGAGCATAAAAACGACCCGAATGAACTGGCGTTTTGTTGGGTGTTGGATTTTCCAATGTTTGAAACGTTGGAAGACGGCTCCGTGCAATCCAAACATCATCCGTTTTGCTCCATTAAACCGGAAGACATGGCGAAATTGGATGCGGAGCCGATGAGCGTGCACGCAGATGCGTATGATTTGGTGTTGAATGGATTTGAATTGTCAAGCGGCAGCATCCGCATCCACGAACGCGCGCTGCAGAAAAAGATTTTTGATATTCTCGGCATTTCAGACGAGGAACAGCAGATGCGATTCGGCCACATGCTGGAAGCGTTTGAATACGGCGCGCCGCCGCACGGCGGATTTGCGCCCGGCATTGACCGCATCGTGATGCTCTTGGCGGGCGAGGCAAACATTCGTGAAGTGATTGCATTCCCGAAAGACGGCAGCGGCCGCGACCTCATGATGGGCGCGCCATCCGTCATCCCCGATAAGCAGTTGAAAGAATTACACATCAAACTTGACGCATGATTTTTGAGACGTCATTGGGACAATTCCGCGGGCCGCTTGATGTATTGTTGCAACTGATTGAGAAGGAGGATTTGGACATTTCAAAAGTGTCGCTTGCCAAAGTAACGGAGGAGTATTTGGCGTATGTGGAAAAGCTTGACGCGTCGCGCACGGCGGAAATTGCGGATTTTTTAGTGATTGCCGCGCGGCTGGTGTATTTGAAGTCAAAATTGTTGGTGCCGGATGAGGCGCCGGAAGAGGAAGGCGTTGCGCTTGAGGACCAGTTGCGGCTGTATAAAAAATTCATGGATGCGGCGCGGGAATTGGAGGCGCGCTACGAGAGCGGATGCACCGCCTATGCGCGCGAAATGACGCAACTGACAGGAGAATTTGTGGAGCCGAAGGGCGTGACGTCGTCCATTTTGGAACAGGTCATGCAGCAACTGATAGGCGTTCACACGAAACGGCGCGCGATGGTGGAACGTATGGACATCGTCAACACGATTTCCATTGAAGAATCCATTGCGCGCATTCGAGTGTTTCTTGATGCCGGAAAACGGTTCACGTTTCAGCATCTCCTGCGGCGCGGCGCGGACCGCGCAGAACACATCGTGCATTTTTTGGCGCTGTTGGAGATGGTTAAACAGCGCCATGTGCGCGTGAGCCAGCGCGCGCTGTTTGACGACATTCACATTATGGCGGTATGAGCGCATCATTGTCCGCAAAAATTGAGGGGATTCTTTTCACCGCCACGGCGCCGCTTTCGGCTCGGCAACTGGCGAAACTCACTGGCGCGAAAGATGCCGAGATTGCCGCGGCGCTCACGGCGCTTGAGGAACGCTACACCGATGATGCGTCAGGGCTTGTCGTCATTCATCGCGGCGCCGAGGTGATTCTTGCCACAAAACCGGAACTCGGCGAACTGATGCGTTCGTTTTTGAAAGAACAGGTGAGCGGTGAACTGACGCGTCCGCAGTTGGAAACGCTCACAATTATCGCGTATCGCGGGCCGGTTACGAAGGCGGAACTGGAATTGATTCGCGGCGTGATTTGTTCGCTCATCGTGCGGAATCTGCTCATGCGCGGACTGATTGACGAGCGCCAAGACGCGGCGATGCACACTGAAGTGTACGAACCGAGTTTTGAGTTTTTGCGGTATCTGGGCGTGAAATCTACGGCGGTATTGCCGCAGTATGAGGAATTGCATAAGCATCCGGATATTGAAGCGGTGTTGGGGGCGCCGACACCATCATAAGATATGCCTCGTTCCGGTTGGTTATTCTCCACTCTCACCGTTATCGGCATCGCCGGCGCCAGTGTGTTGATCGGCGCGAATGCGGCGCGCGGCACGGCGGTGGCGGCGCAATCTTTGGCGGGCGCCGGGCTACTGGGGTCGCCGATGAGCGGCGTAGTATTAGCGTCCGTTGACCCGCGGACGGTTTTTGGGCAATCAAACGTCCTCCCGCCGCCCATGCCGCAACCGATGCGGAATGCGGCTGAAACAAAGACGCCGACGCTCACGGCAAAAAGCGCGCTCGTGATAGACGGTGCCACTGGTATGGTGTTGTTTGAGAAAGAGGCGGATGCTCCGCGTTCCATCGCGTCCATCACCAAATTGTTGACCGCAATTATCGTGGCCGACCTCGCGCCGGATTGGGCTGCCACATCCACCATGCGGACGCCGAAAGGTATTGACGGGCCGCATGTGTTGGACCACGGTGATGTCGTGCGGTTGCAGGATTTGCTCTTCGCGAGCCTGATTGGCTCATCCAACAGCGCCACGCTTTCCATGGTTGACGCCGTGATGCCGCGCGGAGCGTCATTTGTCGCCCGCATGCGGCTGGCGGCGGAACGATACGGTTTAATGAGCGTGCGCGCGGCTGACCCGGCCGGACTTTCACCGGACAATCGCGCAACGGCGCGTGATGTCGTGCGGTTGCTTCAGATGGCGCTTGAGCGTCCGGTTCTTCGCGAGGCTGTTGGCGCCGCGGAGTACGAGGTGCGCACTGCCAAGGGCGAGGTGCGGAAAGTGGCGAGCACCAACTGGGTGCTGTTGGGGAAGATTCCGCTTACGGTACCAAAAATGATTGGCAGCAAAACAGGATACCTGCCCGAGGCGGGGTATAATTTTGTGACCGCCGTAGAGGATGCGGCGGGGCATCGGTTGTACGTGGCGGTACTGGGAGCCGCCGACCATTACGCGCGGTTTACGGAGGCGCAGGCGCTTGCGGCATGGGCGTTCGGACAGTTTTCGTGGCAATGACCGTCATGGTATGATATAAAGGCATTTTTAGTCCTTATAACTTTACCGCAATGATACAACGCACCCAGTATATTATCATCTCAATTATCGCGACGATTGTGTTTATCATCGCCGCGTGGTTTTTGCTGTCTTTTTTCAGCCAGCGGTTCGTGGCGTCTCCCGCCGATACCATAAAACAACCCGAGGAGTCACAACCAGTGGAGGAGCCGGCTGGCGGCCGTGAGCCGTCCTGGGACGGTACGCCGGTCAATACGAGCAACAACGGCATCTCGGTGCGGGCGCCAGTTCCATATGCGGATGTCGCCAGTCCCGTTATCGTGGCGGGCAACGCTATCGCTTTTGAAAATACGGTTTCGGTGACTGTCCGCGATGCCGACGGCCGTGTGGTTGGCCGCGGATTTGCCACCGCCGATGCGCCTGACGCCGGCCAATCCGGGCCATACCAAACCGCCGTTGCGTTTAACGCGGCGCCCGGCACGGTATTGTATGTGGAGGTGTTTGAAGCGTCAGCAAAAGACGGCACGCCGATTCACATGGTGCGCATTCCGGTTCGCGTCGCGCGCAACGTAAGTTCATTTTCTATTTTCTTAGCGAAGGAGGGCGGTCCGGGTTGTCCGCGCACGTTTGCGGTTCGTCGCGCCGTACCGAGCACGGTTGCCATTGCGCGCGTTGCGCTTGAGCACGTATTTGCTGGCCCCGCGCGCGAGGAGTGGGAGCAGGGCTATCGCAGTTTTGTGCCGCAGGGCGCTGTGATTAAACGTTTGGAGATAGGGGCAGATGGCGTGGCAACGCTTGATTTTTCCGCCTATGCCGTTCCGAATGGCGCCTGTCCCGCCGACACGGCACGCGTACAGATGGAAAAAACTTTGTTGCAATTCCCCACGGTTACTTCAATTAAACTTTCCGTGAACGGTGATGCGGAGGCGTTTTTGCAAGAGGTGCGGTAAGCGGTTCGTTAAAGAAAAGCCCCTTGATGAAGGGGTTTTTCTTATAAACAGGCTCAAAAAAGTTATCCACAGGTGGCACTTGACAACACCAAGAGGGGCGAGTAAACTATTCCTTATCGTCTAAAAAACGAAAGTTTCATGACGAAGGGCAATTGGCGAGCCCGGGATGGAATGCGATGTAACAAACGCTGCCTGTTAACACCAGGTACTGTACATCCCAAAAAAGATAATGGCAGAGAGACCCTAAGGTAGCCCTAAACCAGCTGCTGGATCTGGGAGTAGATGGACGGTGGGGCAACTCATCGGCCTGACGCTCCTGGGTCACCAGGGGCTTGTTCCTTCGGGAACGTCTCCTTGGTCCGAGGTCCACTCGCCAAAAACCGTCTGCGGGGTGCGTCCGCTCATCCGAATAGTCCTTGTGACTATGAGCGACAAACTCGGTAGGAGGACGGTGGGAAGTGCAAAGCCGTAACCAGCGTTCAGGGGCAACCCTAAAGCGCAGGCCAAGGTGAGCCATTTTCCAAGTAACGCCACCTGTTTTACCCCTGACCATGGTAATGGAAAGGGAAAGTGCGGCGATGCGGCATTGGCTACCCACGCAAGTGGAAAGCCAGCGTGCGATTGAGCAATACGCGTGGAGTAGTGGACGAACACCCAATCGTTCATCAAACACAAACGGTGCCCAGTTACACGGTCGCGAGGCCGCCCATAACAGGCCTTGGGTCGAAAGATCCAATCAAAGGGCAAACGTGTCCAGCCCACAAGCGCGCGTCGAAAGACGAAAAAAACGTGTCGTCCAATGAGTAGTGACGAAGGCGCAAGGACACAAATCGTAGGCAAACGAACTGTAGCTGCAATCCTCGCCAAGGAACGCGGCACTCTACGAAGGTGAACGGCCATCCGTGTACGTCATGTTCCCGCGAGGGGCGTGGTGTCTGGAAGGACGAGCAACTTCAAAGAGAGTAAACCTACGAGAGGGTAGCCGGGATCAATGCAACCTACCAAGGTTGTGATGAAAACGGTGCGGAGTCATCCGAGTTGCTTGTGTCGGACAAGCAGCGAAATGGCGCAAACAGTTACAGGGGTGGGCTTTGAAAGAGACGCTCGCGTCTCCTAGAAGCTGGAAGGGTGTGTCTCTCACATCTCACCTCCAGCCTGATACCAAGATCAGGCACTTTTTTTTATTTCACTTTCCTCACGATGCACAATGGCGTCTGTTCGTGAGATTGGCCGAGCGGGTTGTCGCGGAAGACCGCGCGGATGAAGTTGGTTGAGATTTTTTTGTCGGATTTTCCCAGTACCGCCACACCGAGGTCATTCGCGTCAATAATCACCGTGTCGTTTCCGATTTTCTCTTTCAGTTCTCGCGCTACTTTGTCCGGATTTTTTGGCCCCAGTTTTGCGTATTCATTATACGGCGGGAGCGTGTAGGAGCACGGGCCGTCTATCGCGTTGATATTTTTCCCTACTACTTTATAAAATACGCCGCGGATGCCGAACGGTTTGGTCAGCGCCGAGAGGAGCGCGGCAAACAGGATACGCAGTACGCCGGCCTCGCGGATGGCGAGCTCCATAGTCCACGGACTGCCGAGCCCGATGCCGTACGGCGATTTGTGCACAAATTTTACGAGGAGTTTTGCGAGCCGCGAGGGATGAATATCCTTGATGGGAAACGCGCGGCCTTGCGTAATCGCCACCACGCGTTCACTGATGAATAAAAAATCACCGAATTGCAGATGCGGTTTTGCGTAGCGTTCCACTACGGCGATAACATCGTCCGTGTCTGTGACGATGTGCGTGCGAATTGGCCAGCGTTCCCACGCTGCGCCGTCTACCGTAATCGCGAGTTGTTTTCCTTCATTGGGTTTTAACATAAGTCATTCTGAATCCGCCGTAGCGGATGAAGAATCCCGTACGCGTAAAGGCTACCGTTGATACACATACAAATTCGGACTCCTCGGTACACTATCCACGGTCACCGGCGTCCATCCGTCAATTGGCCATACGTAGGAGATGATTTTTGCGCCCGTCTTGAGTTCGCGTTCCAATTTGGTTTTCATTTTTTCCGTAATCGCCGGCATGAGAAAAAAATAAATGACGTCTGCGTCATGGAGATTGACGAACCAGAAATCACGGAAACGCACGCGGGCGCGCGAACCGATGAGCCGTATGCGCGCCATGAGGTAGGGGAGGATGGAAACTTCAAATCCTGTGGCGCGCGCGCCGGCGGTTGCGGCGGCTCGCACGATGCGTCCGTCGCCGCATCCCAAATCATAGAGTACCGCATCAGGCTTCAGTTTGGCAAGGCGCAAGAATCGCTCAACGTCGCCCTTTTTCGTGGGCACCCACGGCGCTCCGCGAAATCCGGCGTAGATAAAAGTGACAAGAACAACAAGCGCGATGAGGACAATTGCCAGCAGAAAATCCATTGTTCCAGCATATCAGGTTTTGCGAAATGCGGACAGACGCCGCATCGCTTGTGCAGCTTATTACCGGCATGATTTACCAAGGGCCGAGGGTTATCGCGGAGATAAATTACGGGCTTGTAAAATTGCTAGAGAGAGACGGATTCCAAAACATACAACAGGTGATTGGCCTGGATGTTTCGTAAACAATTTGTCACGAGTACCACTGCGCCTGCTGACGATACAGCTCGGCGTATTTTTTGTTCTGTTCAATCAATTCGTCATGCGAGCCCTGCCCGGCGAGTTTGCCGTCATGCAGAACGAATATGCGGTCCGCTCTGCGCACAGTGGAAAAGCGGTGTGAAATGAATATCAGCCCGCGTTTGCCGGCGGTTTTGAGCAGGCGCTCAAAAAATCGCATTTCCGCGTTGGCATCCATGGCTGAAGTCGGCTCATCAAAGCCTATAATGCGCCCGCCGTGAATCAGCGTGCGGGCAATCACGAGCCGCTGTCGCTGTCCGCCGGAAACCTGATGCGCGACGATATCCGGCGGCGCGGCCCAGTCGCCCAGAAACGTCCGGTAGCCCTGCGGCAATGCGTCAATTATTGTGTTTGCGCCGGCGATAGCTACGCTTTGCGGCATTGAAAAACCCGGTGCATGTTTACCGGTCTGCGCGCCGTACATCAAATTATCGCGCACGAAATCTTGATACAGCCGCGTATCCTGCAGAAGCAAATGAAATGCTCCGCGCCATGCTATCGGCTGGTAATCAGAAAGCGGTTTTCCGTTCAACAAAATGCGTCCGCGCGTCGGGAGTATTAGTCCAGAGAGCAATTTTAACAGTGTTGATTTCCCAGCCCCATTTTCTCCAACCATGGCCAAATGTTCGCCTTCCCTGATGGTGAGCGTTATGTCTGACAGCGCGTCTCGTTTGGCATTCCGGTAACGGTATGCCACATGCTCCAGCTTTAATGTCAGCGATTCGCGCGGGATTTTCAGGCCGCTTATCCGTTCCAGTTCAAAGTTGAGCAGCCGATTTATGTAAGCTAAGATTTCCGTATCCGCCCAGATTGTGGTCACCGCTCCAGACATACCGTTTAGCGCGTCGCCCATCAGTCCAAACAGGTTTAAAGCGATGTATAGTGTGGCGAGCGCCGCCGGACCGTCAAAGGCGGCGCGGCCGAGTATTAAAATCACGAATGTATACGCAACGATATGCAGACAGGCCAAAACAGTGCGGTTGCGCAAGCTCATTAACGCTATGTCGCGGAATCTCGCAAGCACGTTTTGACGCGCCAGTTCGCGTTTGGCCAAGATGGCTTTTTCCGCTCCAAGCATGCGCAATTCACGGAATTCATCTGTGTTCAAAAAAAGATAGCGCGTGTATTCCAGTTTGCGCCCTTCAAGCGAATTCCAGACCGCCGCCCAGATTTCTTTCTTTGATTCAATCCAGAGATTCACAGCCTGCAGCGCAGCGTCGGCCAGAGCTACGAGAGTGACCCACCAAGGAGCCGCCACGGCCAGTGCCAGCGTACCGATGAATTTGAGAACCGAGCGCACCAGCCATTCAGTGCGGTCAGCCAGACGTTTAAGGCGCCACAAATCCTCGCGCACAAAATCCAGCGAACGCCTGATTTCAGGATGGTTCAGCGCCTCCGGGTCCAGTTTCGTGACATGTGCGTAGATGGCATGTTCAGATGCCAAACTGGATGCGCGGGCAAACCAGTCGTCCATGCGCGAGTAAGTGAGTTCACTTACTATGTGGCGAAGGCCGTACGATGCAATTACAATTCCGATGAGAAACGGCGCCTGATGTATATCTCCTTCCGCAATGGCGGCGATGAATTTGGCAAAAAAATACACTTCTACCGGTTGCAGAAAAGCGCCGAGGAAAGTAAGCGCGAAACGGAGCGATGTCAACACCGGATGCGCGTGCCAGATAATGCCCAAAAATCGCGCGTAGGCGTAAAATTTTTCTTTTGCCGAAAATCGCAGTCGTTTTGGACTGATTTCATCGTTTTGCATGAGGATAGTATAACACGGAAAGCTGAAAGCCAGATTTTGGTGGGCGAGGAGGGAGTCGCCTTCATCTCTCGCCGCCTTCCGGCGGCTCGGATTCAGGCTGCCCTCGCGG
>JBBTYK010000041.1:0-9806 GCA_038061815.1 Patescibacteria group bacterium | reverse complement strand
CGCTCCTCGCAATGACGTTTAATACACTCGCTGATTTCTCGCGTCCGCTCATCCATTATCTCTTTATTAACTCCCTCAACCGCGAGGCGCACTTTCGGCTCGGTATTTGACGCGCGCACATTGGCCCACCAGTTCGGATATTCAATGGTGAGCCCATCAAGCCACGACAAGCATGCATCATGATAGGTGTCCGCAAGCGCGTCCAGCACCGCTTTAGTATCGCGCACCGTGAAATTAATTTCCCCCGAATGGACGTATTTGCGATAGGGCGCAACACATTCAGATACCTTTTTGCCGCCGCGCGCAATCTCCTCCAGCATTTTCACCACCGACAGCATCGGGATTTCAAAAAATCCTTCTTTATACCAAAAAAACATATGCCCCGATGATTCACCGGCGAATTTCGCGCCTTCACGGATGGCGTGTTCTTTAATGAGCGAATGCCCCACGCGCGTCACAATCGGCACGCCGCCAGCGGCCGCAATACGCTCCGGCGTAATACGCCCCGGCCGGATGTCGTAGCACACTTTCGCTCCCGGATGCAGACGCAGTACATTTTCCGCCAACAATGCCCGCACCACAGACGGCGGAACACGCGCGCCGGTTTCATCAAAAAAGAAAATGCGGTCGCCGTCACCGTCCGTTGCAATGCCGAGGTCTGCGCGTTCGGCCGCCACGCGCTCCTGCACCGCGCGCACATTTTCATCTTTCAACGGGTCCGCCTCATGCGCGGGGAACGTGCCGTCAAGTTCAAAATTCATTTTCACGAGTTCGCACGGAATTTTTTCAAACAACGCCTCAAGATACTGCGCGCCCATTGCGTTTGCGGCATCGGCGACGATTTTCAATTTCGGCAGTGCGGCGAGATTGGTTTGCGAGAGGACCCACGCGGTTTCTTCGGCGAGGATGGTGTCTATTATTTCAACAGTGCCTCTCGGGATTGCTTCGTCGCTCGTTGCACTCGCTCCTCGCAATGACAAAGAAGTGTTCACCGCGGCATCTGCACACATATCCCGAATGCGATACATCCCCGTTTCGCCTGAAACCGGCACTGCATTCCGGCGCGTCAATTTGAATCCGTTATATTCTTTAGGATTGTGCGATGCGGAAATCATGACGCCGCCATCGGCGCCGAGATGCGTGACCGCGAAATAAAAAGTCGGCGTGGAGACCAACCCCGCGTCCAACACCCGCCCGCCTGCGCCCGTGATACCCCGCACAAGCGCCGCATGAAGCGCCGGCGATGACAGCCGCATATCGCGCCCCACCACCAGTGTAAGCGGTCGCTCCGCATGCAATTCATCGCTCAAAAAATGCACAAACACGGCCCCGAGCGTCTCCGCAAGCGCCGGCGTCACTTCCGTGTCCGCAACGCCGCGGATGTCGTAGGCCTTAAAGATGTGTGATGGAAAACCCATACCATTGACAATAACGAATTTCGATTATATAGTAAAGTTAGAGAAAAGACAACTATGCAACCGTGGGAAATTTTGGACAAATTCACCGGCCATTTGCGCGATGTTTTGGCGCGCTCCATTGCGCTCGCCACGGAGGTCGGCTCGCCGACCGTCGCGCCCCTGCACCTGCTCTACAGCCTTGCCATGCAAAAAGGGTCGGTTGCGCACGAAATTTTGACGAAATCAAACATCACGCCTGAAACCATTCAGTCGTTCATTCTCGCCATGCCCCGCGAGGCGCATCCAGCGCCGCCGGTCGGCTCCTCCCCCACCGCCACCATCCCCGAACTTGACACGGACGCCAAACGCATTCTGGAACGCGCCATGCTCACGGCGCACGATTACGAACATGCGCACGTCGGCACCGAACATCTCCTGTCGGCCATTTTGCAACTCAAAGACGAACGGATTAAAACGCTGCTTGACGACCTCCGCGTGCCGTCCAAACGCTTGAAAACCCAGCTTGACCATGTGCTGGAGAGCATCTCCCAATTCCCCGACATTCCGGATGCGGACGAGCACCACCACCACGACCATCCAATCCCGCTCCCCGCCAAAGAAAAAACAACGGAGGTCAAAACGCAAAAGAAAGACCGCAAATTGCTGGAGTATTTTGCGCGCGAACTCACCAGTCCGGAGGTGCAAAAGACCATTGACACGGTCGTGGGCCGCGCCGATGAAATTGACCGGCTCGTTCACGTGCTGGCGCGGCGCACCAAAAATAATCCGGTGCTCTTGGGCGAACCCGGCGTCGGCAAAACGGCCATCGTGGAGGGACTCGCCAAAAAAATCGTCGCGGGCGACGTGCCGGACGTGCTCCTCGGCAAGCACATTTTTGCGCTTGACATGGGCCTCGTCGTCGCCGGCACGATTTATCGCGGCGAATTTGAAGCGCGGCTCAAACAAATTGTTGACGACATTAAAAGCGACCCCGAAAGCATCCTGTTCATTGATGAAATCCACACGATTGTCGGCACCGGCTCATCGCAGGGCTCGCTGGACGCGGCAAACATTTTGAAACCCGCCCTCGCGCGCGGCGAATTGCGATGCATCGGCGCCACCACGATGGAAGAATACAAAAAATACATTGAATCAGACGCCGCGCTGGAACGCCGCTTCCAGCCGGTGGTGGTTGACGAACCGACCGCTGAAAAAACCTACGCCATTTTGCGCGGCATTCGCGCGCACTATGAACAATTCCACGGCGTGCATATCACGGACGGCGCGCTCCACGCGGCGGCGGAGCTCGCAGACCAATTCATCCATACCTCGCATCTCCCGGACAAAGCGATTGATTTAGTGGACGAAGCCGCGGCAGCCGTGCGCGTGCGCGCGCGCCATGACCGCGCCGCGCGCGCGCTTCACGAGCTCCGCGAACGCATTGACGCGCTTCACCGCGAAAAAGAAACGGCCATTTACAACGAACAATTTGACCGCGCGCTCGCATGCAAAGCGGAAGAACAGGCGCTCACGCGAAAATTAAATCTGCTCTCTCGCCGCGCCACGCGCGCGACGCAACGGCGGCCGCGCGTTACGGATACCGACATCGCGCAGGTGGTCGCGCGCATCACCGGCGTGCCGTTTGAACATCTCCTCCATCGCGGACAAGCGCAGTATCAGCAGCTTGAAACGGAACTGAAAAAACACATCGTCGGACAGGATGAACCGATTGCGCTGCTGGCCAATCGGTTCCGCGTCGCCGCAGCCGGACTGCAGGACCCGCGCCGGCCGTTTGCGTCGTTCCTTTTTGTTGGCCCGTCGGGCGTCGGCAAAACCGAACTCGCGCGCCAACTCGCCGCAACCATCTATCCGGGCCGCAAAGCGCTGCTCCGGTTGGACATGAGCGAATTCGCCGAAGGATACAGCATCAGCAAGCTCCTCGGCTCGCCCGCCGGTTATATCGGCTACCGAGAAGCAACGCCGCTTTTAGACCGCCTGAAATATCACCCGAACAGCATCATTCTTTTTGATAACATTGACAAAGCGCACCGTGATGTCCTGAATCTCCTGCTGCAAATTTTGGAAGAGGGCGAAATTGCGAGCGCCACCGGAAAAACGATTTCTTTCAAACACGCAACTATCATTCTGACCCTCGCGGCGGAAAAACGATTCTTTATCACGGATAGCATCGGTTTTGCGGGAGACCGCGCCGCGCCATCGGCAAACCTGCCAACCAACCTTGAATCGTGGCTGAAAGAGGTGTTGAGCGATGAACTGCTCGGCCGTCTTGACGCGATTGTGCCGTTTCGTCCGCTGTCGCGCGAAGACCTCACCGCCATCATAAGACTTCATATTGACGCATTAAACAAGCGGCTGGCTGTTCATGCCCGTACACTGACGGTCTCCGATGCCGTGATTGACCATCTGCTTTCCACCATTCGAGAAATTGAAGGGGCGCGTCCGGTGAAACAAGCCGTGGCACGCGAACTGGAACACAAACTCACCCAAAGACTCCTTCAAACAACCTCCTCCACCATGAGCGCTGATGTCGCAAGCGGCGCCATTGTGGTACAATAATACTATATGCCGAGCGTCGCCGGTCAGTTAGCGCACGCGCGCAATCAAGCGCGTGTTTCGCCATCGTTCCGCGAGACGGGCGAAGGAAATATCGCACCGCCCACGGGTATGATGCGGCCAACCACACCCGAAACGGCCGCGGAGGAAGGCGGCAGATACGCGCCGCGCGAATTTGCGTCCGGTCCCGCGCGCAACGCAGGTGGCGCCGTACCTGCGCCGCGTGGTACAATGGGAGCGCCAGCGGGCATCGGCGGCCTTGCCGCAACGCCCGAACTCAGCGCGCAACTCAATCCGCTCCAAAAACCGAAAGCGGTCATAAAAGTCATTCGGTCTCTCGTGCCAGATAAATGGATGGAATGGTTCTCGCTCAACAGTTGGAAAGACCCGGTTGAAATCGGGTTACGGTTGAGCGTGCTGAAAATCGCGTTTTGGGTCGGCGTCTTCGGACTCATCATCATCGCCGCCATGGCCACCATTGAAGCGCTTAATCCCCTCTCATAACCATGATTACGCTTGACGAACGCACCAAACGCATTCTCATCATTGCCGGATTCGGCGTGGTGGTCATTGCGCTCGCCGTGGCGCTCTGGTTTGTGTTTTTCCGCAAAGCGGAGGAAGCGGCGGGGCCGGAAGCCGCGCGTCCGACATTGCCGGAAGCGGGCGGCCTGCCGGCGCGAATAGAGGTCGGCGAACGCGGCGCGGCGGCCGCGCCGCAGCCGCTCCCGGTCTCGCGCGTCGCCGCCGGAGGAATCACGGAAACGGAAGTGCTGAACATCAGCGGCAGTGTCGCTCCAACCATTGGCGCTGACGGAAAAAGCGCAGCATTTCTGAATGCCAACGACGGCCGCTTCTATCGCATCGGACCCGATGGCCGCGTGGTGCAAATGTCGGACAAACAATTTTTCAACGTTGAAAAAGTCCACTGGACGCCCGACAAAAACAAAACCATCCTTGAGTTTCCGGACGGCTCAAACATCTACTTTGACTTCAACCAACAAAAACAGATAACGCTTCCCAAACACTGGCAGGATTTTGAATTTTCCGCGGCGGGCAACGACATGGCGGCGTTGAGCATCGGAAACAGCCCGGAAAATCGCTGGCTCATCACGTCAAATCCTGACGGTTCCGGAGCGCGCGCCATTGAATCGCTTGGCGAAAACGCGGATAAAGTAACGGTATCGTATGCGCCAAATAATCAGACCATCGCCTTTTCAAACACGGGCGAGCCGCCCGGCGGCGAACGCCAGAGCGTACTGCTCGTCGGGAAAAACGGCGAAAATCTTCCGGCGCTCATCGTTGACGGCGCCGGCTTCCAGCCGAAATGGACGCCGGGCGGAAAACAATTGCTGTACAGCACCTATCACTCAAGCGATGACTGGAAACCGCGCATCTGGATTGCCAACGGCGAAGGCGACGCCATCGGCACCGGAAAAAAAGACCTCGGCCTTAATACGTGGGCGGAAAAATGCGCGTTTGCGGATGACGCCACGCTCTATTGCGCCGTGCCGGATGAGCTGGAGGAAGGCGCGGGTATGGCGCCGGAAACCGCAAAATTCACGCCGGACACGCTGTATAAAATTGACGTGCGCACCGGAAACAAAAGCATCGTCGGAAAACCAACCGGCAATTTCAGCATCAGCAATCTGTCCGTTGACGGCGATAATTCAAATCTCATTTTCACCGACCAAACAACCGGCGCATTGCATAAAATGAGATTGCGGTAATGGTATGCCAAAACGTCAACTCATTATGCTTCTTGGCATCAGCGGCGCCGCGGCGCTCATGATTATTCTGCTGGTCTCCTCCCTTCTCCCCGACCGCGCGGAAGAAACCATCACGGTGACGCGCGGCGGCGTTCCGGTGACGACGCTTGATGTCAAGGCCACGGACCCGGTGCTCGGCGCACGAAGCGCGCCGGTGACGCTCTTTGTGTTTTCGGATTTTGGCTGCGACCACTGCGCCATCGTTGCAAAAACTTTGCGGCAATTAGTGGAACAAAACAAAAAAGTACGCCTGGTGTGGAAAGACGCGCCGATTACGCAATTTCCAGCGCCATCGGCTCCGGCCCACCTCGCCGCGCGCTGCGCCCAGCGGCAAAACAAATTTTGGGAATACCACGATAAGCTTTTTGAAAATCAGTTGCGGCTCACGGAGGCGACATTCGTCAGTATCGCGCAGGAGCTGAAACTGAAAGAAGGGCCGTTCGCGGCATGCATCGCGGAGAAAAAACTCCAGCCGCTCATTGACGCGAATTTTGAGCTCGCCCGCGCGCTCCCGATTGACGGTACGCCGTATTTCGTCATTGATGACGAACGATTCTCCGGAAATCGCACGTTGGAATTTTTGGAGGACGCCGTCAAACGCGCCGCGCTATGATGCTCCGCTTTGCAACTCTCATCACCATCGGCGTGTTTCTTTTTTTTCCGCTCTCCGCGCTGGCAGCCGTAGGTCAGGCCTGCGTAAATGACCAGAACTGCGCACCGGGCGAACGGTGTCTCCTTTCGGAGGAACAAAAAAATGACGCCTGTGTCGGCAATGGACAGTGCCAGCAATCGTACGGCGCCCAAGCAATTTGCCGCGAGGGGCGGTGCTTAAAAATAACCGGCATGTGCGACCTCACGGCGCAACCGGCAGGTCCGGGCACGGGAGTTGCGCTTCCCACGCTCGATGCGACAAAACCAGAACTGCAAATAAAAATAGATTCGCTCAAAAGTTTCTCCACCCCGACGGTCGTCCCCGATGAAAACGAACCAGAAAAATTCGTGGCCATTTTTCCGTGGATTGGCGAATACATAAAAGCGGTGTACCTCTATCTCGTCGGCATTGCGGGCCTCGTCGCGGTTATCGTGTTTATTCACGCGGGTTTTGAATGGATGGCATCGGGGGGCAACACCCACTCAATTGAAGACGCAAAAAAGAAAATCCTCAACGCCTCCATCGGCATGGTAATCCTGTTCGGCAGTTACACCATTTTGAACGCCATCAACCCGCGCCTCACGCGGTACGAAGGCATCAGGGTACCCATCATCAAACGCGTCGCGCTTGACTTCGCCTCTATGGAAACCGACGTCAATCCCGATGGCGGTTTTGATATCGTGGGAACACCCAATGACGGTTTTCGCAACACGTGGATGTATAAACAAGCGGCTCCCCAGTGGCGCAACGTAGCATACGGCGACAAACAGCTCTGTCCGGGCGGAAAAGACCCCGGCGGCAATCCCGATTGTTGCTCAAGCTATGCATATTCCGCATGCGGACCGACCAGTCTTGCCATGGTGCTCCGCACGCAAGGCGTCGCGACGAGTCCGGTGGACGCCGGCGCGTTTGCCACCGAAATCGGCGCGCGGAAATGCAATCAGGGAACGACCGAGGAACTCTTTAAAAGAGTCGGGGACCGCTGGGATAATTTTGAAGGCAAGGCGGTCACTCCCGACCAAGCGCTGAAAATTTTGAAAGCGAAAACCGTCATCCCCATCATCGCATCAACACCGCGCATTTCCGGTTGCTATAAAAAAGGCGGCCACTGGATTGTACTGACCGGTGTTGACGAACAGGGCCTGATACGAGTAAATGATTCAGGGACCGGCAAGTGTTTTGAGAATCGGGACGCCGGCGACGGCTTTTCCGGCGCCAAAGGCGCGGGACTCACCGCGATGACTCAAGCGAATTTTCGCGCCATTCCCTCGCTTTACGTTGTCGTTTCCAAAGACAAAGCATTCGCCACCAAACAAGACAATCCGGAAGTCTTCGAAATACTCGCCCCGCTGTTCACGTTCGACTTTTACTAGGAAGGTATGCCAAAAGTGAGTACGGTGTTCATCTGCGCCCGGTGCGACGCGCAATTTGTAAAATGGACGGGGCGTTGTTTGGAATGCGGCGCGTGGGGAAGCGTTGCGGAACAGCCGATGGCTGTCACCATCAAAGAAACGAACGCGAACACGGCGCCGCCCGTGCCCACCAAAACGCTGGCAAGCCTCCAAACCGCGCCGCTGGCGCGCATCTCCACCGGCATCACTGAACTTGACCGTGTGCTCGGCGGCGGACTCGTGCCGGGGTCGCTGTTGTTGCTGGGCGGCGAACCGGGCATCGGGAAATCCACGCTCGCGCTGCAACTGGCAACCGCGCTGCCGTCAACGCTCTATTGTTCCGGCGAGGAATCCGCGGCGCAAATTGCACTGCGCGCGCAGCGCCTCCTCTCCACGCCGCCATCAGCGCTCCAGCTCATCGAATCCACGCACTGCGAATCCGTGGCCGCCACCATCGCCGCTCAAAAACCGACGCTCGCCATTGTTGATTCCATCCAAACACTCTATTCAGACCAAGCAACCGGCGAAGCGGGCGGCATTTCCCAAATGCGCGTGTGCACCACGCAACTGCTTACCGCCGCAAAACAAACCGGCACCGCCATACTTATTATCGGCCACGTAACCAAAGAAGGAACCGTGGCAGGCCCCAAAACGTTGGAACATCTCGTTGACACCGTGCTCTATTTGGAAGGAGACCGCTATCACGAATATCGCCTGTTGCGAACCGTAAAAAATCGTTTCGGCTCAACCGATGAAGTGGGCATTTTTACGATGGCCGAAAACGGACTCCGCGAAGTCCCTAATCCGTCCGCGGCATTCATCAAAGAACGCGGCGACATGGTTCCCGGCTCGGTGCTGACCTGTCTGGTGGAAGGCACGCGGCCGCTGCTGGTGGAAATGCAGGCGTTGCTCACCAAAACGACGTTCGGCTATCCGCAACGCCGCGCGAGCGGATTTGATTTGAACCGATTGCAAATCCTCATCGCCATTTTGCAAAAACGCAGCGGCCTCAATCTGGCGCAATACGACATTCATCTCAACGTTGTCGGCGGCATTGAGGCGAAAGAGCCGGCCGCGGATTTATGCGTGTGCCTCGCGATTGCCTCGGCATACAAAGACAAAATACTCTCGCGCGAACTTGTGGCGTTCGGCGAAGTGGGCCTTGGGGGCGAGGTACGTCCGGTGTCGCACACCGAAAAACGCATCCGCGAATGCGCCGCGCTGGGCATGCGGCAGGTGATTGCGCCCGCGAGCGCAACGCTCCCAGCCGTCTCCGGCGTCACCATAACGCCGGTGAAAAATTTAGAGGAGCTGATTGTGAGGACATAGTTATCCACACCCTTTTATTATAGAAGCATCCGCGCTAAAATATGCGGGTATGGAATCAAAAAAATTTCTGTTTGTCTCGTGGGACGGTTTAATCGGCGACCTCGCGTGGCAGCTCATCAAAGAAGGGCACGAAGTAAAATATTACATCAAAAGCAAAGCTGACAAAGAAGTCGCTGATGGTTTTGTGCCGAAGGTTGACGATTGGGAACCGGAAGTCGCGTGGGCCGACGTGATTATTTTTGACGACGTGCTCGGCCAAGGGACGGTCGCGCAAAAACTCCGCGCGCAGGGAAAAAAGGTTGTCGGCGGCACGCCATACACGGACCGTCTTGAGGATGACCGCACGTTTGGGCAGGAAGAATTCAAACGCCACGACGTGCCCATCATCCCCTACCAAGAATTCACCTCATTTGACGACGCCATCGCGTTTGTCCAGCAAAATCCCGGCCGGTACGTGATTAAACCAAGCGGCAAAGCGCAGAATATCAAAGGATTGCTCTTTGTTGGTGAAGAAGAAGACGGCCGCGATGTGCTGCAAGTGCTCCGCGATTATCAACAGGCATGGGCCAAAAAAATTCCGGTGTTCCAGCTGCAAAAACGCATTACCGGCGTGGAAATTGCGGTGGGCGCGTTTTTCAACGGCCGCGAATTCATCTATACGTTGAACATCACTTTTGAAAATAAAAAACTGTTCCCG
>JBBTYK010000040.1:5806-9314 GCA_038061815.1 Patescibacteria group bacterium | reverse complement strand
AGAACAAGGACGAAGTCCGCGGCCCGTTCTGGCGGTATACACGAGCGAGTCCGCCAGCGGCGGACGAGCGAGTGATTCCGCCAGAACTATGTATATCCCAACTTTTGAAAGTCATCGCCAAAATAAGCTATAATTGTCTGGTCAATGTGTAATCAAAAGGAGGGTATGGATTCACTATACTACCGGCCAAGTCGAGACCCGATGACTCTGTTGCGGCAGGAGATGAAGTTGCGCGGTTTGAGTCAACGCACGGTTAAGTCCTATCTTCAGTATATAATCAAATGTTTGGAATACGCAAGGAATTCGCCACGTTCCATTGCGGCGACTGATGTCCGGGCCTATCTGGAACATCTGGCGGACCGCGGACTGTCCTCTTCCACGCTTAACACCGCCTATAGCGCTTTACAGTTTTATTTTGGAGCGGTTTTACATCGTAAATTTTTTACTGGCATCCCGCGGGCGCATAAAGAAAAACGGTTGCCGACCGTACTTTCAAAAGATGAAGCGCGGCGCATGGTAGATGGCACCGTAAATCAAAAACATAAATGCATGCTTCAACTGCTTTATGGCACCGGCATGCGCGTCGGTGAACTGGTGCGGTTGCGCATGGGCGATGTGGAAAACGGAACGGATATGCGGTTTGTGCAGGAGCTTCTGGGCCACGCGAATATCATGACTACGCAGATTTACACGCACGTTGCCACCTCCGCGCTTGTGCGTATGGTGAGCCCGCTTGATTTCTAATATGCTCTTTGCCGATTCGCCGTCAAAGCGGATTTATTTTTTGTGAGGCCGCGATAGATAATGCGTTCCATGGTTGTGTGTTTGATGAGCATGCCGTCGGCACACGCTTTGATATAGTTGGTCCGTGTGGTACCACCCCAGTTGATGGGATTATATTCTAGATGCACCGCAAGAAGATCAAGAAAAAGGCGGATCGTCCTTCCGTTTCCTTCGCGGAATGGGTGAACTGCGTTGAACTCGTTATGAATGACGGCGAATTTTTGCGCTGTTTCTTTTTTCGTGTCTCGAACGTCAGGCACGTTCTTTTTGAGTATCTTTTCAAAAGCGTGAAGCGCATCATCAATATAATGCGCTGGCGTAAACAGCACGCCCTTTTTAGAAATGTTGATGACCCGTATCTTTCCAGCCCACGGATATAATGTTTCCAGAAAAAGTTTGTGTATTTGAAAGAGCAACGCAAGATTAAAGGTTACCGCGCCCTTTTTTAGTAATTCAAAAAAATGCGAATATGTATCGGCAAGGAGCACGGTTTCTGTATCATGGAGTTTCTTTTGTTCTTTAATTCCTAACTTATTTTTTAAAACGCGGCCTTCAAGTCCGGTGTCTTCCGCGTTGACATCATAGCGAGAAAGCCCTGCCATAGCGCCGTAACGTTTTAATGACCCAGTGATTTTTTTTCGCGCGATTCAAACTCAAACCTTCCAAGTGGGAGGATTGTGAAACGGCCCGATGGAGTTTGGCTGATAGTGGTTTTTTTATCATATCGTTAAATGGATTATACTATATTTATAGGTTTTATTCAAGCAGAATTACAGTATGTTCTTTGCCGATTCGCCGTCAAAGCGGTTTATGATGTACGGCGCGTGTTTTTTGGCTGGAGTGGCGATTGGTTCATTGGCGCTTGAGGAACGGAGGGGATTTTTTGTTTTTGCCGTGCTATTTGGCGTTTTGTTGCCGCCGCTTGCGGTGTTTTGGCGAACGCGGACGGCGCGCACCATTTTTTATTGCGCCATTGCCGTGGTGCTGGGGGCGGGGAGAGTGAATGCGGAATTTCCGGCGGTTGATGAGACGCATATCGCATCGCAGGCGGGACAGGAGATGGTGTTTGACGGCTGGGTGGCGGCGGAGCCGGACGAACGCGAGGACCATACGCGGCTTTTGGTGGAAGTGGAAGCGCCGTATCACGGACGGGTGTTGGTGAAAACGGACCGGTTTCCGGTTATGCCGTACGGCACGCCGATTGAGGTGGCGTGCGAGTTGGAGAGGCCGTTTGAGATTGCTTCGGGCCGACAAGTCGGCCCTCGCAATGACAACACGTTTAGATATGACCGCTATTTGCGGCGCGATGATGTGTACGTGATTTGTCGCGATGCAATGGTGCAAGCCCAAAAGGCGGAGCGTCGTGGTTCACGCGCCATCGCTGCGCTCCTCGGCGTAAAACAGAAAATGCAAAAAGTCATCGGAGAAAATTTGCCGGAACCGCACGCATCGTTTCTCGGCGGTTTGTTGTACGGCGCGCGTTCCACCATTCCGGCGGAACTGCAGGAATCCTTCCGGCGCACCGGCACCAGTCACATCGTTGCGATTTCCGGATACAACATCACCGTTGTTACCTCCATGGTGATGCTCGCGCTCATGGCGGTTTTGATTCCGCGCAAAAAAGCGTTTTGGTTGGCCATCGCTGCCATTGCGGGTTTTGTGATTATGGTGGGAGCGCAGGCGTCCGTGGTGCGCGCCGGCGCGATGGGAATGCTCGGTTTGACGGCGCAACAGGTGGGCCGCCTTGCGCGGCCGCTGCCGCTTATCGTAGCGGCGGCCGTGGGTATGGTGCTTGTGAATCCGTTTGTGTTGTTGTTTGATGCGGGATTTCAATTGTCGTTTTTGGCGGTTATCGGGCTGACGTATCTCGCGCCGGATTTGGAAAAGTTTTTTGCGTGGCTTCCGAAACGCATCGGCCAGGTGGTTGCGGAGACCAGCGGCGCGATTGTGCTCACGCTACCGCTTATGATGTATCACTTTGAACGCGTGTCCGTGGTGGCGCCGGTTGCAAACACCGCGATTCTTCTCGCGATTCCGTGGATTATGCTGGGCGGATTTGCGGCCGTACTCGGCGCGTGGATTGCACCGCTTTTGGGGCAGGTGTTGTTTGGGCTTACATGGGTGTTGTTATCTTATGTTATTAAAATGGTTGAATTGTTTGCGCGATTGCCGTTTGCGTCTGTTGAAGCGCGCGTATCATGGTGGGTTATGGCCGGTGTTTATATATTGATAGTCTGGATGCTATCGCGGCGCATTGCGCCGCTCCAGCATGACAAATAGTATGGCTACTTTTGAAAAAACGCTTACCGTCGTTGTCGCCGGCCTCCTCGTGATAGCGCTGGCGGCGCTGTTTGTGGTTACGCGCGAACCGCGGCGCGGCGATTTTCACTTTGCGTTTCTTGATGTCGGCCAAGGCGACGGCACACTCATTTTTCTTGACGCGAAAACGCAGATGCTCGTGGATTGCGGCCCGTCGCGCGCGGTGCTTCAAGGGCTCGGAAGGCAGATGCCATTTTTTGACCGCACCATTGAGTATCTCGTGGTGACACATCCGGATTTGGACCATTATTTGGGGTGCATGGATGTGCTGGCTCGGTATCGCGTGGAGCGCGTATGGTGGACGGGGAGAGATAATGCGAACGATGCGCAGTGGCCGGTGTTTAAAGAAAACGTCGCCCGCGAGGGCGCGGAGGTGCATCTGATTGACCGCGCGGAACGGCAGGAT
>JBBTYK010000040.1:0-5706 GCA_038061815.1 Patescibacteria group bacterium | reverse complement strand
TGACCGGCGATGCGGAAGAAGAACTGGAGCATCATCTGGTGCAGGAATACGGCGCGCGGCTCCATGCGAAAATTTTGAAAGCCGGCCACCACGGGAGCAATTCATCTTCAGGGCAGGAATTTTTAGATGCCGTCTCGCCCGACATGGCGGTCTTCTCCGCGGGGAAGAACAACAAATACGGCCATCCGGCGGAACGCGTGCTTCGGCGCTTGGAACGCGCAGGCGCCGCCATCCGCCGTACTGATGTGGAGGGAGATGTGCTATACTATCCGTAATGGGTATTGCATACCGAGTCGCGCTTGGCGCGTCACTCGCATTTTTGTTCACCACTCCGGCCTTCGCGGCGCCGGTTGGTTTTGTGCCGTCGCAGGGCATCTGGTTTTCGCAGGATGTTTTTTTTGCGGGCGACCGCGTGAAACTTCACACCGTGGTGGTGAACAATACGTATCAGCAATTGGAAGGCACAATAGGTTTTTACGACAATAAAAATTTGATAGGTTCAGTGCCGGTCAATGTAAATCTCGAAGAAGCGAAACAAATTTCGCTCCTGTGGGAGGCGGTGGAGGGCGACCACGAAATTACCGCGTCGTTCTTGAGCGCGCAGGCTGTTGACGAGAAAGGCAACACGGTGTCTGTGCCGGATGCGCAGCTCAATCCGACGGCATCGCTCATCAAAACGAATTATTTTGTTGACACTGACACGGATGGAGATGACATCGGAAATCAGGTTGACCCCGATGACGACAACGACGGCTTGACCGACGCCAAAGAGGAGGAAATCGGGAGTGACCCCAAAAAAGCGGACGGCGACGGCGACGGATTGAACGATAAAGATGAATTGGAAAAAGGCACGGACCCGCGCAAGGCGGATTCTGACGGCGACGGTGTAGACGATAAGCAGGATGTATTTCCGCGCGATGCGAAAGAGTCAAAAGACGCTGACGGCGATGGATTGGGCGATAACGGCGATTCGGACGACGATAACGACGGTCTTTCAGATGATAAGGAAGCGGAATTCAAAACAGATGCGCACAATCAAGACTCCGACGGCGACGGCATCAAGGATGGCGCGGAGGTGGAGCGGGGGATGAACCCGAAAAAAGAGGATTCGGACGGCGACGGATTGAGCGATGGCGATGAATTGAATCGCGGCACTGACCCGAACAAAATTGATTCCGACGACGACGGCTTGCACGACGGATTTGAAATCACTCAAAAGACGAATCCCACGCGCGCGGATTCCGATGAAGATGGATTGAAGGACAAAGAAGAGCTGGACGGCGGCACAAATCCATTGAAGGCGGATACGGACGGCGACGGCGTTAAAGACGGCGAGGACGCGTTTCCAAAGGACGGCAAAGAGTCAGTTGATTCGGATAAAGACGGTACTGGCGATAACGCAGACACCGATGACGATAATGACGGCGTGTCCGATGAGGTGGAGCTGTCGCTCAAAACAAATCCGCGCAAAGCGGATACAGATGATGACGGGTTGCAGGATAAAGAGGAACAGGAGAAGGGAACGGATCCGTTGAAGGCGGATACGGATGATGATACGGTGGCTGACGGCGAGGAGGCGCTGATTGTGAATACAAATCCGACTAAAGCGGACACCGACGATGACGGGTCTCCGGACGGCAAGGAGCTGGAGCGCCGCACGGACCCGCTGAATCCCGATACGGACGGCGACGGCGTGCGGGACGGCGATGACACCGCGCCGCTGTACGAAACAAATCAGCTGCTGCGCACCATATTGCTGTTGCTCGCGTTTGCGTCTTCACTGGCCGCGCTTGGATTCGGCGCATTTGCGATTTACCGCAAGCGGATGGCGGAATTGGGAACTAAGGATGCGGGATGGCAGGAGGAGGAGAAGGAGATTGAGGAATTAGTGGAAGAGGCGCGCACGGTGACGAAAAAACAGGCGAAGAAACGATAATCTTGTTGCGCGACCACAGGCATTGACGTACGCCGCGGGTAGGCGTATTTTAATTGGTATGCAACCATCACGCGTACTCATTTTCGGCCGCGGGCAACTGGGCCAGTTTTATCACGAGTACTTCGGCGCGAACGGCGCGGCGGTTGAGACGCCCGACCTTGATATTCGCAATCGCGCGGCCGTGGCGGCGGCGATTGACGGATTTCATCCGGACCTCGTCATCAACGCGGCGGCGAAAACCAACATTGACTGGTGTGAACAGCATCAACTTGAATGTTTTGATATCAACACGCTCGGCGCGGCGGCCGTGGCGGCGGTATGCGCGGAGCGCGGCGTTTATCTCGTGCATCTTTCATCCGGTTGCGTGCAAGAAAGCAAAACAAAAGACGAGGTGTGGACGGAAGACGCTCCGGTGAGTCCGCTCTGTTTTTACGCGTGGACGAAAGTGTGGGCGGAGCATCTGGTGAACGATTACGCAAAACGGCATGGTTTGAAGGCGCTCATCCTGCGGCCGCGACAATTGCTTTCAGGAAAGGTGTCCACGCGAAACGCCGTGACGAAATTGCTTACGTATTCTCATTTTGTTGACACCGCCAATTCGTGCACGATTGTTGAAGACCTTATGGGGGTTACGGATGCGCTGGTGCGGCGCGATGCAACCGGCACGTTTAATGTGGTGAACGAAGGGATAATTACGCCGTATGACATTGCGCTGTTGCTGCAAGAAATGGTGAAGCCCGATATGGTGTGCGTCAAAATAACGAAAGAGGAATTAAATCGCATGACGCTCGCTAAACGCGTGGATGCCGTGTTGTCTTGCGCGAAATTGAACGCGCTTGGTATTGCGTTGCCGGAAATTCATGCGCGGCTTCGCGAGATTTTGGCGCAGTTCAAAACGCGGCTTGCGGCGGATGAAGGCCGCGCGATTTTACAAAAAACCGAGGAAGAAACGCGAAATAAATTGTCGCTTGGGGCAGCGGTGTTTACGGAGTATGCCTAATGCCCCAACGCCTGATTGCTCCATTATTACCGTCAGCTGGAACGTAAAACAGTACCTGCAAGAATCCTTGGAGGCGGTTTTTTTCGCCACAGGCGGGACCGTCTCGTTTGAAGTGTTCGTGGTGGACAATAATTCCACCGATGGCACGCGCGATATGCTCCGTGAGTTTGCCGGGCGCGAACCACGGCTGTGCGTGATGTTCAACAACACGAACGTTGGATTCGCGCGCGCGAATAATCAGGCGATTGAACAGGCGCGCGGACGGTATGTGTTGCTGTTAAATCCCGACATGCGCGTGTTTCCGGATACGTTGCAAAAGATGGTTGCGTGGATGGACGCGCATCAGCGCGCGGGAGTGGCGGGATGTCATTTGGTGACAGAGGCGGGTGAGACGGTGCCGCACGCGCGGCGGTTTCCGGGGTTGTGGAATCAGTTGGCGATTGTGCTGAAAATTCCGCATCTGTTTCCGCGCGCGCTGGACAGGTACCTCATGCGTGATTTTGATTACACAAAAGAAGCGCGCGTGGATTCCGTGCGCGGTTCGTTTTTTTTGATTCGTCGCGAGGCGCTGCGCGTTGGGTTGTTGGACGAACGATTTTTCATTTGGTTTGAAGAGGTTGATTTTTGCAAGCGCATGCGGAGCGCTGGGTGGGAGGTATGGTATACGCCGGTTGCGCGGTGCGTTGACCGCGTGGGCCGCAGTTTTGCGCTCGTGTCGGGATATCAAAAACAGAAAATGTTTTTGGACAGTATGTATCGGTATTTTGAGAAGTGGGGCGACTGGCGGCATCGGCTGGCGATTGGTTGCGCGCGGCCGATTGGATTATTCATGGCATGGGTTGCATCGCACGTATGAAATTGTCTGTTCAACTCGTTACCTGGAACGGCGCGAAGTATATTTCGCATCTTTTTGCGTCGTTGCGCGCGCAAACGCATGCGGATTGGGCGTTGCATGTGCTGGATAACGGTTCAACGGACGGCACGGCGGCGGTGGTGACCGCGGCGTGCACGCACATGCCAGTGCCGGTCACTGTTGAACATCGGGAGCAGAATAGCGGATTTGTTGGCGGACACAATCGGTTGTTTTCGCAGTACGGCGATGCGGACGCGGTGTTCCTCGTGAATCAGGATATGATGCTTGAACCGGATTGCATTGCGCAGGTCGCGCAGTTTATGGAAACGCACCCGCGTGCGGCGGCGTGCAGTCCGCGGCTCATGCGATGGGACCCGGCAACCGGCGAGAAATCTGACCGCATTGACACGCTGGGCCTTCAGCCTTATCGTACGGGACGCGTGGTTGATTGGATGCACGGGCATCGGTGGGAGGATGGAATGTGCGATTTTTTGCCGCATCGCACTGCAGTTGTTCACGGAGGACGCGAGGAGTGCGCGGTTGAAGTGTTCGGCGTTTCGGGCGCGATGCCCTGTTTTCGCGCGGCGGCGCTGCGCGGGCTGCCGGGCGAATGCGGTATTTTTGACGAGCATTTTTTCAGTTATAAAGAGGACGTTGACCTCGCGTGGCGGCTCCGGTGGATGGGGTGGAAAGCGTATGTGCTGCCGCACGCCGTGGCGTATCATGATAGGACGGCGGCTGGGCCGGACGGCGAAGGAGACGTCGCGGCGGCGCAGCATTGGAAAACAAAATCCGCGCTCGTGCGGAGGTATTCCTATCGCAATCACTGGTTCACGCTCATCAAAAATGCGCCGTTGACGCCGCGGGTGCTGTGGTTTGAACTGAAGAAGTTTGCGTATCTTTTACTGCGCGAACCGGCGATTATTCGTTTTTGCGGTCAACAAAAATTACTCAAGACGATGTGGAACGCGCGCCGCGCGATGCGGCGCGCGCGGAGGGCGCATCCGATTGAACTTGCGCGATGGATGATATAGCGGTGACGATTGTGAATTATAAGATGAAAGAAGACACAGCGCGGTGTCTTGCTTCGTTATTCCGCGATAGCGCGGAGAGCGCACTGCGCATACGAGTGGTTGTTGTTGATAATGCGTCTCATGACGATATTGCCGATTATCTAAAATTGAATTTTCCGCAGGTGCGGTGCATCGTGCTGCCGAAAAATATCGGGTTCGGCGGCGGGCAAAACGCGGCCATGGAGGCGGCTCCGGCGCGGTATTATTTTTTGGTGAATCCAGATATTGAATTTCCGGCCGACGGTCACGTGTTGCGGCGGCTCTTTGATTGGATGGAGGCGCATCCGAAAGTCGGGATGATTGGGCCGCAGTTGTTGAATCGCGACGGAAGTTTGCAGTATTCGTGTTACCGCTTTCCGCGATTTTTTGCGCAACCGGCGCGGCGGCTGGGTTTGCATGCGCGCTATCGGTGGGCGGCGCGTGATGTGGATGAATTTTTGATGAAGGATTTTGACCATGCGCGCACGCAGCCGGTTGACTGGATTATGGGGTCGGCGATGTTTTTGCGCGGCGCGGCTATTGCGCAGGCGGGGATGTTTGATGAGCGGTTTTTTATGTATTTTGAGGATTGCGACTGGTGTCGCCGATTTTGGGAATCTGGCTGGCCGGTATATTATACGCACGATATCCGACTGACCCACGGCCACCGCCGCGCGTCTGCCGCTGTTCCCGGTTTGAAGGCGGTGCTGCTCAATCCGCTGACGCGCATTCACATTAAAAGCTGGCTAAAGTATTTTTGGAAGTGGGGATTGCGGTGGCGGTAATGACCCTGTATCCCGTGCCTCCGCTAACTCGGCTCGTCAGGCGCGGTTCCCTCGGCGGGTGCCCACTCACTCAACACGCT
>JBBTYK010000039.1:0-23479 GCA_038061815.1 Patescibacteria group bacterium | reverse complement strand
TACTTCTTCCAAACTCGTAATCCCCTCGGCGGCTTTCAAAATTCCGTCCTGTGCCATGGTCACCATGCCCTGTTTTACCGCCAAATCCTGAATATCGTATTCGGAAACCTTCTCGCCCAGAATGGACTTCTCAATATCTTTATTCATAATGAGCACCTCATAGACACCGACGCGCCCCTTGTAGCCGTTGTTGCACGCCTCGCATCCTCCCGGGCCGAACCACGTTGCTTTGGCGATATCAAAAGTAGTGCCTGACGCGGGCGAGAGCGCGCTCATCGTTTCCTGCACTTTTTTCGCGGCGGCCTCATCCAGCTGAAGCGGCTTTCGGCATTTCTCGCACAGTTTGCGGAGCAGACGCTGTCCGATGACGGCGTTGAGCGCCGGCGCCAGCATGAACGGCTTCACGCCCATCGCGAGGAATCGCGGAATGGCGCCGGCCGCGCTGTTCGTGTGAATCGTGGAAATGAGCAGATGCCCGGTGAGCGCGGCCTGAATGGCGATTTCCGCCGTTTCCAAGTCGCGGATTTCACCCACCATACAAATATCCGGGTCTTGCCGCAACAATGATTTCAACCCCTTCGCAAACGTGTAATCCTTTGACGGGTCCACCTGACTCTGGTTGATGCCTTCCATTTTATATTCCACCGGGTCTTCCAAGGTAATAATTTTCACGCCAGGTTTGTTCAGTTTCGTCAAAATGGAATACAACGTGGTCGTTTTGCCGGAACCCGTAGGACCCGTGGCGATAATCATGCCGTTCGGCCGCGTGACTTGTTCTTTCAGCTGCTCAAACGCGCGGCCGCGGATGCCGAGCCCCTCAAACTCCACATTCGCGAGCGGTTTCAAAATACGCATGACCACGCTCTCGCCGTACACTGTGGGAAGCGTGGACAAACGCACGTCAATCTTTTTCCCTTCCTCTACAATGGTGAACCGTCCATCCTGCGGCACGCTGTCCACATTAATCTTAAGTCCGCCCACCAGTTTGAACCGCGCAATCATCTGCTTCCATCGTTCCTTGGGAATGGTAGCCGCTTCCTGCAAAATGCCGTCAACGCGCAATCGCACGACGATACCCTTCTCCTCGGCCTCCACGTGAATGTCCGATGATTTCATCTGCAACGCCGCGGCGGTGACAATCGCCACCACGTCGGTGATAGTCGCCTCGGCCAACAGTTTCTGCAGCGCCGCCTTGTCTTGAATCGCCGCGCGGAATTGCTTCAATCCCTCTTCGGAAATCGTCACCTGGTCTTTGAATTCCAAAATCTTCGGCAATGTTTTGTACCGTTCCATGACCACCTTAAAACTCTCTTCTGAAATCTGGTACACCGACCCATGCGCATGCGTGCGCTCTTCAATATGATGCAACAAATCTCCCACGCCAACATCCGCCGGATTCAGCGACGCCAGCCGAAATTCCTCCGACGTGCTGAAAAAACAAAACGTTTTCAGTTTCGTTGCCTGCTCCTCCGGCACCACCAGCAGCGCTTCCTGCGTAATCGGAAAATGCGTGAGGTCAATGTACGGAAATCCGCCCTGCGCCGCCTGTGTCGCGGTTGCCTGTTCGCGCTGTTTGACTCCCACCTGCTGTAATTTTTTCTGCAGCGCCGCGGCGGCACCCGATGACGCAATATTCAATGTTGACTCTGACATACCGTTACTTCAGATGCGATTTAATCCAATGAAGCATACGGCTTGAAAATCCATGACGAGACATTTGTATAAAGAGCACCGTCCACGCGCTCATCGCAAACGTGGTGTACACGGCCGCGAGCCACAGCACCCAGAGCAAAAGCAACGTGAATCCGACCGCGATGCCAAACACCACGATACTCGCCTTCCCGACAATAATAGATGTCACGAGCCCCGCAAACACCGGCGTAGCAAGCAGCAACAAACCCGCAACCGCCAACAGGCTCACCCCAATTCCCAACACAAACAAAATCACCGCCATCTCAAGCGACACGAGCCAGTGGTCAACAAACAGAGCCCACGCATCCAAAAACGCCGCCTTCAACGATTTGTTGTGCAACGATACATAACACACCGCGTAAATGGCGAGGAGCGACACCGTCAATCCCGCCACGATAATCACGATGCTGCCGAGCAAAAATAGCGCATCGTACCACCACGGCGCATCCGGCACGCGGAGCGACCGCGCCATGAAGCCGGAAAGATACAAAAGCGCCACCACGAGAATCGCTTTCAAAAAATTGAACGCAAACAGTCGCCACAATCGCGCGCGGCCGTGATGAAAAAGTTCGGCGATGTTGAGTGTGTGCTGCGTCTCCGCCTGTTCCACGGCATACACCAATCCTCCCTGCGCGCTCACGAAAATCGCAATCAGCAATGCAAAAACCGCCAGCGTCACCAACACAACCACCGCCGCCACCACCCAGCCCGCGGTGGTCACATCAATCTGCACCGCAGCTTTCAGACTGTCGCTCAACACCTCGCTTCGTTCGCCGAGCACGGTCCGATAAAACTTCGCCACAAACTCAAACGCGCCGGCGGACCCGATGAACGCGGCAAGCAATCCCAGCGCCCACAGCCGCTTATGGTGCCACGTCATGCGCCATGCGTGCTGCAGGGCCTCGGTATAGGTTTCGGCTTTCATACGTTCCTCCTAAAGTAATGTGATACCAGTATATCACACTCCCTCACGCAGCAGCCAGCTCATGCGGGGCGAGCCCCGCCTCGCCATCAATCAAAACACGAAACTCCTCTTGTTCCAACGTCTCTTTTTCCAGGAGCGCACGAACCACGCGCTCCATTACGTCGCGTTTATCTTTGAGCAATTTTTCCGCGCGCTGTTTCGCCTCTTTGATGAGTTTCGTTATCTCCACATCTATATGCTCGGCCGTCTTTTCGCTATAGTCGCGCTGTTCGTGAATTTCCTTGCCGAGAAAAATGAGTTCGTCCTGCTCGCCGAACGTGCGCGGCCCCAGCGCCTCGCTCATGCCGTACTGCGTAACCATGGTACGCGCTAGTTGCGTTGCCTGCCGCAGGTCGTTTGACGGGCCGGTGGACACCGCATCCTTGCCGAAAATCGTTTCCTCGGCCACATAGCCGCCGAGCGCCACCACGAGGTCATCCAAAAATTCAGCGCGCGAATGATAGTGCTTGTCTTCCGTCGGCATTTTGAGCGTGTATCCACCGGCGCGGCCGCGGGCGATGATGGATACCTTGCGCACCGGGTCAGCATTCGGCAAAAAATGGGCGCAGAGCGCATGGCCGGCTTCGTGATATGCCGTAATCGCGCGCTCTTTTTCCGAAATAACCCGGCTCTTGCGTTCCGGCCCCAACAGCACTTTTTCAACGCTTTCAAACACGTCAATTTCTTCAATCGTTTTCTTGCCGCGCCGCACCGCGAGAATCGCGGCTTCGTTCAACAGGTTCGCCAAATCCGCGCCAGTAAATCCCGGCGTCCGCTCGGCTGCCTTGCGCAACGACACTTCTTTCCCGAGATGCTTATTCTTGGCGTGAATCTTCAAAATTTCCTCGCGCTCCTTGATATCCGGATAATCAATGGTCACGCGGCGGTCAAAGCGGCCCGGACGCAACAGCGCCGGGTCCAGCACATCCGGCCGGTTTGTCGCCGCAATCACAATGACACCGATGTTCGGGTCAAATCCGTCCATTTCAACAAGTATCTGGTTCAACGTTTGTTCGCGCTCGTCGTGCGACCCGCCCAAACCGCTTCCGCGCCGTCGCCCGACTGCGTCAATTTCATCTATAAACACAATGGCCGGCGCCGCCTTTTTCGCTTTGGTAAACAAATCGCGCACGCGCGAAGCGCCCACGCCGACAAACATCTCCACAAATTCCGAACCGGACATGTGAAAAAACGGCACCTCGGCCTCGCCCGCCACCGCGCGCGCCAGCAGCGTCTTGCCGGTGCCCGGCGGCCCAAGCAGCAGCACGCCCTTTGGAATCCGCGCGCCGGCATCGGCAAATTTTTTCGGTTGCTTCAAAAACTCCACCACCTCTTCCAGCTCCTGCTTCGCTTCGCGCAATCCCGCCACTTCCGCAAACGTGGTGCGTTGCTTGGTATCATCTTTCATGACGCGCGCGGCGCTCTGGCCGAACATAAACGCGCGGTTGCTCGCTCCCTGCATCTGCCGCGCCATGTACCACATAACGAGCAAAATGATGATGAGCGGAATGGCGAACGGCAAAATGAGCGAAATGACGTACCGGAATCCCTTCTGTCCTTCCACGCGTACGTCCGTCAACGCGAGCTGTTCTGCGGTAACACCGTAATTCTTCAGCAATTCCACCACTGAATCATCGGGTTCCTTGCGCATCTTTTGCAGTTTG
Organism: Patescibacteria group bacterium; assembly: GCA_038061815.1. Taxonomy (GTDB): domain Bacteria; phylum Patescibacteriota; class Patescibacteriia; order Magasanikbacterales; family JBBTXJ01; genus JBBTXJ01. Next base: position 19,159 of record JBBTYK010000039.1, on the reverse strand, counting down.
TCGTCTTTAAGAACCACGTCCACCGTGGAACCGCGCACAATCAGTTGCTTCACCTCCCCCGCCTGCACCTCCTGCACCACTTTCGTGATGCCAACCTCCTCGGGTTTGTCGCCGAAGAAACGGCCGGAGCTTATAATCGCCGCCACCACGAGCAGACCAAAAAACACCAAAAGAAAATTCTTGATGAACTGCTTCAGTCCCTCCTCGTCTTTGCGTTCTTTGTCTGCCATAGGTTATGCCGCTGGTTCTTCGGGTTGTTCCACCGGCTGTTCCTCCACCGGCTGCTCCACCGTTGGCTGCTCCTCTTCCGTCGCTTCCGCCTCCTCCGCCGCCGCGCGCGGTTTCAACCCGACTTTCCGCAACCCCAACCGATGCGCCGCCGGCTCAATGGATACAATCTCAAAGTCCATCTGGTCGCCGACGCTCGCGATTTCATTAATATCCTTCACGGGCTCGTCGGAGATGTCGGAAATGTGCGCGAGGCCGTGAATTTCCGGGTCAAGCTCCACGAACAACCCAAACGGATTCACCTTGATAATGCGACCGCGCACCGTCTGTCCGGTTTGATACCGGTCTTTCACAATCTTCCACGGGTCGTCAACAAGGCGCTTCAGGGACAAGAAAATTTTTGACCCGTCAATCTGGATAATTTGCGCCTTCACCGGGTCGCCCGCTTTCACGACATCGCGCGGATGGTCAATGCGCTGCCACGCCAGCTCCGAAATGTGAATCAGCCCTTCCAAATTCTCGCCGAATTCCATAAACGCGCCAAACGAGGTAATCGCGGAAATTTTTCCTTCAATCACATCGCCCACCTTATACTTCCCGAGCACGTCTTTCTGCTCGTCTTCCCACACGAGCTTCTCCGAAAAAATGAGTTTCTCGTCTTTTTCCGCCGCGTCCATCACCTTGACCCGCATGGTCTTTCCCATAAACTTGCGGAGGTGCTCAAGAATTTTTGCCTTGTCGCCGCCCGGAATGCGCGGATAATTTTCAGGCGAGAGCTGCGACACCGGCAAAAAACCGCCGAGCGGCCCAAACAACGCCATCAACCCGCCCTTATTGGCATCGGTAATTTTTACCTCAATGATTTCCTGCGAACGCATGAGCGCCGCCGCGCGGTCCCACGCCCGTGTGAATCCGGCGGCGCGGAACGAAAGTTCCACTTCGCCGTTTTCGTTTTCTTCATCAACCACGGTTGCTTCAATGGTGTCGCCGACTTTCAAATCTGCCGGCACGCCGCTCGTGATTTCGCGGCCGCGCACCACGCCAACCGCAACACCGCCGAGCTCAAGACGAACCTCGGAATTAGAAATAGAGAGCACCGTCCCCTGCACCACTTCGCCCGCCTTCGGGGCGCCTTTGAAGTACTCTTGCAATAGTTGTTTAAACACCGACCCCTCGGTCTCTTTTTCGGTTATGGTGGTCATAGGTTTAAGAATGAATGTTATCCTCCCCTGACCCGGGAGGGCCAGCCTAAATGCTGGTTATATAAGTATGCGTATAGTATAGGAAGGCCTAAAAAAAATCAAGAGGCAACGATGGTCTGTCACCTCTTGATGATGCTGACTACTTCGTGAGCTTCGGGGACTTCTTCGGAGCCTTCTTGACGGCGGGCTTCTTGCCGCCGCCCTTGGCCTTCGCCTTCCCCTTCGGGCTGGCCGGCTTCTTGGCCACCTTCTTCTCGGGCGCCGCGGCCTCCTCCTCCGGCCGCTCGGGCACCGACAGCTCCAGATGTTTGAAGAGGTCCTTGAGGTTATCCTCCTCGTCGGAGTCCTCCTCGGTGGCGAGGTACGCCTTGTTGAGCTCCTTCTGGATCTGCTTGAGGCCCTTCTTGCCGGGCATGAAGTGCGTGAGGGCGAACGCAACCGCCTTGTTCACCTCACCGTCATCGCATTCACCCAACTTCTGCGCAGCTGCGATGAGCGCCGGCACGACGCGCGGCTGCTCCTTCTCCGGCACGATGCACCGCGTCAGGAGAAACGCGACGGTGACCGCCGCGTCCTGACCGGCCGAGCCGATCCATTCGTTGAGCTTCCGGTACGCCTCCGACTTCTCCCCCTGCTCTAGAACATCAAACGCCACCTCGTGAAACGGCCTCGGAACCACCACCTTTTTCCTCGACATGACCATCCTCCAGTGTGAGTTGATGCTGTCTCGTATACTACATGAAAGCACAAAAACCGTCAAGTTGACGCCGCCCCTCTTTTCCCGTATACTAAAACCACAATTATGCACGTCTACTACCTCGGCGGCACGGCCGTGAAACTCCAAACGAAAGACAACAAAGGCGATGTGACCATCGTCATTGACCCCTACAAACCGGAAGATAAAGGAGGCACGTTCCCGCCCACCCTCGCGCCGGACATCGCGCTTTACAGCCGCGGGCAGGAGGGCTCCATCACGCTCCAACAGCATCCGTTTGTGATTGATACTCCGGGCGAATTTGAGGTGCGCGGAGTGATGATATACGGCATCCCCACCGCCGACGGCCTTGTGTATCAGCTCTCCATAGAAAACATGCTTGTGCTCCACACCGGCGCGCTCAAAAATCTGCCTGACGATAAAACCGTGGAGCGATTATCCTCCGTTGACGTCCTGCTCGTGCCGGTGGGCGGCCACGAAACACTGGACGCCAAAAAGGCAGGCACGCTCACTACCGAATTGGAACCGCGGGCCGTCATTCCGATTGCCTTCCGCCACGGCAAAAACGACCCTAAACAGGCGCCGGTTGACCCGTTCCTGAAAGAAATAGGCCATGTCAACGGCGCGCCGCAGTCCAAAGCAATCCTCGTTGAAGCGAAATTGCCGAACGAAGACATGGAAGTCATCGTGCTCGCCAGCGAGTAATCCTATGAACCACACTCCAGCCCATCATCATGTCATCCTCTGGACCGGCGTCATCGTGTTCACGCTGCTGATTGGCGCGTTTTGGGTTATGGGACTGCCGGACATGTTCAAAAACGCGCCGACAAAAACGAGTTTCAGCGATACCGCGAATGCGTGGGAGCGCGTGCGGGCGCAAGCGGACGACATGATTGAGCTCGTGACTAAACAAAATCAAGCGGCAACAGCGCGCGATGCGCAAACGAGTCAGGCGCTCAAGGAGCAATTAAAACAGATGCTTTCAACAACTACCGTCGCGGCGCCCATTGAACCCGAGACTGCGGCGACATCAACCGCCACCACAACCATTGAATAATGTATGCCCAAAAAACCCGCGCCATCGGAACGAGAGGAACAGCCCATCGCGCCGTCAAACATCGGCACGGTGAATCCGCAACCCATTGTTGATGAAATGCGCACATCGTATTTGGATTACGCGATGTCCGTGATTGTTTCTCGTGCGTTGCCGGATGTGCGCGACGGTTTGAAACCGGTGCATCGGCGCATTTTGTATGCGTTGTCGCAGATGGGGCTGAAACACACCGCCAAATTCCGCAAATCCGCGGCTATCGTCGGTGAAATTTTGGGAAAGTATCACCCGCACGGCGATGCGGCTGTTTACGATTCCATGGTGCGCATGGCGCAGGATTTTTCGTTGCGCTATCCGCTCGTGCACGGTCAGGGGAACTGGGGTTGTTTTACCAAAGATACTAAAGTGAAATTAACCGACGGACGCGACCTTTCGTTCGAAGAATTGGTGGAAGAATATAAAGCGGGTAAAAAGAATTACACTTTCACCGTCAACGCGCTCGGACTAATAAACATTGCCAAAATCACACATCCGCGCATGACCATCCCAAACGCGGAACTTTTGCAGGTAACGTTGGATAATGGCGCAGAAATTCGCTGTACACCCAACCATCGTTTCATGTTGCGTGATGGTTCTTACAAAGAAGCGCGGGATTTGCGAGCCGGAGAGTCGCTCATGCCTCTTTATGAACGGGTATCAACCAATGAAGACCGCCTAAAACGGGAAGGATACCGGTTAATTTATCAGAATAAAAAAGACGAATGGGTTCCCGTTCATCATTTAGCGGATAATTATAATTTGACGCACAAAAAATACCGCGTACAGAATGGCCGCGTGCGCCACCACAAGGATTTTAATAAGCAAAACAACAACCCCGACAACATTGTACGCGTACAGTGGGGTGAGCATTGGAAAATCCACTACACCCAGGCCTCCGAACAACACAAGAATCCAGAATATCGCGCCAAGATAGCGGCGGGACGCAAAGCGTATTGGTCAAATCCAGAAAATAAAGCCAGCCAATCTCAACAATTAGCAGAACGCAATCGAAGGAATTGGCAGAATGCCGAATATCGCGAAAAAATGCGCGGCACGTTAAGCCGTGTCAATAAAGAATACATTCAGAGACATCCGGAAAAACGTCTTGAGTATGCCATAACTGGATCAAAAAACATGAAACGGATGTGGCAAGACCCAAAATATCGCGCGCTGTTTCATGAAAAAATTGTCGCCGCAAATAAAAAACGAGTAACCAACAATACCGGCAAATTAAAATTCTTGACTATTTGCCGCGCGGTGCTTGATAAATACCAGCGCGTTTCTCAAGACCTCTATGAAGAGTTGCGGCATGCCTTATATAGTTACGGCAAGGCAACTACATGGGAAACCGGCATTCGGAAATACTACCAAAACAATCCGGAACTTGTTTTACACGAATTAAATAAAAATCATAAAGTCATTGGCGTCAAACCGCTTTCTGACCGTGAGGATGTTTATGACATCACTGTTGATGACAGCCATAACTTCGCGCTTGCTGCAGGAATTTTTGTGCACAACTCACTCGACGGTGACGCCGCCGCGGCCATGCGGTACACAGAAGCGAAAATGACGCCGCTGGCGGAAGAGCTGCTCGCGGATATTGAAAAAGATACCGTGAATTTTGTGCCGAACTACGATGGCGTGCACAAAGAACCGGTGGTGCTTCCCAGCAAAGTGCCGCATCTCTTGCTGAACGGCACAGTCGGCATCGCCGTGGGCATGGCCACCAACATACCGCCGCACAACTTGGGAGAATTGGTGGACGCGACCATACGTCTTATTGCTGAACCAGACGCTTCCGTGCCTGACTTGCTTGAGTATGTGCATGGACCGGACTTCCCCACCGGCGGCATCATCTACGGCAAAAAAGACATTGAGGCCGCGTACTCCACCGGCCGCGGCGGCATCGTCGTGCGCGCCAAAACCGACATGACGGAAGCGAAAGACGGCTCGTATCACATCATCGTGACGGAAATTCCGTTTCAGGTGAACAAGGCGACGCTACTGGAAAAAATCGCGGAGCTCGTGCACGAGAAAAAAATAGAAGGCATCAAAGATTTACGCGATGAATCCAGCAAAGGCGAGGTGCGCATCGTGATAGAACTCAAAAAAGACGCGTATCCGCGCAAGGTGCTGAACAGTCTCTTCAAGATGACGCAGCTGCAGGAGACGTTCCACTTCAACACGCTTGCGCTTGTGGACGGCATCCAGCCGCGCGTACTGAACCTCAAGATGATGCTGGAGGAATTCTTGAAGCATCGCGAGGTGGTGGTGCGCCGCCGCACCGAATTTGATTTGAAAAAAGCGCGCGAGCGGGCGCACATTTTAGAAGGATTGAAACGCGCCATTGACAAGATTGACGCCGTCATCGCCACCATCAAAAAATCCAAAGACCGCGACCAAGCGAAGGTGAACCTGATGGCGAAATTCAAATTCACCGAAGTACAGGCGGTGGCCATTTTGGAAATGCGGCTGCAGCAGCTCGCAAACTTGGAACGGCAAAAAGTGGAAGACGAACTGAAAGAAAAACGCGTGCTCATTAAAGAATTGGAATCCACCCTCGCCTCGCGTCAAAAAATGCTCGGGATTATTAAGGACGAGTTGCTACTCCTCAAGAAAAACTACGGCGATGAGCGGCGCACCGACGTGGTGGCGCGCGGCATCAAAGAATTTTCCATTGAGGATTTGGTGCCAAACGAGCAGGTTATTGTGCTTATGACCAAAGACGGCTACCTGAAACGCGTTCCCGAGGACACGTTCCGCACGCAGGCGCGCGGCGGCAAGGGCGTCATGGGCCTCACCACGAAAGAAGAAGACGAAGTGGAATTCATGCGTTCCACCAATACGCACGATGACGTGTTTTTCTTCACGAATCGCGGCCGCGTGTTCCAATTGAAAGTCTACGATATCCCGCAAGCATCGCGCACGGCCAAGGGTCAGGCCGCGATTAACTTCTTACAGCTCGCGCCGAATGAAAAAGTAACGGCGCTGTTCACCTCGGACAAATTAACGGACCAAAAGTATCTCGTGATGGCCACACGCCACGGGCTCATCAAAAAAACGTCCATTGACGATTTCGCCAACGTGCGGCGCTCAGGCCTCATTGCGCTGCGCATCAAAGAAGGCGATAATTTGGAATGGGTGCGGCCGTCAAGCGGCACGGATGACGTCATGATTGCCACCGCGCGAGGCTTGGCAATCCGATTTGCAGAAAAGGATGTGCGCCCTATGGGCCGCACCGCCGCCGGCGTGCGCGGCATCCGCCTCCACGAAAAAGACGAGGTAATCGGTATGGATGTGGTGGGTACCAAAGAAAAGGGAGCGCGTTATGATGTGTTTGTTGTGTCGGAACACGGACTCGGCAAACGCACGCCGCTCGGCGAATATAAAGTGCAAGGCCGCGGCGGTTCCGGCATTAAAACCATGAACGTCACGGCAAAAACGGGCATGATTGTGAACATGAAAATTACCGAAAAAGAAACCGCTGATGACGTCATCATCATCTCCACAAAGGGCCAGGTCATCCGCGTGCCCTTTACCTCCGTGCCGCGCCTCGGCCGCGCCACGCAAGGTGTGCGCATCATGCGGTTCAAAGAGGAGGGCGACAGCGTCGCGAGCGTGACGTTGCTCTAACACTTGCCAAGTCATACTGCTCGTGCTACACTACCCCCGCTATGCCACTACCTAACCAACGACGAAGTAAATCATCAGTGCGCCGGCGCGCATCGCATTTTGCGCTCTCGGCCACCTCTACGACAAAATGCGCCAAGTGCGGTAAGGCCGTGCGGCCGCATCGCGTCTGCGCATTCTGCGGCACCTACAAAGGCCGCGCGCATGTGAAGGTATAACCTTTTCATCGGTTTCCCTTTTAGCTCTTTCCGGTATGTCCAATCGTCACGCAGCCCGCTCGGTCGTCGTACAGACACTCTACGAGTGGGACCTGCGCGGTCTTAAAAATGACGACGTGCCCGCGGCGCTGGACACGTTGCTCAAAGAATTCGCGCCCGGCTCCAAAGAGGCTGAATTCGCACACGGTCTCTTGCGCGGCGTGTTTGATAATCAAACGGAGATTGACGCGCTCATCACCCGCTACGCGCCGGACTGGCCGCTGGAGCAGATTATGATTGTTGACCGTAACATCCTGCGCCTTGGCATCTACGAATTAAAATTTGATGCCGCCATGCCGGCGAAAGTGGCTATCAACGAGGCGATTGAAATTGCGAAAACATACGGAGGGACGTCATCGGGAAAATTCATAAACGGCGTGCTCGGCGCAATCTACCGCGACATGGTGGCGCAGGGGGAGAAGGCGGCACCCGAAGAACACTAACTATGCGTAAAGACGTTGAAAAACTCGCAGCGAAAATCGGCATTGAGTTCAAACACATGGACCTTTTGCATAAGTCCATGGTGCATCGTTCGTATCTGAACGAACACAAAGATTTTGAGCTCGGCCACAACGAACGGCTGGAATTCTTGGGCGATGCGGTGTTGGAACTGGTCATCACGGAACTGCTGTTTCACACCTACGGCAATCCGGAAGGCGAACTCACCAACTGGCGCGCGGCGCTGGTCAACGCCAAGATGCTCGCAAGCATCGCAAAGAAAATCGGCATTGAACCGTACCTCCATTTGAGCAAGGGAGAATCACAGGAAACCGGCACCAAAGCGCGCGACTACATTCTGGCGAACGCGTTTGAGGCGCTCATCGGCGCAATTTATCTTGATAGAGGCTACAAAGGCGCGAAAGAATTCATAGAGGAGTGGGTGTGGTCAAACATGGGCCGCGTGCTGGATGATGGATTGTATCTTGACCCGAAATCGCGGTTCCAGGAATCCTCGCAGGAGCACGTGGGCGTCACGCCGACGTACAAAGTGATGAAAGAAGAAGGGCCGGACCACAACAAACATTTCGTCGTGGGAGTTTTCTTGGATAAAGAACTGGTGGCGGAGGGCGATGGTACCAGCAAACAAGAGGGACAAGAGGCCGCGGCAGAAAACGCGCTTCGCATAAAGCGCTGGAAAGGCCCGACTATCAACATCTTGAAACAACGATAACGCGCCGGAGGGGATGCGCCCGTAGCTCAGTGGAAGAGCATCTGACTTCGGATCAGAGGGTCGGGGGTTCGAATCCCTCCGGGCGCACGAATGGGTCGGTAGCTCAGTTGGTAGAGCAGGGGACTCTTAATCCCAAGGTCCCGGGTTCGACCCCCGGCCGACCCACAAAAATAAAATTCCATTGTGCAATGGAATTTTATTTTTTTGTTAATGTCACTTATCCACAGTTACAAAAATTTTTCATTCTATTCATTTGCAAAACACGATATACTATACATGCAGGAAATTTATTGTCCATGCTTGTCACAACAAATTTCCTGCACCATTAAGAAACAAATCATTGTTTCACTGAATTTTAGTGAAGGGAGGTGGGCACTATGGCAGCACGACGACGCCGAAAGGCAGCAAAGAAGCGCCCGGTACGCAGCCGCGCGCGAAAGCGCGCAGCGCCGCGCCGACGAAAGCGCGCAGCGCCGCGCAAACGCAAGTCATCACGCAAACGCCGCAAGTAATTGTGCGTGATGCACAAACATAAAAGCCCGTGATACGGGCTTTTATGTTTCAGAGCAACGCTTGCTGCGCTTGTTTCTTTCGTTCTTCATCATCAAATATTTTTACTTTTCCGTACACGCCGTCATATCCGGGCTCAACGGTGATACGCCCCTCACGCACGCGCATAATCGCATCAGCGATGACTGGTCCGGCGCATCGTGCAACCGCGTCAATCGGCGCATCAAGCAAGAGATAAAATTCATTGCCGACGTCGCGCAGCAAACGATTACACTGTTCACGCACGCGCTTGCTTCCCGCGCCAACCGATTCAATGTCCGCGATAATCGCCGCAAGCGGCACTATTTTTTTATACCCGACAAATCGCTCCATCGGCGCCGCATCCTCCGCACGGTCAGCCAGCTCCTCCACGCGATTCATTACGCCGATGGTCAACGGTTTTTTACACCGAGGGCACACCCATCCCGCGCGCTGCGATTCGCGCGGATGAAGCGACACGCCGCAATCGCGATGTCCGTCATAGTGGTACTTTCCCTCTTCCGGAAAAAAATCAATCGTGTACAAAAATTTCGCGCGGTCGCCGGTGGCGATTGCGTCCATCAGCGCGCGCTGCGTTATGGTCTCAAGCTCAAACACGTTCGCTTCGCGGCCAAGATTATCCAAACTGTGCGCATCGGAATTAGACACGAGCGTGATACCATCAAGTTTTGACAGCCGCCGATTCATCAACGGGTCGCTGGACAATCCCGTTTCAATCGCGCGAATGTGCGGCGTCAATTCTTCAAAACATTCCTCAAGCGAATCGTAGCCGGATTTTGAACCGAACACCGCGAACCACGGCGTCCACGCGTGCGCCGGTATCATCACAAACCGCTGGTCAACATCCAGTATCGTCTGCAATAACGCTTTCGCAGACAGTCCGAGAATCGGCCGGCCGTCCGAGTGCAGATTGCATCCGCGTTTCTCTAATGTTTCGTTCAGTTGCGCAACGGCAGCGATGGACGGCGCGAACACGCACAGATGCAATCGCCGCACCGCATCGCGATGCGTGTAAATGCACGCCAACTCCGTTCCAAGCAAAAATTTCGTGCGGCTCGAACCGTCGCGCAAAACAAAAATGCCCTCCCCTTCTTCGCGCAGTTGTTCCTGAATCGCGGCAAACCATGCGGGATGCGTGAAGTCTCCCGTTGAAACAACATTAATGCCTTTTCGTTCGCACGCCTTCGCAATCTTCGGCAATTCAAGTTCTTTAGAACACGCGCGCGAATACTTGGAATGTATGTGCAAATCGGCAACCACCTTCATAGGAGCGCCTCAATCCGTTTCAAATCCGATAGTGTATTCACCCCAAGCGCGGCCCGCGGATCAATCGATACGGTTTCAACGCGCTCGCCCTCACGCATCGCCATACCAACCAAATCAGTGAGATAATACTCGCCTTGCGCATTGACGTTCTGCAACTGTTCAAGATGCGGCCAGAGCCATGATGCGCGAAAACAATAGTAACCCGGATTCACCTCAAGCGCCGCGCGCTCGGCATCGATTGCATCTTTATACTCAACAATCTTTTCTAAATTGCCGTCTGCATCGCGCACCATGCGCCCGTAGTTCATCAATCCGACGCGCCAATCGTCAAAATTATCCACCGTTACCGTGGCAAGCGTCACCGTATTATTATGCGCGAGATGTGTCGTAGCAATGGTATTCGCCACCGCCACCGGCACGAGTGGATGGTCGCCGTACAATACCAATACGTGTTCGGCTTTCCCTTCCAACACCAACCGCGCCTGCAGCGTCGCATGGCCAGTGCCCAACTGCTCCTTTTGCCGCACATACTGATACTCCGACCCCAACTCTTTTTGCACCAGCTCGCCGCCGTAACCAATAACAATCACCGGCGGCCACGCAATGCTCGCATCAACCGCACGAAGACCGTCAAGCAAATGGCGAATCAGCGGCTTGCCGCGAAACGGCTGAAGCACTTTCGGCAGGTCATCCCCCGTCTCCTCCTGCATCCGTTTTCCTTTGCCGCCGGCTAAAATAACGAGCGCAACGCTCATACGATGGTATGTAAAGTCGCAATAACGGTTGCCGGGTCAACATTCAACGGATATACCGCCTTCAAACTGGCGCCAACCGGCACAATGGAGCGCGCCTCAACAAACGTTTGCTCTTTGCTCAACCCCTTCACAAACCACACATCTTCATTGACAAACTCAACCGTCGGCGTCCCGGCCGCCACGCCCAAAAATGCGGGGAGTGAATCAATTGTGAGAAGCAGTTTTGCATGACGCATAATTGTGGCGAGTTCCGGCAATGAAAACGCGGTTGTGATGACGATGTCGGCATATCCCGCGCGCTGTTTAATCTCCTCGGCGTACGATGCGTGCGAAGGGAGCGCAGAAATAACGATGCGCAATTGTTTTTCTTCAATCAAATACCGAATGAGCCGCGCCCATGTTTCTATTGACACACACCGTTCCACATCAAAGGTGACTGGACTCACCACCGCATAGCGTTCTTGCGTTAGGTCAGGGCCGCCGAGCGCCAGCAATTTTTCGCGCGTTGCATCGCTATCAGCAAAATTGTGAAACTCAACCGCGCGTTGCGCGCGAGCAGAGGCCGGCATCGGCAACGCTTCAACGAGCCGCGCGACATTTTCTTCCTCGCTCCCAAGCAAATCGTACCGCGCCCACGTGTTCGCCAAAAAACTCAAGAGGGAAATGTCAAAGGAAATGAGATGCCGCGGCCGCGCGAGCCGCAAAAACCAGTTGTTGCTCGGCGGATACGCGCGCGCATTAATAATAATATCATATTGCTCGTTCCGAAGCGCGCGGAGCGTCTGCCATCCGAGCCGCACATTACTCCGCACCGTCTCCGCAAATGAATGCTTCCCGCGCCCGAGTACAATGCCGATGGAAAAATAATCCATGAGATGCAGCTTGGCGATGCGCGGATTGTTTTCCAAAATCGGCCGCGTGCGTTCGGTGACGAGATAATGGATTTCCGCATCCGAATACGCCGCCTTAATCTGCGGCAACAAAAAGGTGGTAAAAAGCACATCGCCCATCTGGTCCGGTTTAGCGATGAGGATTTTCCGCGCCGCGGCAGGCGGCGAGAGCGGCGCTAAACGCCGCAACACAAACAACGCATCGCCAATGAACTCAATCGGAAGCGTAATCAAGAAAAATAACGTCTTTACCGCATTAATCCATTGCTTTTCCCTCCGCTTGCGCACAGCCGCGCCAATCATGCGGCGTACGAGCGATGTATACTTTGCGCGGAAAGATGGCCGCGCAGACGCCACCGCGTTGTCATCCTGAGCCGTCTCGGCGAAGGACCCCGTTGCCCCAACGGAAGGCGCAATAATCTCCACCGCCTCCCACAAATCCGCCACCTCATGATGCGCGCCCACTTTAGACGCCGGGTCCATCAGGCCGGCAACTTTAATCGTACGCGCATTCACCTCGCGCCCGGTCAGTACGTCTCTGTCGCTGTCACCAATCACCCAGCTGTCATTCAAACTCAATCCCAATTCATCCGCCGCTTGCAACAACATGCCCGGCTTCGGTTTGCGGCATGCGCAATCGCCGGTAAAATCCGGATGATGCGGACAATAATAAATCTTGTCAATCCGCGCGCCGTGCCGCGCCAGTTCCGCGCACATCCATTCGTGAAGCGTATGCACATCCGCTTCCGTGTAGAACCCGCGCGCAACGCCCGATTGGATGGTGAAGATGACAATTTTATAATCCGTCTGCGCGAGCCGTTGTAAGGCCTCAATCACGCGCGGCAAAAAAACAAAATCTTCTTTTTTGTGCGTATAGCCGTCGCCGTTGTCGTTAATCACGCCGTCACGGTCCAAAAATACCGCGCGCGCCACCGGCTTGTTGTGCGTCTCTGCAATTTTCTTGAGCAAATGCGAGGTGGACAAATTGCCGCGCATCGGAAGTTCCACCACCTGCCCGCCGTATGCCTCAATCACCGGCCGCTCAATGCAATCCTTGCCCCAGCTTGGGCCGCTACAATAAATATCCGGTTGTAATTCGCCAAGCAATTTTTTAGGCGTCAGCTCGTCAAACAGTGTCACATAATCCACGCAACGCAACGCCGCCACCAGCTCCGCGCGCTCCGCTTCCGGCACGAGCGGCCGCAGCGGCCCCTTATACCGTTTCACCGACACATCGCTGTTCACGAACACCATGAGCACATCGCCGCATGCCTTCGCCCGCTCCAAACTCTCGGCATGTCCGGCGTGGAGTACATCAAAACTGCCGTTGTAGGCAACCACCTTTTTCCCTTGCGCGCGCAACTGCTCCGCCAGCGCAATCAGTTCCGCCTGTGTTTTGATGTTATCCCGCATACTTCGTGATTTCCTCAATCACCGGTTTGGCGTTTTCAATGCGGTGCGAATCTTCTTCGCGATGCGTTGTGCTTACCTCAACAATCACCGCATCTTCAATGCCGGTAAATCGATGCACCGTACCAGGCTCCAAACGCACATAATTCCCTTCGTACATGTGAATAACCTTTTCCCCCATCTCCAAACGCACATGGCCCTTCGTAACCAAAAACATTTCGTCCTTATCTTCATGATAATGCAAACTGCATTGGTATCCCTTGTGCAATACCAACAACTTGCAACAATACTTGTCGTTATTTTCCAGCCATTTTTCATACCCCCACACTTTCGGCACCACGCCCACTTCCTCAACATGGTGCTGCATATGGCCGAGCGCCGAGCCAAGTTCTTCCGGCGCCACCGCCGCCACACCCGCTTTCTGCACCACAATCGCCGCGGCCGCATTCGCGATGCGAGCCGTCTCAACCAAATCAAAACCGCTTGCGAGCGCCACGGCCGCAACTGCGATGACCGTGTCACCAGCGCCCGTCACATCATACACCTGCACTTTGCGGCCGTGGATATGCGTATGGTCGCCAGTCTTCGTAAACGCGCTGATGCCGTCGCCGCCGCGCGTCATAATGAGCGCCGCTCCCATATCCGCAACCATCAGTTGTCCCACCTTTTCGGCATCAACATCATCATCTGCGCCCGCCATCTCGCGCGCTTCTTTTACATTTGGACACAGCACATCCGTACCGCGGAAAAATTCCTTTGTTTTTGGTTTAATATCCGCAATGACCAATTTCCCAAGCTCGTGCGCGCGCACGATTAGCCGCTGCGCCAAATGTTCGTTCAGCGTCCCCTTCGCGTAATCCGACAATACAATAATATCGCTTGCCGCCAACAACGGTTCAATACGCGTCATCAGTTGCTCGGCGGCGCGGTCATCCAAAAAATGCGCGTCCTCTTCATCAACGCGCAACAGCTGATGAAAGCTCCCTGCCACCATGCGATGTTTAATAATGGTGGGTTTTTCACGGTGAATCAAGAGACATGCGCCGATACGGTGTTCGCGCAGAAGCGAAAAAACCGTCTCCTTGTGGACGTCATCACCGACGGTTCCCGCAAGCGTCACTCTCGCGCCCAGTTTCGCCGCGTTGTACGCCACGTTGCCCGCGCCTCCCAACAAAAACTTCTCGCCGGTTTTGTGCAGCACCGGCACCGGCGCCTCGGGAGAAACGCGGTTCACAGAACCGTAGGTGTACCAGTCAACCATAATGTCGCCCACCACCAGCACACGGCGGTTCGGCAAACCCTCAAAAAAAGCATGGAGTTGGTCCATAAATAAGTGGGTGATGCAGCCTCCATCTAACCACAACAAAAAAGCGCCGTCAATGGGCATCCCACGACATCCGCGCCGCGCCAATAATCCCCGCATCATTCCCCAGCGCCGCCGGCACAACCTTCACGTGCTCGCGCATCACGGCAAAAGCACGCGCATTCACCTCCTCCATCATACGCCGCTCAAACAACGGCCACGCCGCGGCAATCGCGCCGCCGATAATCACGACATCGGGATTAAAAATGTTGAGGTAGTTCGCAATCGCGATGCCGAGCCATTTGCCCTCGTCCTCCCAAATCGCGCGCGCCGCCTCGTTGCCATCCTGCGCCAACTTCGCCACAGCTTCAGCGTTATCAATTTTCGGGCTGATTTCCTCCTGCGCCGCGCGTATAATCGCGGTGCCGGACGCCAGCGCCTCAAAACATCCGTACAGCGCGCCGCATCCGCATGCCGGGCCGTCGCTGGCGATGGTGATATGTCCCAATTCCGCGCCAAACCCGCCACTCCCCATGAACAATTTCCCTTCAATAATCAATCCGCCGCCGATGCCGGTGCCGAGCGTCAACATCACGGCATTCCGCGCACCCGCGGCTGCGCCCTTCCACCATTCGCCGAACGCGGCGAGATTCGCATCGTTATTAACTAACACGCGCAAACTGGTTTCCTTCTCCAACGTCTCTTTCATCGGAAACGGCTCCTTGAACGGCAGATTCGGCGTGATGTGAACCACGCCGGAAAACGGGTCAAGTGGCCCCGGCATGCCGAGGCCGACACCCGCCACCTCGCCGCCGGCCGCCTGCAATTTTTTCACCATCTCCGCAATCGCGCGCACGATACCATCCCTATCCGCGCCAACCGTAGACTGCTGTTCGCGAACACCTATCGCGCCATTCTCATCCACCAGCGCGCCCTTGAGCGACGTGCCTCCTAAATCCAATGCAATGACGTGTAACATAGTACCTTTCAGAATACCGCACCTTCACAAAATAAAAAAGGGGGCGGACAGAGCTCTCTGCATCCACCCCCAGGAGACCGCCTCGCGTCCCAGCGCCTACGCCGGAATGCCTGCGGATTCGCCATCCACTCCCAAACGGTCCCACGAAAGCACCTGCCGAATCGCCTCCATCGTGCCGGCGCCGTACTGCGCCTGCGCGATGACGCCGCCCGCGTGCCACACCGCATCCCGAACTTCCGGGACGGCGTTCGCCGGACACACGGACACCACGTTGCCCACCTGCAGCATGGAGAGGTCATTCAGACCATCTCCCGCCACGATGAACCGCGCCTCGGGATACCGCGCACGCAGGAGCTTGATGACCAGTCCCTTGCGCACGTTCTTCGGGTCCACGACGAGGTCTACGGCATCGTCGCACTGGTAGGTGTAGACCTCAATCGGCCGACCACGGAATGCGCGAAGGCGGCTCACGTGAGCGCGCCACTGCTCGGCCTTCTCCAGCGCGCGAGCGTGGGTGCCGAACCGTCGCGTGATGATGGTCCGCTTCGTTTCCTCGGCAACCCACGAGTTGCACTTGGGACAGCGGTCGAGGTGCTCCCGTGCTTCGCGCAACTCCTCTTGGTCAACCGGACACACCTCGTTCTTCGCAGAACCGCGCGGGTCGTACACGATGTGCCCGCCGTTCTCGGCGCCGATTGCGAGAACCGGCACCTCAAGCATCCGGAAGAGCTCGCCCAGCACCTCTGCGCTCTTGCCGGAACAGGGAACGATACCGACGCCCTGCCGCGCCTGCTCGCGGAGAAACTCCGCGACCCCATCGCCGATCAGTTCCCCCGGCCCGCGAAGCGTTCCATCCACGTCCAGGACGAGGATGGTGTAGGCCGGGGGGTGCGCGTGCGCCTCCATCATTCCCCCTCCTGCTCGTCATCGTCCCAGCGCTCACGCGGCTCCGGCCAGTAGTCCGGGTCCATCACCAACCCGTCATCGGCGGTCATCTCGCTGTTCACGACCGGATTCCCGTCCCTATCCAGAATGAGGACGCCACGCGAGACTGACGTCCCCAGCCTCGAACGAACAACCCCTTCCGTTGCCATGGTCTTTCTCCCCTTCCCTTGTTGGCCTCGATGATTGCATCACCCCGCAAACACCCTGTTTGCGAGGCAATTTTACTCATCGAGCGCGCCACTCCTTGAGCGCCCGCTCATACACGGCGGGCGTGGACACATCAAACCATTTACCAGAAAAATGATAACCGTGCAACTCCCCCTTGGCCGCCAGTGTTGGAAACAGCTCCTCCTCCAAACTCCGCATGCGCGGCGTAATCATGGCGAGCACGTCTGGATGCATCACGTACAATCCCGCATTAATCAGGTGCGATTTGGTTGCGCCGCCATTCGGTTTCTCCACAAACCGCGTCACGCGCGTGCCGTCCATCGCAACAACGCCCCACGTCTTCGGCTCGCGCACATTCGTAACCGCCATCGTGGCAAGCCCGCCATGCGCATGGTGAAAATGAATAAAATCCATCCAATCAATGTCGGCGAGCACGTCG
Organism: Patescibacteria group bacterium; assembly: GCA_038061815.1. Classification (GTDB taxonomy): domain Bacteria; phylum Patescibacteriota; class Patescibacteriia; order Magasanikbacterales; family JBBTXJ01; genus JBBTXJ01. The sequence continues at coordinate 2,162 of JBBTYK010000039.1, read as the reverse complement.
CCGTACACGAGGAGAAACGGTTCCGCGCCCACCTTCCCGCGCACCGCCGCGAGCGCCTGCGCCGTGCCGTTTTCTTTTTTGTCTTCAACGTACGCAGTCTGCACCGAGTAAGGCGCTCCGTCGCCGAAATGCTCCCGAATTTTTTTGCCGAGCGTTCCGATAACCATCGTCATATCTTCCAATCCCGCGGCCTCAAGCGCGCGCACGGTGTGTCCGAGGAGCGGCTCGCCGTGCACCGGCACCAGGGCCTTCGGCATTTCATACGTGAGCGGCCGCATGTGCACGCCAGCGCCGCCCGCGAGAACCACCACCTTCGTGGCGCGCGGCAAGAAAAATCGGCCCAGCGCGTACTCAATGGCATGCGACCGATTGCGAATCGTTTGATTATCAATGATAGAGTCTATCTTTCGCAGAATTGCATCGGCGAGCGTTATGGTCAATCGTTCACGATTCATAAAATAGCTCAATATAGCACTTATCATACTATATCATACTTCTCGCCGTTCACCAAGCACGGGCTGTGGATAACAAAAAACCGCCCTGACGGACGATTCTCTGTTCATTGAGTGCAGTATTCTCGGCACTGACCTACTCTTGCCATGCGGCTACCATCGGCGCTGGCGGGCTTAACTGCCGAGTTCGGAATGGGATCGGGTGTACCCCCACCGCAAAGAGCACCGAGAATACTGTACTCAATTCTTTTCCAGCACCACTTTGTGCTTCTGTGATACGCTTGACCTATTAGTACGCCTCGGCTCAACCCCTTGCGGGGCTTACACCTGGCGCCTATCAACCCGGTAGTCTTCCGGGGGTCTGTAACGAAGAGCAATCTTGAGGACGGCTTCGCGCTTATATGCTTTCAGCGCTTATCCAAACCAGACGTCGCTACCCAGCGATGCCCCTGGTGGGACAACTGGTACACAAGAGGTCTGTCACCCTCGGTCCTCTCGTACTAGAGGGTGGCCCTCTCACTCTTCAATGCCCATAGCGGATAGGAGACCGAACTGTCTTACGACGTTCTGAACCCAGCTCGCGTGCCGCTTTAACCGGCGAACAGCCGGACCCTTGGAACCTTCTCCAGCTCCAGGATGCGACGGGCCGACATCGAGGTGCCGAACCTGGTCGTCGATGTGGCTTCGTAATTTCTTACGAAATAGACTATACCTTCATCTCTTTCGAGATGGTGACATATTACCCATCTTACATGATGGGTCTCGAGCCTCTTGCGCGTTCAAGAAATACTCGAAGTCGTTACGGGGATAGTTTGTATTGCATACTTGGTAGTATAAAACGCGAGACAAGTTGCCGCACGCGCGGCATACTCACCTCTTTAACACGTAATCGAAACTGTTTCTTGTCTCGATTAAGTGTTGCGCTGATGCCAAGTTTAGCTTCTAGGATATGTATCAATGTTTGATTCTCTTCTTGAGAGAAGCATTGAGTGTTTAATCGCAACTGACCCTTTAATGACCTCCTGCTGTCGTTGAGTCAGCTGACGAAGTCGAGCGTTGCGCGCTCGTATGGTTTCCATAGAAACAAACTATCTTACCCTCGTGATTATCCTTTGTAATGATAGTATATCATCACAAGAGGACTTCCACGATTTGAGTCACAGTTTACCTTGACCTTGCGATCAAGGGGAGCCCAATTGACTCTTGGACCAGACTAGCCTGTTATCCCCGGGGTAACTTTTATCCGATGAGCTTCCGCCGTCCTATTTCGTACGGTCGGATCACTAACTTCCACTTTCGTGACTGCGCGACTTGTAGGTCTTGCAGTAAAGCAGGCTTATGCGTTTGCACGTCCAGCGCGATTTCCATCCGCGCCAAGCCTACCTTGGTAAACTCCTCCGTTACATTTTAGGAGGAGTCCGCCCCAGACAAACTGCCCACCAGGCGCTGTCTCGCCCTCCGGATTCACGGAGTTCGATTAGAATCAAAACGCGAGAAGGGTGGTATTTCACTGGTGTCCTGCCTTGCGGCAGGACTCCCACCTATTCTAAACATCTCATGCTTTGACCCAACGCCAAGATACAGTAAAGCTCCACGGGGTCTTTTCGTCCAGCTATGGGTAATCCGCATCTTCACGGATATTGCAATTTCGCCGAGTCCCTTGGTGAGACAGTCATCAGACCGTTATGCCATTCGTGCGCGTCGGAACTT
>JBBTYK010000038.1:5578-7549 GCA_038061815.1 Patescibacteria group bacterium | reverse complement strand
GGCGTTGGATGAACAAACGGGACGCGAGGTGGTGGTAAAACGCATCCTGCCGGAACGTTTGCAAGATAAAACAATCGCGGCGCGTTTTGAGCGCGAGATTAAAGCGCTCATTGAGACCGGCGAAGGCGACGTGCTGTGGCGAGCTTTTATCATGAGGGTCTATGATGTCGCGGCGATGCCTGACGGCGGCAAGGCGCTCATCATGGAATACATAAAAGACCCGGATTTATTTACTCAACTGAACAGAGAGCGCATCCCCAGCGACCGATTCAGCGCGTCGGTGGCGCTGCAGGTGTGTCTGGCGCTTGAGGCGGCGCACGAACGCGGCGTGATTCATCGCGATGTAAAAACGGAAAATATCTTTTTGCATAGCGGCGAGCATCCGGAGCGGGGCGATGTGCGCGTGCGCGTCGGCGATTTCGGCGTCGCGCAACTGGAAACCGTGGATGCATCCTCTAAAACGCCGCCGCGCGGCACCGCCCGCGAGGTTGCGCGCGCGGGCGGACGGGCCGAAAAGCGGCTTACGGATTTTGAATACGTCATCGGGACGCCCTATTATCTTGCTCCGGAATCAATCGCTGAACAGAAATATGACCGCCGTTCGGATTTGTATTCGTTGGGCGTGGTTATGTACCGCATGATTGCCGGACAGTTTCCGTTTCGCAGTAAAGATAAACGGGCCATTCTGGACATGCACCTAGACGCGCTGCCGGTTCCGCCGCATGAAGTGCGCGCGGATAAAAAAACAAGTCCGCTTGAACCCATCGTCATGAAACTGCTGGAAAAAGACCCGAAAAAGCGTTATCAGACGGCGCTCGAGGCGGCGCAGGCCATTAAAGAGGCCATGGTGACAGCGGACTCGTCATTGCACGACGAGGAACCGTATTGCTGGGTTGCCGACCGCAAGAAAACATCGCGACAGGCGGCGGAAACAACGGAACGGCGCGCTGTCGCGTGAACGCGCGCCGCGTATGTGATATACTAAAAAGCGATGGCCAATCTTTTTTTGGAACTTGGTCTTATTGTGGCATTGGCGGGTGGGTTATCAGTTATAGCGGCGATGCTGCGCCAACCGCTGATTATTGCGTACATCGCAACGGGTATTATCGTATCGCCGTTTATCATGGGCGGCGAACGAGAGACCATGGAGACGCTTGCGCAGATTGGCGTGGCGCTCCTGTTGTTTATCGTCGGGCTGGGATTGAATCCCGCGGTGCTGAAAAAAATCGGGCGCGTGGCATTTTTGACCGGCGCGATTCAAATTGCGTTTATCGGTTTGTGCGCGTACGCGGCCGGCCGTTTTTTCGGCTACGATGCGCTTCCATCATTGTACATTGCGGCGGCGCTCGCGTTTTCTTCCACGATTATCGTGGTGCACATTTTGGGCGAACGCGGCCAGCTTGAGCGATTGCACGGCTCCATCTCCGTCGGCATTTTGCTTGTGCAGGACGTGGTTGCGATTTTTTTGCTCATGGCCGGCACGAGCGCCGGTCTCGCAATGGACGGAGAAGAAATTTTTCAGCTCGCATTCCGCGGCGTCGCGCTTCTTTTCGTGCTTGCGGTTATCGGCAAATATGTGATGCCGCGCGTGACGCGCACCATCGCCACCTCGCGCGAACTGCTGTTTATTGTGTCGCTGGCTTGGCTGTTTGTGGTGGCGGGCGTGTTTTACACGTCAGGATTTTCAATTGAAGTTGGCGCGCTCTTAGCGGGTGTCACGCTCTCGCTTTCGGCGTATCGGTTTGAAATCGGCGCGCGGCTTCGGAGCATTCGCGACTTTTTTATCATTCTTTTTTTCGTGCTGCTCGGTTTTTCAACAGACCTATCTCAAGTGGCCGACTTATGGCCGTTGGTGGTGGTGCTTTCGGTGCTGGCGATTATCGCGAAGCCGCTTATCGTGATGTTCGTCATGGGGCATCTGGGATACACGCGCCGCACGTATTTTTTTGCCGGCATTTCTTTGGCTCAAAT
>JBBTYK010000038.1:0-5478 GCA_038061815.1 Patescibacteria group bacterium | reverse complement strand
TTGTTTGGCCACAACCGTATCGGCTATGCGATTGTTGAGTATTTCCGCAAAACGCGCGCGCCGGTGCTCGTGATTGATTATGACCCGGCGGTGGTTGAGCGTTTGCAGGCGCAGGGCGTGCCGGTGCGCTACGGCGATGCGGGAGATGAAGAACTGTTGCATTCGTTGCCGTGGCGGCGCGTTCAGTGTATACTATCTACAATACCGACTGAAGAGATAAACATGCTTTTGCTTCAGGCAGGTCGACGGTATTGCAAAGGAGCGCGAGTGTTTGTGACTTCGCATGATATTGAAGAGGCGTTGCGCCTTTATCAGGCGGGCGCATCGTTCGTCATTATGCCGCATTTTTTGGGAGGGACGTTTTTGGCGGATATGCTGGCGCGCGTGAAGCGCGATGGATTCCTGAATGTGATGCGGATGAAGCGGCGAGCGATTGCCGAACTGCGTGCGCGCAAGGCGCTGGGTCACAGTCACCCGCGGTATGTGGTATAATACTAACCTCGTTTATTCTTAAAGTTTCACTATGGAACCTATTCGCATTGACATCTCCATGGAGGAGCGTGCGTCTCGCGTGAGACTCTTTACGCGTATCTTCTGGATGTTTGTGCTCATATGGCCACTCTATATTTGGGCCATCTTCGCGGGATTTTTGCAGGTTGTGCAATGGTGGCACATTCTATTTCTGGGACGATGGTGGGGGTGGGCGTGGAAACATCAGGGGAAATTTTTTGCGTACGTGACGCGATTGAACGCATGGCTGTCGCTCCTCACGGACCGCCGTCCGTATCTGTTTAAGGATGGCGATTCCGGCCCGACCGTAAAGAAATAACCGAAACAACAAAAGAGCGCCGTGCGGCGTTCTTTTGTTTTTGGTATAATTATCAGCATGTCTGTTCTGCCGCAGAGTCAGCGCGTATTGTTTTTTGAAGCAATCGCGGTGATAGTGGGCACCATTGTCGGCGCCGGTCTTTTTGCCATTCCGTACGCGGTGGCGCAAGTGGGATTTGGAATCGGCATTGCGTATCTTCTGGGGATGGGGCTCATTGTGCTCGCGCTCCATGTGCTGCTCGGCGAAATTGTCGCGCGCACAAAAACTTCTCTTCAACTTTCCGGCCTTGCCGGCCGCTATCTCGGTACAACCGGCAAGGCGCTGATGGGCGCCGCGGTTTTTTTGGGCGGGTATGGCGCGCTGTTGGCGTATCTCATTGGGACCGGTGAGGCGCTGACCGCGATTTTCGGAGGCGAGCGCGCGGCGTGGAGCGCGGCGTTTTTTGCCGTTGGCGCGTTTTTTCTGTATCGCGGACTCAAAACGGTGAAGGTGATTGAACTGTTTATGACGAGCGCGATTTTTTTGCTCGTGATTACACTGGTGATATGGGCGGCGCCGGATATCACGGTTGCGCATTTGGCGGCGCCGGTTGATTGGCGCTATATCTTTTTGCCGTACGGCGTGCTGTTGTTTGCGTATTATGGCGTGAGCGCGTTGCCGGTGGCGGAGGCGGTGTTGCGCGGCGACGCCCGATTATTTCGCCGCGCGGTGATTATCGCAAGCACTATCCCTGTGGTGTTGTACACGCTCTTTGCCGCCGTCACCGTGGGCGTGACCGGTGACGCGACCACGCCGATTGCTACGGTGGGGCTGGGTGAAGCGCTCGGTCCGCTGGTGGGGGTGGTAAGCAACCTCTTTGCGTTTTTTGCGATGGCGACGAGTTTTCTCGCGATTGGCACGGCGCTCCGCGAAACTTATGAGTGGGATTTTAGATGGAATCCGCGGTTGGGGTGGGCGGCCACCGTCGCGGTGCCGCTGGCGCTGTTTGCGTTCGGCGTGCGCGATTTTATTCAAGTGGTCGGCGTCACCGGGACACTGGCCGGCAGTATTGAGGCGATACTGATTGTCCTCATTTACTGGAAAGTGCAGCGCGAGGCCGATTACGGCCCGCGGCGATTCCATGTGCGGTATGCGCCGTTGGCGTCCGCAGTGCTGCTCGCGGTGTTCGGGCTGGCGGCCGCGTACAGTTTGTGGGAATTTTTTGTATGACGAGACCACGCGTTGTTATCATCGGCGGCGGATTTGGCGGCATTGAGACGTTTCATCGGTTGCATCGTTTGATGCACCGGCGCCGCGGCGTTGACGTTACGCTGATTGACCGGAAAAATTATTTTTTGTTCACGCCGATGCTGCATGAACTGGCCACCGGTTCCATCGGGCGGAATCACGTGACCCAGCCGCTCCGCGAGATGATTGATTGCTGTCATGAGCGGTTTGTGCGCGCGAAGGCGGAGCGCATTGATCGCGGCCGGCGCCTTGTGGTGACGGACGCGGGAAATTATCCGTATGATTATTGTGTGATTGCCGTTGGTTCGCGCGCCAGCGATTTCGGCGTGCCGGGCGTGACGGAATATGCGTTACCGCTCAAAACCGTGAATGATTGCGTCGCGGTGCGCAATCATCTGGTTGCCTGTTTTGAAGCCGCGGCGCGGGCGCGCAATAAAACCGAGCGTGAACAGCAGGTGCATTTTGTGATTGTCGGCGGCGGCGCAACGGGCGTGGAACTTGCGGGACAAATCGGCGACTTGTTGCGCAAAGAAATGCGCGCGCTCTATGCGGCAATCCCGTGCGATGATGTGCGGATTACCATTATTGAAAGCGGCGAGCGCGTGCTGCAGCGCCATTCGGAATTTGTGGGAATGCAGGCCGCGCGAAAATTGAAACAACTTGGTGTGTCTATTATTGTGAATACGCGCGTGACGAAAGTGGAAAAAAATCGCGTGCATTTGAAAAACGGCGACCATCTTGACGCATGCACCATTATTTGGACGTCCGGCGTGCAATCCAACGCGGATATATTGTTGCCGCGTGAAGATTTGGACGAACGCGGCCGCATTAAAGTGAATGAGTATTTGCGCATGGTGGATGATGAGCGCGTGTTTGCGCTGGGCGACTGCGCCGTGATTGCCGATACGGGCATGGGCGTGGTGCCGCAAACGGCGCAGGCGGCGGTGGCGGAAGCAAAAAGCGTGGCGCGCAACGTGCGGCGGTTGGTGCGAAAAAAGGAACTTGTGCCGTATCGCCATCGGTTGCGGGGAGAGTTGGTTCCTATCGGCAACTGGTTCGGCATTGCGGAACTGGGGCCGTTGCGATTTACGGGCAGGGTTGCATGGTTGATACGTCGTGCGGTATTCTTAGTAACGATGTACAGTTGGCCCGACCGCTTCCGCATCGCGCTTGATTGGTTTCTCAACGCGTTTTCATTTCGGGACACCAGTGAATTATGACATTAGTTCAAGCGATTGTCCTCGGTTTAGCGCAGGGCATTACGGAGTTTCTGCCCATTTCTTCATCCGGCCATTTGGTGATGCTGCCGCGATTTTTTGGCTGGGAAGACCAGGGCGTGGTTTTTGATGCGTTGCTGCACGGCGCAACGCTCATTGCTCTCCTCGTGGTATTTTGGAACGATATCGTGCGGATTGCGCGCGGACTTTTGGGGCGCGGCGATGATGAAGAACGGCGGCTGGGTTATTGGCTGATTCTGGGCAGCGTACCGGCGTTTGCGGTTGGTTTTTTTCTTGACCCATACGTCACGGCGCTGCGTGACCCGCGCATCGTGGCGGCCAGTTTAGTGGTGTGGGGCATCGCGCTTTGGTTTGCGGATAAACAGCGTTCCGCGCGCGGCATGAAATTAAAACGCGCGGAAAAGTTGCGCTGGCATCATGCGCTCGGCATTGGCGTTGCGCAGGCGGTTTCACTCATTCCGGGCACGTCGCGTTCGGGCATCACCATTATGGCGTCGCTCATGGCCGGTTTGGACCGCAGTCAGGCCGTGCGTTTTTCGTTTTTGCTCGGCATTCCGGTGTTTTTTGGCGCGTTTGTGTTCAAAGGAGTGGAAGCGTTGCAATCCGGTGCGGGTGTAGAATCATGGTGGATGCTGTTGGCTGGCGCGCTTGCGGCATGTCTTTCCGGCATTGCGGCAATTAAATTTTTGTTGCGTTTTGTCGTGGCGCACCACCTGACCGTGTTTGTGTGGTATCGGGTTGTGTTGGGCGGCGTTATTCTCGCATTGTTTGTCCTATGACGACTCCCGAAAAGATATTGCAAACGATTGCCAAGATTGCGGCGAAAGAAAAAACGGCTGTGTACGCGGTGGGCGGTTTTGTGCGCGACCGCATTATGGAGCGGCCATGCAAGGATATAGATATGGTGGTTGACGGTTCCGGCGTTGCGTTCGCGCGCAATGTTATTGCGCCGCTCAAAGCGGAACACGAAGTATTTTTTGAGGATTTTGACACCGCGCGCATGCAGGTTGGCGACTATACCGTTGAATTCGCGGGAGCGCGCAAGGAGTCCTACGAAAAGCATTCGCGGAAACCGAAAGTGGAGCGCGTGCAGAATATCGCGGAAGATTTGGCGCGGCGAGATTTTACCATCAACGCCATCGCCATGCATTTGGATAAAGAACATTTCGGCGAATATCTTGACCCGTTTGACGGTCAGCGCGACATTGAACGAAAAATAATCCGCACGCCGCTTGAGCCGTCCGAGACTTTTTCCGATGACCCGCTCCGTATGCTCCGCGCCATTCGGTTTGCCGCGCAACTCGGTTTTGGCATTGAAGGCACAACACTCCGCGGCATCAAAGAAGAGGCGCAACGCATTGAGATTGTTTCATGGGAACGCATTCGCGATGAGTTGTTGAAAATGCTTGCGGTGGGGAAACCGTCCGAGGCGCTCAACATGCTGTTGGCCACCGGCCTGTTGGCGTACATTGCGCCGGAGGTTGCGGTGTTGCACGGCGTTGAATTTGTGGGCGGACAGCATCACAAAGACCAGTTGGCGCACAGCATTAAAGTGACGGACCAGATGGCGGCGCTCACCGAGAATGCGTTGCTCCGACTTGCGGCGTTTTTACATGATGTTGGCAAAGCGCCCACCAAACGGCTGAAAGAAGGGCGCGGATGGACGTTTGACGGGCATGAGGTGGTGGGCGCGCGCATGATTACTGAAATCGGTCGTCGGTTGCGGCTGGACGCGGATGGCATCAAATATATCCGTAAACTCGTTCGCTGGCATTTGCGTCCGCAAGTCATCACCGCGGAAGGCGTGACGGACTCTGCAGTGCGGCGCATCATCGTGAACATGGGCGACTGGCTGGATGACCTCATTTTGCTCTATCGCGCGGACATCACCACGCAGAATCCCAAAAAACTTGCGCAGCGCGAAAAGGATTATGAAATACTCGTGCGCCGCATTGAAGAAGTGCGTGAACGGGACCGGTTGCGCGCGTTTCAATCGCCGGTGCGCGGCGAGGAAATCATGGCGCTCTGCAACTTGACACCGGGCAAAGAAGTGGGCACAATCAAACGTGCCATTGAGGAAGCCATCCTTGAGGGTGTGATTCCTAACGACTACGAGGCGGCAAAGCAGTACCTCCTCGCGCATAAAAAGGAGTGGTTGTCCTGATTGTCATTCTGGAGCCCCGC
>JBBTYK010000037.1:0-5707 GCA_038061815.1 Patescibacteria group bacterium | reverse complement strand
TTCCGGCAGGATGCGTTTTACCACCACCTCGCGTCCCGTTTGTTCATCCAACGCCAAATCCACCGCGCCCATGCCGCCGCGTCCCAGCTCGCGCAAGCGGCGATAGCGGCCGTTCAGCACATCCCACTCGGCGGGCAATTCCGCTTCTTCATACTGTTTCGCTATTTCAGGCATAGATTTTCATTAATTAAATCTCATGTGGTATGCGATACTTGCCTTTCATCGTCAAATCAGCATTCATCAAGTCTTTCAAAATATCGTTCTCTTGACATGCCGGCGGTACGCAATAAATTTTTTACGATAAAAACAGGCACGGCTTCGTAATGCGGAATCACCAACGGACGCGCCACGCCATCCTTAGTAAACATACTATGGTCGCCTCTGATACGATTCAGAACAAAACCTTCTTTCTCAAAGATACAAATCAACCGTCGATAATCAACGGGTGATATTTTAGACATATCTCTAAAGTGAAAGCGCCACTTTCATTTTTTCAAACGCCACAAACTCCGGCGCTTTCCAGCCGTCACCTGACGCAAAACCCGCCTCTTCAAGCACCTGCGCAAGTGTGCCGTTTTTTTCAAGTCCTTCAATAAAAAGCTCGGCGGCCTCGCGGATATTTTTACGGGACTCATCTATGGTATTGCCACATGAAGAAATATCTAGTTGTGGTATATAAGAAACATAGAGGGCACCCTCTTTCCAAACTTCAGCGGTGAACTGTATTTCTTTGTTTTTAAACATCGTATCCATATAATAAACTATACCAACTATCCGTAACTGCTGTCAATGTTCGCGGGCAATGCGACGGCCCAAAACGCCAACACCATGCAACGGTGCCGCGCACTACACTCAAAGGCTTCCGCGTGGAGTGGCGGCACCGCATCAGACTGCGGTGACACAGTGGACTATTCGTGAGCACGCGCCCGTTATCAACGGGCGTTTTTATTTTGACGCCACAGCATTACACACCCTTCCGATAACGCCACACGGCAAAATGTTTACTGACGCCGAAAACCACGACGCCGACCGTTGTTTTTTTGATGTCTGAAACGAGAAAATTCATGTGATTTACGCCCAGAACGCACCCCAGAACGACGAGATTGTCCAGTGGCAATCGGCATATCAATCGGCGCGCGCCGCGGAGGCAAAACCGGAAGTTCCACACGCGGAATCGTTTTTTGAATCAGCCGCTCAATCTGCCGCACATCGCCTTTTTGGTCCACCGTTGCAAAAGATATCGCAGAACCGCTCGCGCCGGCGCGTCCGGTGCGGCCAATGCGATGCACATAATCTTCCGGCGTGCTCGGCAAATCATAATTGACGACAAAGGCAATGCCGCGCACATCAATACCGCGCGCCGCAATATCCGTTGCAACCAGCACGCGATAGGTGCCGTGTTTGAATCCTTCAAGCGCGGCGCGGCGCTGGGCGAGCGAACGGTTTGAATGAATTTCAGCGGCGGTATGCCCCATGGCGCGCACGCCTGCCGCAATTTTCTTTGCGCCATGTTTGGTGCGCGAAAATACCAGCACCGTTCCCGGATTATCCGCGAGCAATTTATCTAAAAGCTGCATTTTTGCGTCTTTCGCCACGACGTATATTTCATGTTTGACGTTTGCGGCGGCAGTACCCGCGCGCGCCACTTCAATGCGAAGCGGCGAACGCATGTGACGCACCGCAATTTCCGCAATCGCGGACGGCATCGTTGCGGAAAAAAGCATGGTTTGGCGTTCAGACGGCGCGGCGGAAAGAATGCGTTTAATTTCCGGCAGGAAACCAATATCAAACATGCGGTCTGCTTCATCAAGCACGATTATTTTTATCTGCGTGAGCGCGTAGCTTTTTTGACGCAGGTGGTCCGCAAGCCGTCCGGGCGTTGCAATAACGATATGCGGTTTCTCGCGCAACATTTTGAGTTGCGTGTGCATGGACGCGCCGCCGATTAACACGGCAGTGCGGAGTCCGAGTTTTTGACCGAATTTTTGCAAAACCTCGTCAACTTGAAGCGCCAATTCCCGCGTAGGAAGCAGGATAAGTCCTTGCCCGCCGCGCGTCATGAGACGCTCAAGCATTGGTACGCCAAAAGCGAGCGTTTTGCCCGTGCCTGTTTCTGCAATGCCAACGACATCCGCGCCTTTTAACGCAATCGGAATTACATCGCGCTGAATGGGCGTCGGGTGCGCAAAATTACGCTCGGCAAGCGCCGCAAGCAATTCAGGTCCTATGCCGAGTTCGTTAAAACTCACGTGTGCATCTTCTTTTCTTGTCATGAAGAAACTACTATACCGCGCGTATCGGTTTTTGTCAATACCAGCACATAAATCACCTCTCTAGGCGCTTACGAAGCACAAGACTAAATGCAATAGTTCGTTTGATAAATTTCCACTTACCGAGCACGCTCGTGTTCCAATGAGACGTCCCGTGCTCGCGTTTTGGGAACGTGACGGGAACGCGCACGATACGAAGCCCCTGTTTTTTGGCGAGATGGTACGCATACAGGTCAAGCGCGAAATCGTGCGGCGGATTCGTCCAGCTTTCAAAAAAACTGCGATGAAAAATGTTCGGCTGCGCGTTGATGTCAAATAGCGCGGTGCGCAACAACAGCGTTTCAAATGCCGCCATGCCGTAGGTGAAAAACAAATCAAACAGCGAACGGCCTTGCCGCAAGCCCTTGACGTAAATATCGTCTGGATTGCCGTGCGCTTCTATTACCTCAAGCGCCCGAAGCGCATCTACAAACGGCGTCTGCAAATCGCCGTGCATCCAGCCGATGTATTCGCCGCGCGCTTCGCGCAGGCCAGACAGGATGCCAAAACCATACCCCTGATTCACCGGCACGTTCACGGTGCGAATCATGGGATACTGCGGCGCGAGCGTCGCCAACACGGTGGCGGTGTCATCGGTAGAACCGTTATCCACGATAAGCGCCTCCACATCCGTCCGAGTGACAGCCGCGCCGATGCTCTCAAGCAATTTCGGCACGCTCTCCTCTTCGTTGTAGCAAGGAATGACGATGGACAATTTCATATATTTTGTTATTGCGATTCTTCTTGTCATTGCGAGCGAAGCGAAGCAATCTAATGAGATTGCTTCGTCGGCGCGGCGCCTCCTCGCAATGACCTAATCGTTAAAGAACACATAATACGAACCGAGCTGCCGGTTTTTGACAAAATATTTCGGCGCGATGTAATTGCTCACGTGCTTGTTGTTGCCGCGGCGATTCACCAACATCACACTCTCTTTCGGCAACACGCGAAATACATCCTCATACGCCGCGTAGTTATTATTGTGCAGCGGCTCGGGCGCTTCGGGAAGCTGCTGCAAACGGTCGCGATATGGCTGTCCCTCAAAAAATTCAGCGTCAAATCCAACCGTATACAGCGCGGCCGGTTTGCGTTCCTCCATAATCTCGTTCACGTTTCGCAAAAAGCCTGTTCGCGGCGTGAGCGAAATCTGGAACGTGAATTTTTGCATGCCGCCGCTCGCGATAATCACGCCCGCCACCGCCGCCACCGCAAGCGCGGCATATCCCGCCACGACCCAGCGGCGCAGCGCGCGGCGCTCCCAAAGAATGCGATGGAGTATCTCCACCGAAAAAACGGTGAGCGCGATAAACGTGAGATAGAACGGAATGACGTTGCGTTCAAAATAAATGCGCTGGCCGGCAAGCGACGCCACAGTCAGTGCCAGCACGATGATTTGCGGAACGATGATGCGCCGTTCAGTACGCGAGCCGCGCCAGAGCGCAAACGCAAGGAGTACTGGCACGGCGTAGAGCGCCGGTCCGAACAACGAACCGAATTGTTTTATGATGAGCTGTAAATGCGGCACGCCGGGCGCCACGGTGTACGCATCGCGGCTGCCTGCGGCGTACTGCCAAAAATTGGAGCTGAAATCATGGAGAAACTGATTAAAGCTTGCGAGACTGGTAAACGCGGGAAAGTTAATTACGACGTACCATCCCGCGAGCGTCACAACAAAAAGTCCCACGTGTCGCCATCGCGCGCGCGCATCAGTCGGCTGCCACCACAGCGCAAGCATCGGCAGGAGCGCATAGACGGCTGTTGAAAACTTAGTGGAAACCATGAATGCCGTAAGCGCCGCGAGTCCAACCGTCTGCCGCCACGTGAACCGCGTCTCGTTCGCCATCGCCCGCACGTACACCGCTGTCACGAGCGCAATCGCCGCGAGCATCGCCGGTTCCACGTAAAAAAGACCCTGTTCTTTAATCAGCAATCGGTTGACGCCGAGCGCCACCGGCACCGCAAAGGCCGTGAGGTAATACCGCCGCCGCAACAACACATAACTCAAAACAAAAACGCTTGCGGCAACGAACAGAATATACGGCACACGGAGCGCCTGCAGAAAATCCCGCAAATTCGGGTCGTTTTTAATCGCATCAGGAACGTAGGAATCCACCATCGTGCGAATAATATACCGATGGCCCGGGTAATCCCAATCGTCAATCCACACATTGCCGCCCATGTGCGTGTTCATGGACAAAAGCGCATACGGATATGACAGCCGGACAAGCCACCGCACGCTTTCCTGCACGCGGAAGTTCTGCACCGCGCCGTGCACGATAAAATACAGTCCTTGCTGCACGGTGTGGTACTCATCCACGTGATAGCGGCCGTAAAAATAGTTGTTGTAATACATCCGCGCGCCCACCATAAAAAAGAGCGTCACCGCAATCAGCAGGAGCACCGAGAGATGGCGTTTGAGGGAAGCGGCAAGCGCGTGCATATCACCGAGGCAGGGTTGCAAAAAATTGTTTCCACCGCGGATAGGCAGGGTCATCCATGCCAGTGCCCATGCGGCAACGGTGTTCCCACGCATCATACGCATACAAATCTGCCGGTTTCCCCCACCCCACATACAAATCAACGTCAAAAATCACCGAACGTTTGCCGAGCTGTTTCATGAAAATAGGCATCGCATCAACGTAGAATTCGTTGTTGATTCTGTGGTTCGCCGCGACCATTTTTTCATACGCGGCCGCAAAATCGCCAGCACGCTTGAAATAAAACGTGGCAACCACTGCGTGGTCATTGAACGGAACAGCAGACACCGGCACTTTGACGGACATGTCGTCAATCGTGAGCCCGTCCGCCGCCAATTTCACCCATCCCCATGCCTCCGGTTTTGCCGTCAGGAGCGCGTCCCGCGTGAACGTCCAGAGTATTGCATCCACCGACGGGTCATCCGCCAGTTGCGCGTGGCGTTCTTTATTATAGAGAAAACTGTTATCGCACGCGGCGATGAACAGCGGCTCATCAGGCGCGACATGCGGCATGGCGAGCATGCAGGTTGACGCCTGGCCTTCCGTGGTTTGCGCAATCGGCACCATCACGGCGTTCGGCGCGTGTTGTTTAATCAGCTCATCTATGTGGAACTGGTCAATATGCTCCTGCCGCACGAGGCACACGATGCGGTCAGACGGCGGCAAGGATTCCAAAACGCGAACAATCATCGGTTTTCCGGAAACCGGCACGAGCGCCTTGGGTAATTGGTAGCCAGCATCGCGGAATCGCGAACCCTCGCCGGCCATGGGGATGATGATGGTCATAGTTTGACTGCGGATTTATTTCGGGCTCGGGAGCGGATTTTTCTCGGCTCAGGAACTCGCCTTCCTCGCCTTATAGGCGAGGAACCGGCCTCGGCCGCCTCGCATAGTCGCAATACACCATCTGTCGGCGGCCTC
>JBBTYK010000036.1:0-17597 GCA_038061815.1 Patescibacteria group bacterium | reverse complement strand
GCCGCCCGCTGGGCGGCGGACTACCGGTCCTCGGCGGTGCATGCCCGAGAGGCGCGAAATACCGAGCAAAATAGCTCCCGAGCCCGGAATAAATAACGAACAACATGAAAACGGTCATCGTCATTCCAACCTACAACGAGGCGGAATCCATCGTACAAACCATCGAGGAAATTTTTAAATACGCCCCAGAAGATGTGCGTCTGCTCGTGGTGGATGACCAATCGCCTGACCGCACGGCCGCGATTGTGATGAACACATTTGGTACTCATCCGCGCGTGAGCGTACTGGAACGGCACGGCCCGCGGAGTTTCGCGCAATCGTACCTTGACGGATTCCGGACCGCGCTCGCCGACCCCGCAACAGAAGCGGTGTTTGAAATGGACGCCGACCTTTCACACCATCCGCGCTACCTGCCGGCATTGCTTGATGCTCTCCGCGAGCACGATGTGGTTATCGGTTCGCGCTATGTGCATGGCGGAGACATTTCAAACTTTTCATGGCACCGCCGCCTCATCTCACACGCCGCCAATATCTATGCCCGGACCCTAACGCGGCTGCCCGTTCGTGATATCACGGCCGGTTTCGTCGGATATCGCCGTCCCATTCTTGAGGCGATACCCTTTAACGCCATACAATCCGACGGCTACGGTTTCCAAATTGAAATGAAGCATCACGCGCATCGCGCCGGCGCGCGATTCAAAGAAATACCAGTCGTTTTTCGCGACCGCTACAACGGCCATTCAAAAATGAATCGCCGCATGATATGGGAAGGACTTCGCATTGGATGGCGATTACGATAATCCCAATTCCTTGAGCGTCCCGCGCACGCCGTCTTCAAAGGGCACGGATGGCTCCCAGCCCAAAAGTTCTTTTGCAAGCGCGCGGTCAGCCAGTGAATCCCGCGCATCGCCCGGACGCGGCGGAATGAATGTGGTGGGGCCGCCCAAGAGCGCCGCCAGCTCTTTCACCGTGTGATTATCTCCCGCGCCGATGTTGATGACCTCACCATGTCCAACCGTTTCGCTCCCCATCGCTAAAAGATTCGCGCGAACGACATCATCAACATGCGTAAAATCGCGGCGATATTCGCCGTCGCCGCAGAGCGTAAGCGGTTCGCCCGCGCGTTTCTGCCGGATGAAAATGCCGAACACCAACGCGTACGCGCCATCCGTCGTCTGATATTTCCCGCCATATACATTAAAATACCGCAGCGTCACGGTTGGAAAATGATACAACTCCCAAAACAGCCGGCAATATTCTTCTCCCGCGAGTTTCTGAAGCGCGTACGGATTGCCCGGCCGCGGTTTCATATCTTCTTTTAATGGCAGCGTATCTTGCACGCCATACACCGATGACGAACCGCTGAACACAAACCGTTTTACGCCGGCGTCGCGCGCGGCAACAAGCATATTGAGCGTTCCGTTCACATTGGCGTCATTCGTGCCGATGGGGTCTTCAATGGAGCGCGGCATCCGCGCGAGCGCGGCGGTGTGGAATACGCCGTCAATGCCTTCACATGCGCGGCGGCAAGTTTCAAGATTGGTGATAGTGTCCTCAACCAATTCCGCGGCAGCCGGCACGCGTTCGCGTTTGCCGGTTGAAAAATCATCAAGAATGCGAACACTATCGCCGCGCGTCAAAAGCGCCTCCACGATATTCGTGCCAATAAATCCAGCCCCGCCGGTTACGAGATACTGCATAATGCGGCTATTCTAACAGTTGGTTTGTTGAGCGTCAATGTGTGTTTGTCATTGCGAGAAGAGCCCAGAAGGCCTTCGGGGCCCGACGAAGCAATCTAACGTCATTGCGAGCCCTGCGAAGCAATCTAATTAGATTGCTTCGGGCCGATTTCATCGGCCCTCGCAATGACATTTATACTCGCAATAACATGAAATGACACAACAAAAAAAACTCCCCACGACTGCATGAGCAATCGTGGGGAATGAATCTGCGGGCTGTTAGGTCACAGGAATGACTACACTCCCGCGGGACGCGGAACCAGAGCCCGAATCCCCGTACCGGACGCCGTCGGTGCCGAACCTCGGCCGACCGCTACCAAACCAGACGACGCACGGCGCGCTCCAATCCTCGCTCCGCGAACCGGGGAGGTCCACACCGTGGTCACGGAGGACGGACTCGTACTGGATGGGGAGGTGGAGACCCTCCACCGTCACGAGACCAACCTCATCAGGAGTGAATGTATCGCGACAGTCCTCCACCGAGCGGCCATTGTTCCTGACGCCGTCCTGGAAGAAGATGGCGTACCGCGTGAGCGGGGTGCCGTCTTCCTTGGTGGGACAGGACACCACGTCCTTGCAGGATGCGGGGTCCGTGTAGACCACCGTATTGCCGCACTTCACCAAAGCGGCCAGTTCCACCGTGGTGTCCACGAGGAGCACCTGGTCAAACCGACCCATGTACTCCGGCGGCTGGGAGACCGTCTTCGGCCAGAGCTTGCGGTACTTCGCCGCACCCATGCCCCGGCTACCGTCACTCTTCCCGCTGTCCGTCACCTTGTGGACGCCATGCTGGATCATCGCCTCGACGAGCGAGGAGATGTCCATGACCCTGCCTTCGCCAGCCGCGGCGGCTGCCGCGTCACGAGGGACGAGGCGGCCGTCCATGAAAGCGCGCAACTCCCCGCGACTGATGCACCGCTTGTGGTGCGGACTGCGCCGTTCAATGAGCTCCACCAGCTCGCTATCGGTAATCTGCTGAAAAGGAGCGTCTCCCATGTCCTATCCTCCAACCTGTTAATCCACCGCTCATCCCGGCCCGGGATGTCACGGATACATAACAGGTCATCGGTATTGCGCGGAACCCGCCGCGCACGGCTCTCCTGCACCTTGCAGGACAACAAAAATACAATGCCACAACTACCTATCCCTGTCAAGTTCCGACTGTTTCACCAGCCGGTTGTTGATATACTCAACCATTTTCAGCAGTTCCAACTCCGCGCCCAGTTTGTCTCCCAGTTGAATAAGCGCGCGCGTATCTTTGGGCAAACATTTGCCGCCGTAACCGCGATAGCCGTCGTGAAAAATTTCCAAATGGGTCGGCCCGATGCGTTTATCCGCCGCCACCGCGTCTTTCACCGTGTCATACTCCACGCCCAGCTTTTGGCACAAATCATACATCTGATTGGCAAACACCACCTTCGTGGAAAACCACGTGTTGCCGAAATACTTAATCATCTCCGCGGCCGTTGACGGCACGATGCGCTCAAACGGCGCCTGTGGCATGAGCAACATAATATCTTTTGCCACGGAAAAACTGCGCTCCGTATATCCCACTATCTGCCGGTCGGGAAACGCAAAATCCTGGTCAGCCGTCACCTCGGTCAAAAACTCCGGATTGTAACACAGGCGGTGCTGCGGAAATTCCTCTTGCAATCGCGCGGTCGTGCCCGGCACCACCGTGGATTTTATTACCACGATTTTCTCGCCGGCCAACGTGGCGAGCGCATTCTCCACATAGGAAAGGTCAAACCCCTTCTCCTCCTCAAACGGCGTGGGGACGCACACAAAAACCACCTCTGCGGCGTTCAACGCCGCCACATCGGCGAATCCTTTCGGCGGGTCGTAAATGACAAAACCGTATCCTCTTTTCTCAAAATACTTAATGAGCGAGCCGCCCACCATTCCGGCGCCCATTACGGCAAGTTTTTTGTTTTTTAAGGCAGACATAGGTGAGCCATCATCGTACTACAACTCGTTTTTCTTGGCAATGATGAACATGGTATCGCCGAGATTGAGCGGGAACGAGAGCCGTCCGAGCCGCGTGCCGGCGATGCGTTCGGCGAAATGATAGAGCGGCCGCCAGCCGAGCCACGTGTAGAGCACGCGAAAGAGGTACTGCACGGTGAACCATTTGCCTGCGGAACGCCGCGCAACCACCCGAAGCCCAAACCGCGCCAGCAATGCGTCCAGATGTTCGTGGCTGAACAAAAACACGTGCTGCGGCGGGACGATGGCGTGCCAAAACCTGCCCATGAGCCGCGCGAACAAACTCCCGCGATTCGGCGTGGCAAACGCGAGCACGCCACCCGGCCGGAGCGCTGCCGCCATCCGCCGTATGTCTTCTAATGGGTACAAAAAGTGTTCAATCACATCAAAGAGCGCGATGGCGTCATAGCGCTCGGTTCCGCGCTCCAGCGCCTCCGTCCCGCCCTGCGCGACCGGCAATCCTTTCGCCTGCGCCTGCGCGGCGGCGTAATGCGAGATATCAACGCCGGCAATCTGCCATCCGCGCTCCTGCGCAAGCGACAAAAAATAACCGGTTGCCGCGCCTACCTCAAACAGCGAACCGCGCGGCACGTGACGTTCAATCAACTCCAGATGCTTCTCCATCGCGCGGCGCGTCACCTCTTTTTCATACTCATAATCCATGTACCCGTCGCACGATGCGTCTCCGTTAAAATAACCCTCGCCATAACAGCGCTCCAAATCCTGCGGCGTCGGCAGCGGCCACAAACGCAACAGTCCGCAGAGCGTACACTCCCAGACGTCAAACGATTTTTTGGTGTGATATTTCCGATGCGCGCTCCCCCAGCACACGATGCAGGATTCTTCCATATTAGGTGGCTGATTCAATCAGAAACAATCCGACTTTGTGCGTGTATGTGGGATGGCCGGTAAGCCGCTCTTTCCATGTCCGGAAACGCGGAGCCACCGCGCGAGCGTAGCCTTTTTCCACGATACGCGCGCGTTCGCCGAGGTTCGCAGTCACATCCTGCGCCTTCACCGCGGGCGCGCGAAATCCGTCGCGGTCATCGTAGCCGTAACCGATGACCCAAATGCGGCTGCTGGCATGCTCATCAAAAAACGTTGCCGTTGGGATGTCGCCGAGCGGCGTTACGGTATTGAAATAGCGCTCGCGATACCAATCAACCAGCAGCAACGGAAAATCGTCGTTCAAAAAGAGATAATCACCCGGCCGCGCCTCTTGCGCAATAACGGTGTACAGCGCGCGGTCGCCGCCGCTGAACAGCGTGGGGTCAATGGATTGTTTTCCGAAATGCGCGAAGAGCCCCCACGCGTTCACGAACAGCAGCAGCGCCATCACGGCGATGCGGATGCGGCGTTGCCCTTCGGTGAGCCACCACACGAATGCGGCGATTATCAAAAACCACAGATACAACGCAAAACTGACATAACGCGGAAACGCGGGCGGCGTGTAGCGCGGCAACAGTTCAAGCAGTATTGTGTTCGCAACAATTCCAACGGCGCCCATCGTAACAATCACTCTCATCGGCATACCCCACCACGCGCCGCGCTTCCCGCGTCCCGCCCACGCGGCGTACACAAGCAACAGCGCAGCCGCCGCAAGCGAAACGGTAATTTCCCAATCCCACGGAAAACTGACGTATCCGTACGTCACCGCGTACGCGTAACTGCCGAACCGCAGCAGCCACGAAAGCGGGCCAGTGGAAAAAACGTCAGCGTTGTAGGCGCCTTCCGCCCCCGCCTCGCGAAGCGCAATGGGGATCAACGGCGAAAGCAACACGAGAGCGCCAAGCATCGCAAGCGCCCAGTGTGCCGCCGTTTTCCACGCGCGATGCCGCAACGCGTCCGCCGTAACCACGATGAACGCGCCAAGCCCCGCATAGATAGTGGTGGGATAATCCAAATACCCCATGAGCACGAATCCGAATCCGTGCCAAAGCAGCCATCGCCGTTCGCACGATTGCGTCCATCGGATGAGCGCATAGACGGTGAAAAGCGCCGCGGCGGCGGAGAGCGTAAAGAATCGCGCGGTCTGCGAGAGTATCACGAGAAACGGCGCCGAAGCCGCGAGGAGCATCGCAAGATGCGGCCAGCGTTCATCATCGTTGCGCGCAAGCAGCGCAAGGCGCCACGTCATAAACAGCGCCGCGACACCGCCGATGACGGACGGAAGGCGCAGCACGATGTCGTGCCGCCCAAATAATTTTACGAACGCCATAACGATGAGGTAATAGCCGGGCGGATGATTGTCCGGCGCGGCCCAATACTCGCGAAGAAATCCGAAAAATGATTTATCAAGATATTGGAACACATACCATTCATCGGTCCAGATGACGCGCTCGGTGATGCCGACAAACAGCGCGGCAGCGCCAACCGCAAACAGCGCAATCGTCCATCCGTATGTCCGCAACCATGTTTTCATACTATCTGCTGATAACGTTTTCTAACGTTCGGGCGTCCGGCCGCGCGCGGTGAAGCGCGAGCATCCGTTCGCGGGCTCGCATGCCCATCGCGTGCATCTCATCCGGATGCGCCGCGGCCCTATCAAGAACTCGGCGAAGCGCAACCGCATTTTCGGCTTCGTAAAAAAGCGCCTGCTCCCATTCCGTAAACACTTCGCGCATGGGCGGCGAATCCGACACGATGAGCGGCGCGCCGGTAAGCGCGGCCTGAAACGCCGAACTGTAACCCGCGGATTCAAACACCACGTGTTCGCTGGGAATAATCACCGCGGCGGCGCGGCGAAAATGGTCGCGCACCGCCTCGTTGGATAGGCCGTTTTTGACCTCCACTTGTTTTCCTTCCGTTGCCACTGGTTTTGCGGTGATAATCACCGCATGTTCGTCAGCGCGAAGCGCGTTCACCAGCGTCCGATAATCGCGATTAAAATCATTGCCGATTGACATGAGGAAATCCTCGCGCGCCTCCGTCGGCGCCGGCGTCCAAAAATCTCCATCCCCGACAAACGGAAAATAGTGGATGCGCGACTGGTCCACGCCGAAGTAATCCGCGATAGGCAGCCGGGCGCATTGCGCAAGCACGAATACGCCGTCAGCGGCGCGCAAGAGCCATCCGATGAACCGGCGTGTCAGCCACGAAACGCGAAAATGTTTGCGGCAACGCTCATGCGCGCCCTGCGCAATGAGATACACGCGGCCTTTAATCACGCCGAGCCGTTTCCAGAACAGGAGCGCGAAACCGATGGCGTCGTTGACGCCGAACAGTATCTCATCGGTTTTGAGTTGCGGAAACAAGAATGGCAGTTCAAAAGGGCATCCGAGGCGGCTGAACCATGTGATGAGCCATTCAAATGGATAAAAGAAACGGCGCCACGCATCGGCGCGCGGCCCCTGCGGCGCGTTCACGTACGATGTTTCAAACCGGCGTTCGTCCACGGCGTTCATGCCGTACAAAAAATCCATCGGCGCGCGGCCGGGTTCACGGAGATGCGGGAGCACCTCGGTGAGATAGTTGAAACGATAAACAAAGCGAATGCGGGGTTTATTCATATTGTCCCTCCAGCCATTCGGCAAAGACCAAAAGCCGCCAGAGGATAGTGGAGTTGTCGCGCCGACCCTCCATATGATCTAACAACAGAAACTGGATATTGTCCATATTGAACCATCCGGAATCCCGCATGGCCGATGAGAGCAGCCGCTCGCGTAAAAAGTCGCGCATAGAACCGGCAAAGAGCGCTTTCCACGGCCGGATAAAACCCTGTTTCTTGCGCTCAAGCACTTCGCGCGGCAGCACGCCAGCCATCGCCTGCCGCAACAGTGCCTTGCCGTTGTGGCGCCGGTCATAATGCGCCTCCACCGGAAACGGCAAAATTTTTTCCACAAACGCGCGGTCAAGATACGGCACGCGCACCTCCAGCGAATTCATCATAGAAACGCCGTCCACTTTACGGAGGTAATACTCCGGAAGCGTGTACTCAAGGTCCATGGTGCGCGCGGCAAGATGCAAATCATGGTAGGCCGAAAGGCCGTTGAACGGCGGGACAAAACGTCCGCGATGTTTGAACACTTTTTGTACTCGACGATTATATCCGAAGTAGCGGCTGGCAATAAACCGCGTGGCATCCCACCATGGAAAAAGCGATGCAAGCGGCGTCCATCGCCCAATTGCGCGATACGCGCGATACCCGAAAAACAGCTCATCTCCCCCGTCGCCTGAAAGCGCCACCTTCACATGCTCGCTCGTTGCTTTTGCCACATACCAGTTGGTCAGCGTCGCGGGGTCGGCAAACGGCTCATCAAACTGACGAATCACCGATGAGAACACGGCGTTGAGGTCAAGGTCAAGCAAAATCTCCGTGTGGTCAGTGTTAAATTGTTTTGCCACGAGCCGCGCATACTCCACATCCGGGTCATGCACTTCTTTGAAACTCACCGTGAACGTCTTCGGACGCGTAAACTGGCTCATGGCCCACACGATGGCGCTGGAATCAATGCCGCCGGATAGAAACGCGCCGACCGGCACATCGGAAACGAGATGCGCTTTGACAGAATCGAGAAGCCATTGGCGCATAATGTCATTGCGAGGAGTCCCGACATCGTCGGGATGACGAAGCAATCTCATGAGATTGCTTCGCTGCGCTCGCAATGACGCGTCAGGCCTCCAATACGACATCGGCTCGTCAACTTCTACAAGTTGCCCGCGTACTCGTGCGGCCATATAATGTCCCGCCGGCAACTTTTTAATATCACGATAGATGGTGTGCGGCGCCGGAATGTGTTTCAACATGAAAAATTCCGGTATGCGCGCCTCGTCAATGCCGCCATCAAAAACACCAAGCGCGCGGAGCGCCTTTATTTCAGAACCGAAAAAAAATGCACCCTGCGCGATGCCGTAAATCAACGGTTTGATGCCAAACGGGTCGCGTGCAAGAAATAGTTCCTGCTGTTTCGTATCATATACGGCAAACGCAAACATGCCTTCCAGCCGTCCAAGCACTGCGCTGCCCCACGCCGCATAGCCGGCCAGAATGACTTCGGTATCTGACGTCGTCGTGAACGGATAATCGTTCTCCAGCTCCCGTTTGAGTTCGCGATAATTGTATATCTCGCCATTGAACGTGATGACATACCGGCCATCGTGCGAGCGCATCGGCTGGGCGCCGGTTGAGAGGTCAATAATGGCAAGACGACGGTGGCCCAAAAGACACGTTGGCGATGCAAAAACGCCCTCGCCGTCAGGGCCGCGATGCGCCAAGGTGTCCAGCGCCTTTTGAAAAGTGTCGCGTTCCGGTAACCGTGTCCCAAACGCGCCTACAATGCCGCACATATTATTGGTATTCAGGATTCTGACTATCCACGCGCCATAGAACCAGTGGAATTTTTGCCGCGATGCTGTCTTTGAATGTTTCCGCCACCCAAAAGTTGAAATCCCTATCCGCGCCCCTCCCCTTTTTTGACGGCCGCGCGCGTTCCCACAAGGGACGGAAACGCACTTTTTCAAACACCTCGCGCCGCACGAGCGGATTGCTGCCTGCGCACGGATAGGCGTCCCATGCGCGGAAAAAACGCCGTGGACGGGTTTTGCACGCGAGGCGGAGGATTTCGCGGGTTGGTATGATTTTATTCTGGCCGACAGATGAGATTGCTTCGTCGCTCATAGGATTCGCTCCTCGCAATGACAGCGGCCACACCTTCCCATTCAGCGCATCATCAAATTTCTGCCAATCAACCACCACGTGATGCGAATGATATTTCTGCATGAGTTTATATTGCACTTCAATTCTATTCGCGCACGCGCCGTCGTCGGCATCCTGAAACGTAATCAACTCGCCGCGCGCCTGCTCAACGCCGAAATTGCGGGCTGACCAACCGGCGTTAATGTTCACGCCCTTCTCATTATACCGATACGGGTCGTCATACGGCATACGAACGTACCGAATGACATCCGGATGCGCCGCGCGATAGCGCTCCGCTACCGCAACCGTGTCGTCGTCGCTCATATCGTCAACCACAATCACCTCAAGCGGCCGATAGGTCTGTGCGAGCATGGCGTCAAGCGCCGCGCCAATGGTGGCGGCGTTGTTATACGCAGGCACGATGATGGAAACAAGCGGAGCGCTCATACTGTTTTGAAACGGCGCAGCCGCCGCATTATGATGCCGTTCACCACCGCGCGTTCCGGCGCATCAAGCCCCACCTGATACACCATCGCGGCAAACACAAGTCCGATAACAAGCGCTCCCGCATACTGCCATGCGCCATCCGGCGCAAAGGCCATAAGAAGCTCACGGAGCGCCACAAGCGCAATCAAAAGCGGCGTTAGCCGCAGCGCAAGCACGCCCGCCTCGCGGAATGGATGGATGGGGACAATGCGGCCAAGCCGCCACGGCAGATACCACGCATTCACGACCAAAAACGATACGAATGTGCCGATAGCCACGCCCGCTATCCCAATTTTTTGGACGAGCAGGATTGAAAGCGCGAGATTGATTATGATAGCCGCCACATTCGCCTTCAGTCCGGGTATAAAATCCTGCATCGCCCAAAAGAAAAGCGCATGAGAACCATTCCACACGAACAGCATAAAAGCGCCCCATATCGCGAGCACGACGGCGTACCCGGCAAACAAATCGCGACCCACCCATGCAGTGATAATCTCACGCGCAAACACCGCGAGAAAGGAAAAAACCGTAAATTTCACCACCATATTCGCGCGGAGAATCTGACGGTAGAATCTACCGAGCGCTCCCCAATCTTTCTTTTCATAGAGCATGGCCACTGTCGGCGCGCTCGCGGTTACAATCGGCAGCATGGCGGACGGTAACGCAAATAACTTATAGGCGAGCGAGTACACCGCCACGGCCGCGAGCCCTGCAAAATGGGCAATCACGATATTATCGCTCCGTTCCAAAATAATCGTGCTTGCGGTGCTCAAAAACAACACCGCGCTGTATTGCAAAAGCGGCCGCACCGCATGAACACTTTTTGTACTCATCACAAACGACAGCCACGGATACCGCCGCTTCGCAATAACGTGCTGAATAACCAATCGCACCACCGCGCCCGCGCCCTGCACAAACGCCACGCCGAAAAGCGTCACATCGCCCCACAGGAGATACGCAATAAACACAAGCGCAAAAACCACGTTATACGCCGTCTGAATTGTGTTGTACACCGCCACGTCGTTCATCCCGTGATACACCGCCTTGACGACCCCGCCCAAAAAGGCATTGAGCATGGTGTAACCGAGCATTACGAGGACGGTCAATTCGGCGGCTCCTTCAAGCGCCGGCGGAATGCTCAACAATTTCGCGAGTGAAAACCACGGCGCATACACCACGAGTGCCGCAACGCCGAACAGCGCAAGCATGAGCGGCGTATAGACCAGCAAGCCGCCGCTGTACAGCCCTTTTACAGCGCTGTAATCTTCGCGCGCCTTGGCATAACTCATGGCGTTCATCAGCGTTGACGCAAGGCCCAAATCGGCCATGCCGACAAATCCGACAACGGATGACAC
Source organism: Patescibacteria group bacterium (assembly GCA_038061815.1). Lineage (GTDB taxonomy): Bacteria > Patescibacteriota > Patescibacteriia > Magasanikbacterales > JBBTXJ01 > JBBTXJ01. Next base: position 6,396 of record JBBTYK010000036.1, on the reverse strand, counting down.
CACGCCGAGCAATCCGTACGCATCCGTTCCGAGCGCGCGCACCAAAAGCGGCACCGTTATAATGCCGGCCCCCAGTGAAACGACGCTTGATACGGTACCGGTAATGGCACCGAGACCAATGGTGCGCAGGTGACTCATAGACTGGTAAGCCGCGTCCGGCGCGCTGCGATGGGCATGCGGCGGCCTACGCCGAATGCCTTGTTCGTCACGCGCAACCCGGGCGCCGCCTGTCGCCGTTTATACTCATTTCGTTCAATCATGCGAATCACGTCACCGGCGAGCGCACGGTCAAATCCCGCCGCCGCCATCTCCTCAAGTCCGCGCTCTCCTTCCACATACCGTTCAATAATCTTATCCAGCACCTCGTACGGCGGCAACGTATCCTGGTCCGTCTGATTCGGCCGCAGTTCAGCAGAAGGCGCTTTGGTAAAAATGGATTCGGGAATAACGATTCGGCCGGCGCGTTCGTTCAGCCGCCGTCCTACGCGATACACCATTCCCTTTGACAAATCCGCAATCACCGCGAGCCCGCCCGACATATCGCCGTACAGCGTGCAATATCCCACCGCCAGCTCACTTTTGTTTCCGGTGGTGAGCAGGAGCGACCCGAATTTGTTTGACAGCGCCATAAGGAGCGTGCCGCGAATGCGCGCCTGCAGATTTTCTTCCGCCACGCCCGGCGCCGTGCCGACAAACACCGGCGACAATACCTCGCTAAACGCGCGCATCATCGGTTCAATGGACAAAACGAGGAATCGAATGCCGAGCTGTTCGGCAACCGTTCGCGCATCATCAAGCGACGCATCCGAAGAATAAGGCGACGGCATGGCGACGCCCGTAACCCGTTCCGGCCCGAGCGCCTCTGCCGCGAGCGCGGCAACGACCGCCGAATCAATGCCGCCGGACAGACCAAGCACCGCGTCCTTAAAACCGCACTTGCGCATGTAATCGCGAACGCCGAGGGTGAGCGCGCGGATGATGGGTTCTTCAGTACCGTCATTCTGGAGCGCCGATGTCTCTTCTCTCCTGTCATTCTGGAGCCCCGCCGAAGGCGGGGCGATAGAATCCAGCATGGATCCTATCGGCCCCTTCGGGGCCTCCAGGATGACCGTTGTAAACGCCTCCTCAAACCCCGGTGCACGCGCAATGCACCCCTCCGGCGTCATCACAAACGAATGGCCGTCAAAAATCAGCTCGTCATTTCCGCCAACCTGATTCACATACACCACCGTCACCCCGTGGCGTTTCGCTAAAGCAGAAACCATCGCCTCGCGCTCCGCCTCTTTCCCCGCATGATACGGCGATGCCGAAAGATTGATGAGCACCCGCGCTCCGCGCGCCACGCAATCCTCCACCGGGTCATATCCATATCGCCGCTCGGGCCAATAAAAACGGTCGTTCCAAATGTCTTCACAAATCGTAATGCCGCATTTTTCTCCCACGATGTCTATGACGCACGGCGCGGAACCGGACTCAAAATAACGCCGCTCGTCAAACACATCGTATGTGGGCAGCAGCGATTTATGGTACACCGCCATCACGTCACCACCGCGAAGCACATAGGCGCTGTTGTACAGCGCAACGCCGCCGTCCCCTTTCACGCGGTCAAGACCGCCAAAAATAACGGTCAGATTCGGAAACGCCCGGCTCGCCCCTATCACGCGCTCTGCCGCCGCAAGCGCATCATCAATAAACACCGGCTGATTCAACAAATCCATCGGCGGATAGCCGGTGAGCGCCATTTCCGAAAAAACAACGGCATCCGCGCCTTCCTGCGCCGCGCGCGCCATTGATGCGCAAATTAAGGCCGTATTGCCAGCGATGTCTCCCACCGTATAATTGTGCTGCGCGAGCGCGATAATCATACCGAAACGCGATAAACGATTCTGAAATTGTCCTGGTCAAAGTGCGCGGCCGCGCCGGACACCTGCTCAAACGTGTATTTTTGGTACGTCGCGTTTTTCCCGTCTAAAAACGCATCAACCGTTTCCGGAGAAATGGGATGGCTGGACGATATCTGATTCACATCATAATAAACAAACTTCTTTTTGACGAACGGATTGAGCGCCCATTTCACGGCGTTTTTGACGAGCGCCCGATATTTTTTCATCCGCGTTGCTCTCACAAACGCGCGGATGGCGGGCGACTGACTGTTCATAATGTCAAACAGCACCGCGCCGCCCGGCCGCGCGAGGGCCAGCATATTGTCAATCGCTTTGAACAAATCGGTGAAATACCACGATGACCGAAAACAGTACACCGCATCGTATTGCTGACCGTTGGCCGCGGCCACCATATCCTCGTAGCCGCAGTGATGCCATCGGATGCGCGGATAGCGCTCGCGCAACGTCTGCAAAAGAAAATCGGACACGTCGCACCCGTGCACGTCCACATTTTTTTCCAACAAACTGCTGGCGAACGGATAGCCGGTGCCCAAACCGACCTCAAACACCGTCCGCGGATTGCGCTCCGCTATCATGGCGAGCAACCCTTTGACGTAATCGTTGGCACCGTACGTTGTGACATCTTTCATCCAAAACGCCGCGCCTTCTCGCGTCTGCCACGTATCCGCGCTTTTAAAAAATCGTCCCATAGCAACATCCCGTTACGCTATCGCGTTTTCATACGGATTAAAACTCGGCAACGTGCGCATGCCCTTCACCAATTCCGTGATGCCGTGTTCCATCGTGATGGTGGTGGTAAATCCGGTTGCTGCGATTTTATCATAGCTCACCTCGTAATCCCGCTGGTCCGGATCCGAACGAAACTCCGCAAAATGCACATAGAAATCCACATGCCGCTGCACCATCCGCGCGATGTCCTCTTTTGAGAAATTGAGTTCGTTTGAGCCGACATTATACACGTTATTCTTCATCTGCTCATAGCGCTCAAGCGCGTGCACAAACGCGCGCGCCATATCCTGCACGTGAATGAACGTCCGCCGCGCGTTGCGTTCATAGATGATGAGCGTGCCGTTTTTGACCGCCTGATGCACATAATCATTGGGCAGCAAGTCAAGCCGCAGCCGTGGCGAGAGTCCGAATCCGGTGGCAAAACGATACGAAATTGCGTTGCCGCGCGCCATCACCAGTTCCTCGGCGCGAGTTTTGGTGACGCCATAGACCGACAGCGGATTGAGCGGCGATTCCTCGGTGCACACGCCCTCCACTTTTCCATAATTGGAACCAGTTGAGGCGAACAGAATGGGCTGGCTTGGTGAACACGCCGCAATCAAATTCTGCGTGCCGCCCACGTTCACCGCCTCGGCCAGCTCTTTGTGTTTCTCGCAAATGGGCGCGCCGACCATCGCCGCAAGATGCACCACGGCATCCACACCGCGCACCGCTTCGCGCACGGCTGACGCATCGCGAATATCGCCATGAATGAATTCAAAATGCGGCTTGATGAAATGCGGCAAGAGTGTGTTCTGGCGATACAGCAAACTGTCAAGTACTACCACGGAATGGCCGACATCAAGCAAGCGGTCCACGAGGACCGCCCCGATAAATCCTGTGCCGCCGGTTACCAGTACCTTCATATTAATACATGGGTCTAAACGGATTTTTCTCGCGAACCTCCCAGCGGTCATCCGAAAAATTATACTCAATAATCTTGTAGTTATACTGCCGCGCGATGGCGAGTTTCATATACCACTCATGCGGCAGCAGGCGGAGGAGTAGCCGTAGATACCGGCGATACCACGCGGTGCGGCGCGCGATGGCGAGGTCGGATTTTTTCGCATCGGCGCGCATTTTTTGCAGCGCCCGCTGGGTGTACATCGTGAACTCATCTTTTGCGCGAATGCTGCGCGACTGTCCAATCAACCGATACGCGCCGAGCACCGTGTTCACGTGATAATGCTCCGCATGCAAGAAAAAACGGCTCCAGAGTTCGGAATCAAAGGCCTGAATATAGGAATCGTCCAACGTGCCGCCGGCTTTTTCCCACAGCGACCGTCTGAAAAATGTTGACTCCTGCTGGATGACGGACCAGTTGCCGGCAAGATAATCATAGATGTTTTTGCGGTATGGATACACGTGCACGATGTTGCTCTTGTGATTGAGCGTGGTGGCAACGCCGGTAATCCATTCCACGTTCTGGAGTTGGTTGAAAATCTCCGCGATGACAAACAGGGAACGCGGCATGAGCACGTCATCGCTGTTAATCCATCCCATAATGTCGCCCGTTGACCGGCCAAAGCCGCGATTGAGCGCGGTTGCGACGGTCTTCCGGTATCCTTCCCATGTCTCAAAATACGTGAGGCGGTCTGCGTATTTTTGAATGACGCGCTCGCTGCCATCTGTGCTGCCGTCATTGATGACGATGTATTCCAAATTCGGGTAGCCCTGCGAAAGCACGGACTCAATGGTTTCACCGATGTACTTCTCGTGGTTATAGCACGCGGTGATAATGGTGATTTTTGGATAGAGGTTCATATTTATTTCGGGCTCGAAGGCATTAACCGGATATAGGGCCAAGACCCAATGTTACATGTTTAATTGATTGGTCAAATTTATTCCGAAACATTCGCCACGGGTCTATCATGGTCTGCCCGTCACGAACCAACGCAGGCAACGCCTCAAACGCCGGGTCCATGTTCACCACAACCAGCACATCGGCACCACCTACGCATTCCTCAAGCGTGGCGCAGTAAGTAACGCCATCGCCGAGTGCCTTGCGTGCATGGTCATAACCGGCCGGCTCAAACACTGAAACCGTCCGCCCGGCGGCCACGCACGCCTGCGCCGCGTACATACCGTGAGATTCTTCCACCACATTCGTGCCTGACTTGTACGCCAACCCCAAAATACCAACGCGCTTCCCGCCCTCGGATGCCCGCAAAACGAGCGCGGCAATTTTTTGTTTGTTGCGTTCATTGATGGCATCCGTCACCGGCGCATGCAGTATAATGCCGCTCCCTTCCGGCGCCAATGCGGCAAACGCGCGATTATCGCGCGGGAAACAGGTGCCGCCGAACCCAACACCGGCGCGCAGATACTTCTTTCCGATTCGCGAGTCGCACCCAATGGCCTCGGTAATGGCATCCACATCCGCACCCGGATACTGTTCACACAACTCCGCCAAACTGTTCGCAAACGAAATTTTCATGGTGACAAACACGTTCAGCGATAATTTTGAAAGTTCTGCGCTTGTCGGATTCATGCGTTTCACCGCCGCGCCCGGCACTGCTTGAGTATAAAATGTGTTCAATGTGTCGCCGGCCTTTTTGTCGCTCTCACCAATCAGAATAAAATCTGGATTTAAGAGGTCGCGCACCACGGTACCGATGGCGATAAATTCCGGATTGTAACAGTACCCAAAATCTTTCCCGCACGTTTTTCCGGAAGCCGTTTCAAGCGCCGGAATGATGCGCTCCACAGAGTGCCCGGGCATGACCGTGCTCGTCACCACCACCAAATGATACGCGCCCTTTTCCGCGATGGCTCGCCCGATTCCCTCGCACACATCCAGCACATACTGCGGCGTAAAACCGCCCGTTTCATCGGTTGGCGTGGGGACAATCACAAAGGTGATGTCGCTCCAAAACACCGCCTCGCGGAGATCGGTGACAGCTCGCACCCGCGTGGCATTTTTCTGCAACAGTTCCGTCACCTGCGCCTCCGGCACCGGCGAGACGCGCCGGTTGACGGCCAAAACCGCCTGTTCGTTAGTATCAACGCCGATAACGGAAAAACCGCGGTCTGCGTACGCCGCCGCCATGGATGCCCCTAATTTGCCTAAACCTACGATAGAAATAGTTGGCATATACTCCAAGAAATAACCGTAGCACGTTCACCGGGAGTAATCAAGTCGCAGCCACCACTATAACACAAAAAGAGCGGCGGAATAAAAAACGCCGCTTAGGTCTCCGTGCAAAAGGATTCCTAAGCGGCGAGTGATTCTATACGGTCACTTCCGTGCCGCCGTCGGGGAGTGTGTCCGGACACTGCTCGCGGTGCGTGAGGAGCACGCGACCGTCCTCGCAACAGACGAGCGATTGCTCCGCCGGCGTTGTACGGATGTGCAATGTCATGCTCGGATAATCGAAGTCGTGTGATTCCCACGAATTGTCTGGGTCAGAGACGCCCGCGAGAAACTGCTCCACGGTGCAGTTTTTCGTCCAGGCCTTTCGCCACGGCTGCACCTTGAACTGGCACCCTCCGCACGGCCCCGTCCGCAGGATTCTTCGCTCTTGAAACACCGAAGCGGGGTACGCCATGTCATTACTCCCTGTACCGCTCTGCCCGAGCACCACCACCCAATCCGCGTTGACGATCTTCGTCCCGTCCGCGCTCACGGCGACGGCGGAGTCGAAGTCCACCTCGGCCTTCCCGCGCTGGCGCTCGATCTCTTCGCCGAGCGCATCGCAGAGGAAGGCGCGCACTACCTCCATTT
>JBBTYK010000035.1:15113-17689 GCA_038061815.1 Patescibacteria group bacterium | reverse complement strand
GCATTTGGTAAAAATGTCGCGCCACACGGCGCGGTCAAATGCGAATCCGAGCGGCGTAATCCGATGCGCCCGCACGGCGAGCACGACGGTTTGCACGATGCCGGCTGTCACCGTCGCAATCATAATCGCGAGGAACCCGTGGTCTCCGCGCATCACCACAATGACGCTAATAAGGAGCGCCGCACGCTGCATCGCCTCGCCCACCCCCACCCACACCGCCTGCAAATGTTTTTGAAAAATGCCCGTCAGAATTTGGTTTACCGCAATCAGGAAAAACGCGAACGACGCCGTCTGTACACCCAATTTAATTTCAAGATTGTACGGGAAAAACCATATAATCGCCCCCGCTACAACGTAGGCAACAAACGCCGTGATGATGCGGAACGCAAGCAGATTGTGTATGATGCGGCGCTCTTCCCCTTCGCGCGCGCTCCCGAGCATTTGTCCGGTGACGAGCACGAGGCCGAAATCAATCAGAATGCCGACAATCTGCAAAAATCCGATGGCGGTGGTGTACCATCCAAACTGCTCCTGGCCCAGATACCGCGTCATGAGACCGATGGTGACAATCCCAATAAGCGTGGCAATGATTTTGCCGATGAGATGGGCGATGGTATTGTGCGCAACGCGGGTGACGGTCATGAGGATTCGGCAACTAAGCAACGGCTCGCGCTCCTGATTTCTGCAGTTTCAGCCGGCTGCCTAGAAGATGGCGGGCTGTTTGGAGAAATTTTTTTGCTTCCAAAATTTCAACAAGCACGGGGGTGTTTTTTTTGGTAAAGTGCACCACCATATTGCCCATTTCCTCCGCATGGTCAATAGGCGCCTTACTCATTTCCCACCAGAGAACGTCTGCCTCCGGTTCGTAGTTCACCACGACAGTTTTTTGTTTTGTTCTATTCATATTGCGTTTTCCTGCCCGGGTAAAATGTAATGATTTTAATTGCGTCTTTTTCTATTTTATACACTACTCGTAATACGTGTGTTCTGTCAATTTTACGTTGCGCAATAAGGAGCGGGAGGCGTGAGTAATCCAGTTTATCGGGTGCGGTGACGGTATCAATAATTTGCTGGTGTGTTATTCTAAAACCATGCCGCGCAAGAAGGGTAAATTTTTCTTCGGCATGTCGGGTCAAATGAATCATGCCCTTGTATTATATTACATACAATATAAATGTTTAATTTTAGCCAAAAATGCGGTGCTGGCTATTGACAAAATGGGTGAAATATCCTATAGTTACGCCAGTTTGGTGAGCCTGGGGTCCGGTCACAATGGTGTGACTGGATGAGGGGCGAGCCGAAGGAGGATGAGATGGGAAAGAAGAGTGGTGCCGAAAAGTCTGCGGTGGTGAGCGGCGCGGGATTCGCGGCCGCCCTCTGGATCGCGCTTGAAGGGGCGATCCGCGAGGCCGGTGGGTCCGACGAGGACATCCACCGGCTCGTGACTCCGGAGGGAGCAGGTGCGCTCCGGAAGATGGCCCGCGTGGCCGCTCTGCGGGGCGAGTGCGAGGTGGTGACCACCGACAAGCTGGCGGCCACAGAGCATCAGCCCACCCCCTCCACCTACCCGGTCACGGTAGACTACACGCAGACGCTCGAGCAGATGATCGCCGCGGGTCGGTACGACAAGCAGAACCGCGACATCACCCAGGAGCACTTCCCGCTCCAGGGTTCCGGCCAGATAGAGGTGGAACTCCACCTCGTCCATCTCAACCGTGACGCGAGCACCGCCTCGGTGGTCGCGGAACTGGACCGCCGCGGTCTCCGTCCGGCAACCCTCGCGGAACTCCTGGCATTTGGGGCAAAGCACCCCAATCTCCAGAAGGAGTTCCCAATCATCGCTCTGGGTTCCGTCTGGCGGCACTGGGGCGGCAGCCGGGGTGTGGCGTGCCTCGCCGGCTGGGGCGGCGAGCGCAGCCTGAGCCTCGACTGGCTTGGCCACGACTGGGGCAGGTGCTGTCGGTTCCTCGCTGTCCGCAAGTAAACGGTACTTGGATCCTTGGATGCTTCGCCCCGCACCAACAGCTGTTGGTGCGGGGCCTTTTTTGTGTATAATGTATGTGGATAGTAGATGATTCGGCCTCAGGTTACGGCTTGGGGCGGGGTGGTTATATTAAAACAGTTGACTGCGCGGCGGTTATGTTTTATTCTAGAAAGTACTTATGGGGGTTGCTTCACATTGCCGCTGGATTCTATCAGCCCGCGCGGCGCGGGCTTCCAGAATGACAGTTGAGGGATTGCTTCGGTTTATTAGATTGCTTCGTCGTCCCGCGACGGGACTCCTCGCAATGACATTAGCGGTGGGGTTTTTTATTTTTGCGTCTCCTGTTTATGCCGCCTCTTACAGCGCCGAGGTTGTTGAACCACCAGCCAAAATGACGCTTGCGCCGGGAGAAAAAGGCACTGTGTCTCTTTTGATTAAAAACACCGGCACTGTGACGTGGCCGGTGACGGGCCGAGGATATGTTTCCGCCTATACGTTTGACCCGAAATATCGTTTGAGCCGTTTAGAGGATAAAAATTGGCGGCGGCGCGACCAGCCGGCAACGATTGCCGCGGCTGTTAAACCGGGCGCT
>JBBTYK010000035.1:0-15013 GCA_038061815.1 Patescibacteria group bacterium | reverse complement strand
TTGGCGGCGGCGCGACCAGCCGGCAACGATTGCCGCGGCTGTTAAACCGGGCGCTTCTGGGTATCTTCGTTTTCCGGTGTTGGCGCCGCTTGAGCCGGGAGTGTATGAGGAGATATTTCAATTGGCAGCCGAAGATACGGCGTGGATTGCGGGAGGGGGGTTTGTGGTGAGGGTTGAAGCACGGGATCCTTCACCGCCTTTGGCGGTTCAGAATGACGGGATTGCTTCGTCGGCTTCGCCTCCTCGCAATGACATGGGTTTGCAACACAAAGCCCTGCTTCTTGCGCGGTCGCATCGGAAGATTGAGGCGATGGGCGGTGAGAATATTTTGATGCGGTTTGGATTTAAGAATGTTGGCGAGACCACGTGGATTGAGCGCGGCATCGGGTATGCGGACGTGGCGTTGGCCGTTATTGCTGCTACTCCCCTCACCCTACCCCTCTCCCCCGAGGGGAGAGGGAATTTTTTGCATGAAAGTTGGTTATCGGCGCGCGAGGTAGTGAAGATTGCGTCCGGCACCGTGGCACCAGGGCAGACGGAATTCTTTACGTTCAATGTGCGCACGCCGGCAAAAGCCGGTTCGTATGATTTGCGCCTCGCGCTTATGGCAGGCGGGCAACGGGTGGAAGGCGGCGAGATTGACGTGCCGGTTACGATTACAAGCGATGCGGCGGACACAAGCGGCGAGCCGGTTGCGGTTCCGGAGCCGGTGCTCGCGCCCGAGCCGCGCATTCGCGTTGGTTTGTTTAAGCCGGAACAGCCCATGGAGTTTCGTTCGCCATTTGTTTATGTGCTCCGCGATGCAAACGGACTCATTTTGTATGAAGTGCCAACGAGCACGCAGGCGGTTTTGCATTATAAAAAAGGCCCTTCGACAGGCTCAGGGACAAATATGTCAAGCTCAGGGACATATACGTTTTACGCGCAAGGAACCACGCTGACGAGCGAGACGCCGTTTCGGTTGGAGCCGAGGGAAGTATCGGTTGGTATGGATTCTATCGCGCCGACTTCGTCGGCGCTCCAGAATGACGAGATTGCTTCGTCGGCTTCGCCTCCTCGCAATGACAATACTAGTTATTTTGAACTCGTGAATCACGAGGACCGGCCTAAGTGGAATCGCGCCATCAACTATAATCAGTTCCGCGGCGTATTTGAACTGCGGTACAGTGTGGAAAATGACAAGGTGTGGGCGATTAACGAGCTGCCAATAGAGGAATATCTTGTGGGGCTTGCGGAGGTTTCAGAAAATAAGGTATCGGAATTTTATAAAGCGCAGGCAGTGGCGGCGCGCACATATGCGTATTACCAAATGCAGGACGGGCGCAAGCACGCGAGCCGTAATTTTGACGTGAATGCGTCCCAAGGTGACCAGGTGTACGCGGGATATGTGCGCGAACAGACGTTCACAAACGGCGCGGACGGCGTGCGCGCCACGCGCGGCGAGATGATGACATACAACAAAGATGTGGTGGTGACGCCGTATTTTGCGCAATCGGCCGGCCGCACACGGACGTGGAAAGAGGCGTGGGGCGGCGCGGACAAACCGTGGCTCGTTTCAGTGGTTACTCATTACGATAAAGGCCGTACGCGGTACGGCCATGGGGTGGGGATGTCACAGTATGACGCGGCAAAGCGGGCGGAGAAAGAAGGCATGGATTACCAAACGCTTTTGAAGTATTACTATCAGGGGGTTGTGGTAGAGCGGGTTTATAAGTGATCTTCTTTCGCATCCAGTTCGGCGAGTTTGAGGAGTTCGCCGCGGATTTCGTGCGGCTTCGCGACATTTTGGAAATCAAATTTTTGTTTGGAGCCCGCGGTTTGGATGCCGACGTTTCCGTAATTGAAAAAAGTGCCGAAGAATCCCACGGTTTGCGAGGTGACGTCCTGCACTTGTTTCAAATCCAGCTCCGCGATGGTGCGTTTGAAGAGCCCTGACTGATGCACGTCAATGATGCGGTCGTTGGTGACAATCCAGACATCCAAATAATAATCTATGAAGAGCGCGTGGAAAAAAACGGTGACGAGGAGCAGATACGCGCTGCCGAGGAGCCGGAGGGCGGCGCCCCAGTACAGGTCGGCGAGCGGTTCTTCCAAGAGCGGCATGAGGAGAAACGGAAGCGCGAAGAGCAGGAGGCACAGAAAAATTTTTGCGATAAACGTAATGGGGTGGCGGCGAAGCGTCATGATGATGCGTTCGTGCGGCTGTTGATGGATGGTTTCGGAGAGTGTACGCATATTAGAGCGACGGGAGCACGGGGACGCTTTCAAAAATGACGGCGCCCTGTGAGAGGTCAAGCGCGCCGACGAAGATGCCGGTTACCGCGATGATGCCTATCATGAGGAGTACGACGAACGCGCTCAAGGAAAAACTCAAGAGCGTAAGCGTGCCTGTGCTCACAATGTGGTAGATGTTGATAAACGCAAACGAGAGAGTAACGAGCGCGAAGAGGGCATAGATGATGACAAAGAATGACAGAGGAAGGGAGAGCATATTTATATCAGTGTAGCAGGTTTGGCGGGTGCGGGAAAGCCGAGGTGCTCGTATGCGAGCCGCGTTGCGCAGCGGCCTTTGGGAGTGCGCTCAATGAATCCAATTTGCATTAAAAACGGTTCGTATACCTCTTCCACGGTGCTTACGTCTTCTGCGGTGGCGGCTGCAATGGTCTGAAGTCCCACCGGGCCGCCATCAAATTTTTCAATGATGGCGCGCAGGATGAGGCGGTCAGTTTCTTCCAAACCAAGCGGGTCCACCTGCAAGCGGTCAAGCGCGTAGCGCGCCTGTTCTTCGGTAATGGCGCCGTCGCCGCCGATTTGCGCAAAGTCGCGAATACGGCGAAGCAGCCGGTTTGCGACGCGCGGCGTGCGGCGGGCGCGGCTCGCGATGAGCGCGCAGGCGGTATCGTCCAGCGGTGTTTCCAAAATGCGCGCGCTACGGCGCAAGATGTGTTCAATATCCGGCGCTTCGTAGAATTGCAGATGGAACGTATGGCCAAAGCGGTCACGGAGCGGCCCCGAGAGAAGGCTCATGCGCGTGGTGGCGCCGATGAGCGTGAATTTTGCGAGCGGCATGCGGAGCGTGCGCGCGGCCGGACCCTTCCCTAAAATGATATCAAGGGCGTAATCTTCCATGGCCGGATAGAGCGCCTCCTCAATGGTTTTGTTGATGCGGTGGATTTCGTCAATGAACAAGACATCGCCCTGTTGGAGATTGGAAAGGATGGCGGCGAGGTCGCCTACGCGCTCCAGCGACGGGCCGGACGTGATGACGAGCGACCCGCCCATCTCTTTAGCGATGATGTGCGCGAGCGTGGTCTTACCGAGGCCTGGATTGCCGTAGAGGAGTGTGTGTTCAAACGCCTCATTGCGTCCGCGCGCGGCCTCCATAAAAACGGAAAGATTATCTTTAATGTGATGTTGGCCGATGAACTCGGTGAGCGTCTGCGGGCGGAGACCAACTTCAAAAAGTCGTTCATCGGTGGCGCCTTCGGCGGTGGTGATTTGGTGTTCATCGTCCATACGGGGCATTGTAACGCAGGCGGATGTGGATAACAAGCGGGCCGGTCTGATTTTTCTCTCAATGACGGCCATTGACAGCACGTTGTTTCATTGTTGCGCGGTTGCTATACTGATGAGTGACTGTCAGCGGTCCACAAGATATTGTGTCGTAAAATACAACAAGACACAAGATGTAGTGGATTGATACGATAAGAGCATCGTGTCATCTTTTACATGCAAACGTCCGGTGCTCTCTTTTATTCGGTGTAAAAATTGGTTTATTTAAAGACTATAACGGACTATGGGGCCACTTGATACCCAGCACACCACCCAAAAGGTCGATGAGCACGCAGGAACCACGGGCATGCCGCCGCTTGAGGCACCGCAATATAAGGAGCGGCGTGGCGTGTATCGCGACGACGGGTTGCGGTTTGAACGGCGGTTCACGAAGGACGGTGTCTCGCCGTACGATTTGGTCACTTACGAAAAGCGCGCGAGCGTCATCCGCGAACCAGACGGCACGGTGGTGTTTGAGATGAAGGATATTGAGGTGCCTAACACGTGGTCACAGGTGGCCGTGGATATTTTGGCGCAAAAATATTTTCGTAAAACGGGCGTGCCACAGTATGGCGCAGATGGCGCCATTATGAAAGAGAACGACGGGTCTCCCATGCTTGGACCCGAGCGTTCGGTGCGTCAGATTGTGCATCGTCTTGCCGGATGCTGGCGGTACTGGGGGGAAAAGTACGGGTATTTTGCCTCCGAGCAGGATGCGCAGATTTTTTACGACGAGATGGTGTACATGCTGTTGACGCAAATGGCGGCGCCGAATTCTCCGCAGTGGTTTAACACGGGTTTGCATTGGGCCTACGGCATTGAGGGGCCGCCGCAGGGACATTGGATTGTTGATAATGATACCGGCGAATCGCGCTTGGCGTTAAATGCGTATGAACATCCACAGCCCCACGCATGTGTTGTTGGGGATACAATGTTGCTGACAAATGAGGGATTGCTGCCAATTCAGTATATAGTGGAAAAGCAACGCACCGATCTTTCCGTGTTTGACGGAAAAGGGTGGGCTCAAATAGTGGCGGTGAAAGAAAATGGCGTGCGAGATGTGTATCGTATGCGATTGTCAAACGGTCAATATGTTGATATTACGAGTGATCATCTCGTTTTTGCTGCAACAACACGTATGAAGGAGGGCGGGTCATATGCGTGGAAGCCAGCTGGTTCAGTTTTGGGATGTAAAGTGCTTTTTACCACAAAACCATCTGCAGTACCATTGCCAATGATGATGGCGCCGGCACGAGCACGAGTAGGCGCCGCATTGGCCGAACTCATTGGTTTTCATGTTGGGGATGGTTATGCGGTTACCTATGGAGGTACGAGCTTATTCGGTGTTGCAACGGCAACACGTGATGAGTACGAACGAGTAAGCGGACTGTTCAAAACCGTATTTGGCGCTTATACCGTTACCGAAAAACCAGACGTAACTGCGGAATATCGGATAGTTAATCATAATTTTAAAGAGACGATTAAATTTAGAGAACTCTATGAGTTAGGGCTGGGTAGTCGTCATGTTGTAGTGCCACAAAAAATTTTTGCTGCGCGAGCTGGCGCGCAACGAGCGTTTTTGCGGGGATTATTTCAGGCAGATGGAGCGGTGCGGATTCGCAAGGAGAACGGTCGGAATTCTGGCGATGTATGTCTCGCCACCACGTCGGAAAAGTTGGCCCACGGTGTGCAATTATTGTTGGCCGGACTCGGTATCTATGCCCGTGTGAACGACTGTCATGATAGCCGCGATAATCGCGGCACTCTTCATCATATCGTTATTGCTTATGCATCGGAACGAAAAAAGTTTGAAGAACAAATTGGTTTTGTATCGTCTGACAAGAAAGAAAAGTTGCGCCTGTTGAATCGGGAGGTGTTGGGCAAGGCAAAGGGGAATGTTAACGAGGAGACGGTTGTAGCATTTGAGTATCTTGGCAAGAAGCGTGTGTTTGATATACAAACCTCATCGGGCGTGTTTTCCGCTAACGGGGTTGTCGTCCACAACTGTTATATCCAATCCGTGAATGACGATTTGGTGAATGAGGGCGGCATTATGGATTTGTGGGTGCGCGAGGCGCGCCTCTTCAAATACGGTTCGGGAACCGGCACGAATTTTTCCTCGTTGCGCGGCGCCGGTGAACGTTTGTCCGGCGGCGGGAAATCATCTGGCATACAATCATGGCTGTTGATTGGCGACCGTGCGGCGGGAGCGATTAAATCCGGCGGCACGACGCGCCGCGCCGCCAAAATGGTGATTCTGGATATGGACCATCCGGAAGTTGAATGGTTTATCAATTGGAAAGTGGAAGAAGAAAAAAAGGTGGCGGCGCTGGTTGCGGCGGGGTACCCTGCGGATTACGAAGGGTCGGCGTACCAGACGGTGTCGGGGCAGAACTCCAATAACTCCGTGCGCGTCCCGAATAAATTTATTGAGAGCGTGTTGAACGACGGCCAGTGGGAACTTAAGGGCCGCGTGGACAGCCGCGTGAATCGCACGCTGCAGGCGCGCAATCTCTGGGACGAGATTGCCTACGCCGCATGGCGTTGCGCCGACCCCGGCATCCAGTTTGATACCACCATCAACGAGTGGCACACCTGTCCGCAGTCGGGCCGCATTCGCGCGACCAACCCGTGTTCGGAGTACGTGTTTTTGGATGACACTGCCTGTAATTTGGCGTCCATCAACTTGGCGCATTTTTATGACACGGAAACGCATCAGTTTGACGTCGACGGTTATCGGCACGCGATTCGGATATGGGCGATGACTCTGGAGATTTCCGTGCTTATGTCCGCCGGTCCGTATAAGAAGATGGCGGAGGGGACCTATCAATTTCGGACACTTGGACTCGGTTACGCGAATTTAGGCGCGGTACTCATGACCGCCGGCATTCCGTATGACAGCCCGGAGGCAATAGCATTCACCGGTGCGGTGACGGCGATGGTGACGGGCGAGTGCTATCGCACGAGCGCGGAGATGTCAAAGACCCTCGGGCCGTTTCGGGAATACGCAAAAAATCGCGATGATATGTTGCGCATCATCCGAAATCATCGCCGCGCGGCGTATAATGCGCGGCCTGAAGAGTATGAAGGATTGTCCGTGACGCCTGTTGGCATTGACCCGAAATACTGTCCCGAGTATCTTTTGGCCGCAGCGCGGCAGACATGGGATGAGGCGCTTGCGCTGGGCGAACAATACGGATACCGCAATGCGCAAACAACGGCGCTTGCACCTACCGGAACCATCGGATTGCTGATGGATTGTGCGACCACGGGTGTTGAACCGGATTTTGCGCTCGTGAAATTCAAGAAACTAGCCGGCGGCGGATACTTTAAGATTGTGAATGAGGCGGTACCGACCGCGCTCCGCACGCTCGGGTACACGGAGGCGCAGATTGATGACATCATCGCGTACATGCGCGGCCGCGGAACGCTGGAAGGCGCGCCGGCGGTCAATCACGAGACGCTCAAGGCAAAAGGATTTGTTGATGAGGACATTCAGAAACTGGAACGCAATTTGAGAAGCGTATTTGAATTGAGGTTTGCTTTTAACGTATGGATGCTGGGTGAGGACACCATGAAGCGGCTCGATATTTCAGAGACGGAATACAACGATTTGAATTTCAACATGCTTGAGCGGCTCGGGTTTGTGGCGGATGAAATTGCGCAGGCCAATGAATATGTGTGCGGCTCCATGACCATTGAAGGCGCGCCGCATCTCAAGGAGCAGCATTATGCCGTGTTTGATTGCGCCAACAAGTGCGGCGTGCGCGGCGAACGGTACATTCATTTCTTGGGGCATGTGCGGATGCTTGCTGCTGCGCAGCCGTTCATTTCCGGGTCGCTTTCTAAGACGATAAACATGCCGAATGATGCGACGGTTGATGATGTGAAGAAGGTATATATGGAATCATGGCGGTTGGGACTCAAGTGTCTGGCCATCTATCGCGACGGATGCAAATTGTCGCAGCCGCTTTCTACGAAATCAGAAAATGGGAATGGCAATGGGAAGAAAGAAAAGGATTCATCGGTTAGCGGCGCGGTGCCGGTGGTTATTGCGCCGGTTGTGGCGGGCGTGCAGACAGCGTTGGTGAGCGAGCCGGCGATTGTTGCGGCATCGTCTGCGGGCGGCGCTTCGCGAGCCGTGGATGATTATTCAAACGACGGCGAGGTGGTGGGGAAGCGCGTGTACATTCATGGTGAACGGCGGAAATTGCCGGCAAAGCGGAGTGGAATTACGGTGGAGGCATCGGTCGGCGGGCAGAAGCTGTTTATTCGCACTGGCGAGTATCCGGACGGCACGCTCGGCGAGATTTTTATTGACATGTTTAAAGAGGGCGCGGCGTATCGGAGCGTTTTGAACAGTTTTGCGGTGGCGGTTTCATTCGCGCTTCAGCACGGCGTGCCGCTTGAAAAACTGGTGGAGAAATTTACGTTTACGCGATTTGAACCGGCGGGCGCCACTACTCATCCGAACGTGAAATTTGCGACGTCCATTTTGGATTTCATATTCCGCGTGCTCGGTATGGAGTATTTGGGCAGAACGGATTTCGTGCAGGTGCCGCCCAAGGGGATTCAGAGAAATCGTGCGGCGCAACTGGTGCGGCTTGCGGAAGTTCAGAAGACGATTGAGATGCCGCTTGCGTCGCCGCCGGCGCCAGATGTGCAATCGGCCCACGATGCGGAGATTCCAGTTCCTGCGGCTCCTGTTTCCGCAACCGACCTCGGCGGCGGGGTGAACGCATATTTGAAAGGCATGATGGGCGATGCGCCAATGTGCGACCAGTGCGGGCATGTGACGATTAGAAACGGTTCATGTTACAAATGTTTGAATTGCGGGAGCACGACGGGATGCAGCTGACGAATAAAAGTCGCGGTGCCCGCCGCGACTTTTATTGACGCTGCTGTTTTTTTGTGTTGATATACCCCCATGAAGATATACACCAAAACGGGGGATGCGGGCGAGACGTCGCTTTTTGGCGCCGGGCGTGTGCCGAAGGACCACCGGCGAGTTGAGGCGTACGGAGCGGCCGACGAACTGAATTCACTCATTGGTTTCGCGATTGCGGAAATCCGCGCGGATGAGCGGGCGCAGGAGCTCGTGCCGGTGCTTGAACGGACGCAGGACCGTTTGTTTGTCGTCGGAAGCATGCTCGCGACGCCGCAGGACGCGGCGCTGTACGCGAGGATTCCGCGTCTGGTTGAAGAAGACATTATTTTTTTGGAAGTCACCATTGACCGGCTGTCGCTCCGACTCCCTCATCTGCACAGTTTTATTTTGCCGGGCGGTTCGCGCGCGGCGTCGCTGTTGCAGGTGGCGCGTACGGTGTGCCGCCGGGCAGAACGTGCGATTGTCGCGCTTGGCCGCGACACCGCGCTGGACCCCCTCATCGTGCAATATATGAACCGTTTGAGCGATGCGCTGTTTGAAATGGCGCGGTTTGTCAATCACCAATTTGGCGTTACTGAAGTGGCGTGGCGGGGGCGGTAGGCGCCGCGAAAACGGTTCGCGCCGCTTCCCACATTTCGGATTTTTCGTGTTTAGTTTTCAGCCAGTACCACCATTCCACGCCCCAGAGGTAGATTTCATCAAAACCGGTTGCGCGAGCGTACGCCATAAGTTTTTGGAACCGCGCGGGATTCATGGAGCGATATTGTTCGTCAAGCGGAACATCCTGCGGAGCGCCAGAGAGCCACGGTTCCGCCTGCAATTCGGACAAGACGATGTCAGGCACCACCTCTTTGACCGATTCGGCGCGCAGTTTGTAAAACGCGGCAGGCAGCGGATAGTCAATATATCCGATGAACCGTTTCCAGATGGTGCGATAGAGCGACACGCCGAGGATATCCACGTACGAGCCCGTGCGGTCCCAGTCATCCAGTTCGCCGCTTGCCGTGGTCATGAGGGGCCGCGTTTGGTCCATGCGGCGCACGAGCGCAACCTCGCGCTCAAAAAATTTTTCATCCGGCGGCGCGCAGCGGCCGAAAAACGGAAGCAGCGGCTCATTTTCCACTTGCCAGCGGACGACGGCCGGATTGTCTTCGTATCGTGAAATGACCACCGGCAGCATCTGCATAATTTTTTGTTCCTGCTGTCCTTGATTGAGTGATTCGGCCCACGCGGGCGTGTGGCATTCCGGCCATCGCGGCAGACGCTGGCCGATGGCCACGGTAATTTTCCCGCCGCGTTTGGCTATTTCATTAACTTGCCAATCAAGGGCGGAGAAATCGAACTGGTCATCCTGCGGTTCAATCTGGTTCCAGTACGCCGCGATGCGGAAATGACGGATGTTCAGGTCATCAAGCGCCGCCAGTAGCGTCTCCTGCCAGTTGAGACCTAAAAACTCTGCGTGCGGTTTGCTGAACGTGACGCCGTAGGCGATGGACGTTTCAGGCGTGTAGTCCAGTTGGTAAAGGACGACCCAAAAAATGCCGAATCCTATCAGAACGGTCACGATGGCAAGAGCGAAGGGATGTTCACGGAGCGCAGAATGATTCATGGCGCGACAGGCGGTTCCGGCGGCGCGTCATGCCCGAGGAACCGCAGCAAGTCATGGCTAATGGCGTTTTCTTTGCAGATGCGCGCATAGACGTTCGCGCTCGGACGCGGGATGCGCGCGCGGTCGTTTGCATAATCAATCGCGACGAGTCCAAACCGCGGCGCGAATCCTTTGGCCCATTCAAAATTATCCGTGAGCGACCAGTGATAGTAGCCGCGCACATCCACGCCCGCTTTGATGGCGTGGTAGATTTCTTTCAAGTGCGCGACGATGAAACGAGAGCGGCGGTCATCGTTCACGGCCGCAAGGCCGTTTTCCGTGACGTAAATAGGGAGGTTGTGATGCGAGAGTTCCAAAAGCGCGCGGAAAATGCCGCCGGGGTAAATTTCCCAGCCCGTATCCGTGACGTCGCGGTCCATGTGGCTGGCCGCGATGACCTCCTCACCGCTCCACGGCGCGGCGTACTTGCGCACGCGGTGATAAAAATAGTAATTGAGCCCGATGAAATCATGCGTGCCGCGCGTCTTTTTGAAAAACCACACATTCCACGCGTAGTTGATGAGCCATTCGTACAGGTAGTCCTCAAGCCGCACGCCGTAGTTGGCGAACGCGACGTAGTTGTGCGCAAATCCCACTTGCGGCTTGCGGCCGCGCGGATACGCGCGATGAATGGCGCGGTAGGCGAGTGTGTGCGCGAGCGCCAGATGCCGCAAAACGCGCCACGCGCGCCAGTAACTCTTTTTTTGCGGCGGCCATTCGCCGGTTAGAAATCCATTGCTGGCATACACGTGCGGTTCGTTGATGGTGACCCAACAGTCAACGAGTGTGTTGAACCGCCGCGCCGCGCGTTCCGCGTAGCGCGCGAAAAGCGTTGCCGCATCGGCGCGCTCCCATCCGCCGCGCGCGGCAAACCACTGCGGATTGGTGAAGTGGTGGAGCGTTACCATCGGTTTGATGCGGCGTTTGCGCAGCGCGCGGAGCACCTGTTCGTAATGGTCAAATTCGCGCGCACTAAAGCGCCCCGGCTGTGGTTCAATGCGCGCCCATTCAATGGATAGGCGGTGCGTATTTTGGCAATACTTTTTCGCGAGGTCAAAATCTTCTTCAAACCGATGATAGTGGTCTGTGGCAAGACCCGATACGTCATCCCCAATGACGCGACCGCCTCCCTGTTCCCACGCCCACCAATCACTGTTGGTGTTGTTGCCTTCCACTTGATGCGCCGATGACGCGGCGCCCCACAAAAATCCGCGCGGGAAAGTGAGCGGCCGGTGGTCATGCACGTGGCACGTTTGGCAGATTGCCTTAATCGCAGCGTCTTCGTTGTGATTGTGGAACGCCATATCAGATGAGGAGCGCCGCGCCGAACCCAATAATAATACTTGAGCCCAATTTTTGAATCACCAGATTCGGGTGCATATCCTCTTTGGCAATTTTTGGCAGCCAGTGCGAGAGGACGACAACAAGCCCGAACAGGAATACGAATTGCGCGCCCTGGAGCGCATGCACGAGCGTGGGGTTTCCTTGCGCGATGGCGTAGAGAATCAAAAGGCCGGCGCCCGCGCCGAGCGTTTTGTTGGCGATGATGCCGCCGCCGAGTTTGGCGTTCATTTTTTGTTTTCCTTGCAGAATGTGTTTGCGAAGCGTGGGGCCGATGAGGAGCAGGAGCGCCGCAACAGCCGCGCCGACGCGCACCCAAATGACGCCGTTCACAAATGTCGTTTCATCAAACACGCGTTTAGAGAGCATGCCCCACACGGCGAACAGGAGCGCAGAGAGTAGCATCTCGCCGACCATTGCCGGTTTGATGTGATGGCGGCGGTCGTGATGGAGCGGGGCGGCAATGAGGATGGTGCCGAGGACGAGGAGAATGAGAGCGAATAATTGGCGTTCGGTCAGACGGTCTGGTAAAAAGATAAACGAGAGGAAAAAAGAAAACACGGGCACGGTGCCGCCGATTATGGGAATGACACGCGACGTCTCATGTTTTTTTAGGGCGCGGTAGAGAAAGAGCGAGCCATAGGTGAATGCGGCGCCGGCGAGAAGCGAGAGAATGAGGACGTGTTGCGGAACGAGGCCGAATCCAAATGGCGCGAGCGCGAACGCGGCAAGGCCGAGTATCGCCACAAAAAATGCGTACGATGCGGCGCTCCCAAGTTTTTTATTAACGAGGAGTGAATCAAAAATAAACACCACTGCCTGCAACAGATACGCAAAAAGGACGATGTATACCCAGTCCATGGGTAGTAGTATACCAAAAATCACGCAATTACGTTAAAACCAAAATACTTGCTAAAAAAACTGCCCTAAATATTTTTTTGTTCATATCCGCTAAATTAATATGTTACCTTCATAAATGCTTTGTTGGCATTATTCGTGGCAAAAGTCAAGACTAGGAAATAACCGGGCTTGTATGTCGTTAATTCATAAACCCTTTCGTCCTGCGTTTTATAGCCAAGGCCTTCAAGATAATTTTTCACCGCGGTTATATCATCTTTGGTGATAATGCGGTCAAATACATAATAAAGCATTGCCCCGTCCATATTGTCCGTCATCTTGACTTGATTGTTGTAAAGCTGATTTAAAATAGGAAGCAACTCATTGTGAACAGCCCGGCTCTTGTCGTTAATCAATTCGGCAGGGATTGTTTTTTCATAATTAATTGCCGGCCAAGTTCTTGGCACGGCCGAAGTGCTGGTTGAATTTTGAAGCGGGGCATCGTAGACAGAAACTGCAGGCGCGAGCGGACACGCGGTTTCTTTGGAGCTTTGGAATGCCGCAAAAATTTTCGTTTTTATTTTTTTATAAATAGAAAATTCCGGTTTTCGTTTTGTTAAACCAACCGAATATGGTTCCGCTTGAACGCTCAAATCATTGGAAACAGCGTAAGGTGTCATTAATTCCGTAATAATGTTGCCGCTATAATCTATAACCCAATTTTTATTATCTTTAACATTGCCGCTCGCGTCCAATTTCATCAAAAAGCCGTCTTTATAATAAGTGATGCTGTCCAATATAACCGACTGAATGTCGGTGGAGGTATGTTCGCCTGCAATCAAGGCGCCGCTATCCGCGGTCGCTCGCACCACATAGTTTGTGGCTTCGCGTTGCGGATTAATTATTTTTGCCCAACCGGCGTTTAATTCACGATCTGTTTTCATCATAAAAATACCTTTGCGGAAAGCGTCTTGCGTTGTTTCGATGATTGCTCGAACTTTTTTCCAATCCGCGAGCGATTGTTTGGATTTATCTTTTTCCTCTTTTGACATTTCGGCTTCCCCGTATTTTTCGTTATACCATTTAATCTGTTCGTTAACGGCATGGGTTTTTGCCTGATAGTCATCATCAGCCCAAGTAATCGGACCGGCCATCATCACCTTTTTGTCAGTTGTCAGGGAAACGGAAAAATCTATCATCGGCGAGGTGAACTCATTGAAACTCAAAGTCATTTTTTTAACCCACTCCAAATTGCCCGAAGAGCCGAATTTAAACGCTATCAGATAACCTTTCGCCGGTGATTTCAAATCCAAACTGTTTGTCATTAGGGATAAACCGCCGGACCATTGTCCTAAAACAAGATAACCGTTATCCTCCGTTCGCACCATGCCCTTGGTGATGATTGCTCCTTGCCGTATTTTTTTCCAACCAAGTTCAAAACCACCGCCCGCTTTGGGGATGGCCGCCGCCATATCCAACGGCGTGCCCTCCATGCTTTTCGCCCATTCAAAATTGAAGTCATTATCAAATTTGACCAAGCTCGGATAAGTGTCAAAATTGTAAGGAAGTTCTTTTTCCGGATTTGTTTCGGCTATATTTCCCGCCAACGCGTAGCCACCGTCAGCCGTAGTGGTGAGATATGACTCGCTTTTTCGGGAAATAAAATTTTTAATGTTTTTTGACCACTGAAGGCCGCCATTCTGATTGAATTTAAAAATTTTAAGCGAGGCAAATGGCAAATCCTGATAAACATCGGGATCTTCTCCCCTTTTGTTTGGATCCAAATCCAGAATATTTGCGTAAAATAAAAACCCCTTATCGTCAGTTTCCAGCAAAGAATTTCTGGCATCTTCCACAAACGCGGTAAAGGATCTGTTCCAGAGCATGTTGCCGTTTTTGTCCAATTTGGTGAACAATATTTTATTCACTTCTACGTCCGCGCTGGATTCCGCAGTTGTGATAAAACCCCAGACCTTGGAAGCCATTAAATATCCGCCAGTTTTCAATTCAATAATTGACTGGACGTCTTCCTCTCCCATTGGACTCATCATACTCTCGCCGCCAGGGGCATTTTTGGTTTTCAAAAACTTCATCCATTGCACACTACCCTGTTTGTCAAGTTTAGCCACAAACCCATCCGGCGGAATAAACATGATATTGGGGTCGGTGATGCCGGAAACAATATAGCCGCCGTCTTTGGTCGGCCAAGCGCCTTTAATTTTTGTAAACACTAATAAACGATATGATTTTATAAAAGTGGTATTTGGAAGAGGTGTTGTTCCTGTTTCACTGCAAGAAATGGTGCTATTTGATTCAGCTTTAACAAAGGAGGCTTGACTAATAATTTGATTTAAAAAAAAGTAAACTAAACTAAAACAGCCTGTTAATAAAACGACCATTCCAAAAAATTCCCAATTGTTTTTAAGAAAGGAACGGATTTTGGTCACAAATCAATTATACTATAATGGTGGCATCTTAACAAAACAACCAGATCCGAATCTGGTTGTTTTGTTATTTGTAGCGGGGGAGAGAATCGGACTCTCGACCTCGGCGTTATGAGTGCCGCGCTCTAACCAACTGAGCTACCCCGCCTTATGTGTTGTGTGTATTAACGCTACTGGTGGAGAGTATAGCGAATGTTTCACAACTTGACAATATTTGCAGGGAATGGTTTACTATGCGCACAACGCATCGCGGGGTAGAGCAGTTTGGCAGCTCGCCAGGCCCATAACCTGGAGGTCGCCGGT
>JBBTYK010000034.1:6993-13003 GCA_038061815.1 Patescibacteria group bacterium | reverse complement strand
CGGTATACGCGCTTTCCAAGCGCGCGCAATCGGCCACTATGCGACCTCTCCCTGACGTTTATGCAAACGAATAAACAACCACACGCCAACAGCCGCCACCACTATACTGCCGTATTGCGCCGGTGTCAATCCAAAATAGCGCGCGTCAGCCTGCGGGCCTTCGTAGATGCGGAGAAAGTCAAAAAAGAACCGCGGCACAGCGTAGAGCACGGCAAGTAGCGCCGCAAACATGCCGCGCGGAAACGGTTTTTTTAGTTTGAGAAGCCCGACGAAAAATACAAAAATCAAAAAATTCTGGATGCTTTCCAGAAGCCCTAAGTCAAATCGCGCACACACATCGCTTGGTTCATTCATTCCCAAAAAAGAATTCGTGCACACGCCCGGATGCATGTGGGTCAAAAAACAGCCGAGCCGCCCGATTCCCCACGCAAGCGGAAATGAAAAAGCTAGTACCTCGGCGTACTGCCACGCCTGTTTGCGATGTTTCCAAAACCACAGACCGAGCACAACAAACGCGCCGATAAATCCTCCGAACGACGAGAGTCCGCCTTGCCATACAAACAGCATCTCAACCGGATGCGCGCGGTAATACGGAAAATTGTACAAAAAAATATGCCCCAACCGCGCGCCGATGAAACCGCCGATGGTAGCCCATATCACCAAATTACTTACCGTATCAGGATTCAGTTTTTGTTTTTTCGCAAACCATCGCGCCGCAATAATCCCGGCCACCAGTCCCAGCGCAACCAACAATCCCCACACGCGAATAGGAATGGGGCCGAGGTTGATAATGGAAAAACCGGTATAGGGAATCATTGGTAGGATTGTTCAATCACGCGCATTGCCTCCTCTGGGTCGTCCACCACCGTAAACAACTGCGCATCATCCGTATGAATCACTTTGAATTTTTTATCCAATACTTCACGCACGAAGGAAACAAACGGATTCCAAAACGCGCTTCCATACAACACCACCGGCACGCGCGGTGTCTTATGCGTCTGAATCAATTCCAGCACTTCCATGGTCTGATGCATCGTCCCGAGCCCGCCCGGAAACATCACAAAACCCTTTGACGGCGCCGTGAGCACCAATTTGCGCGTGAAGGGAAAGAAAAATGAAAGCGACCGCGAGAGATACGCATTGGGCTTTCCGTTATTGCGGTCCTCGCGCATATACAATCCGACACTGTCGCCGCCGTGCTCAAATGCGCCCTTGTTCGCCGCCTCCGGAATACCGCTATAGCCGCCGGTCACCACCGAAAAACCCGCTTTCGCCGCCAGCGTGCCGAACCGTTCCGCCGCTTTATAATACGGACTCAATTTTGAAATGCCTTTGGTTCCGAATACGGTTACATCTTTCACCAATCCGGTGAGAAAGTCAAAACCTTCCACCACCTCCGCCATGATGCGAAAAATGCGCCAGTTCAATTGCTGTTCGCAGGTAAATCGGTCCGGCGCGAGTTCACAAACATTCGGCACATCTCTGGTTTGCTTGATAATCTCTTGCGCTTCCTCGGCATCCTCAACAAGATGGCACGACGCAAGTATTTTTTTTTCACTCGGCGTCAGAATGTGCACGGAGTTGTGCGGCAGCCAATCAAGGAGCGGCTTCCAGAATTTTTTGCCGATGAGAATGAGCGGCGATTGCGTCAGATACTCATTGTCCATGAGGTCAACAATTTCCCAAAACTCATCCATGGTGCCGAAACCGCCGGGAAAAAACACAAACGCCTGCGCCGGCGTGGCGAACATTACTTTTCGTGTGAAAAAATAGTGCATGGCGATGTATTTTTTCACATACTCATTCACGCGCTGTTCATGCGGCAACCTGATGTTGATACCGAGGGACTCTCCCCCGCCCTCCGTTGCGCCGCGATTTGCGGCCTCCATAATACCGGGCCCGCCGCCGGTAATCGTGGTGTAGCCGCCTTCGCCCAAAAACTTCCCCAACGCGCGCGCTTTTTTATAATATGTATTGGCCGGTTTTAATCGCGCGCTGCCGAACACCGTCACCTCACGATGAAAATCCGCCAAAAACTGATACCCCTCCACAAATTCCGACATGATGCGAAACACGCGCCACGTGTCGCGATATTCGCCGGCGTTACCGCTGCCGAATGAAAATGCAAAAGATGGAGGTTGCGCCTCCTTTTTCTCATTTTCCGGTTTCTCCGGTGTTGAAATCGCAACACTGCGATACTCAACTTTGCCGTCCTTGATATAGACAAGCGGCATGTGGCTATTATAGCACAAAATGGTGCGCGACGCGCAGAATGAGCTCCTCGGTGAGCCGCGGCCCGATGAATTGAACGCCAAACGGGAGATTGTTGATAAACCCGCCCGGAACCGAAATGGCGGGCAGTCCGGCAACCGCCGCGGGAATCACAAACACGTCCTCCTTATACATAGCAAGCGGGTCGGCTACCTTTTCCCCTATTTTGAACGCGGGACCGGGCGTTGTAGGCGCAAGTAACACATCCACCTTGTTAAATGCATCCTCAAAATCCCGCATCATGCGCGTGCGCACCTGCTGCGCTTTTTTGTAGTAGGCATCATAGTACCCGTGCGAAAGCGCAAACGTACCTATCATCATGCGCCGTTTAACTTCAGGCGGAAATCCGACAACGCGCGCCTGCAGGTACGTTTCTTCCAAATTGGCGCCGCGGCCGCGCGGCCCGAACCGCATGCCGTCCATCCGAGCCTGATTGGAACTGTCCTCACACGGCACCACTACATAGTACACGGCAATCGCGTATTTCGTGTGCGGCAAACTTACGTCCATCACCTCACACCCTAATCCGCGCAATCGGTCCGCCGCTTTTTCTATAATTTGCAGCACTTCTTCCCGTGCATTAACGATGTATTCGCGCGGAATGCCGATACGCACACCGCGTATGTCCTCGTGCAACAGTTGAGTGTATGCCGGCACCGAATCCGAAACCGTGGTGGCGTCAAACGGGTCCCTGCCCGCGATGGCTTCCATCACGATGGCACAATCTTCCACAGTTTTCGTTATTGGCCCCACCGTATCCAGTGATGACGCCATCGGCATAATGCCATAGCGAGAATTGCGACCATAACTGGGACGAAGCCCCACCAGATTACAAAAAGCAGCGGGCTGCCTGATGGAACCGCCCGTATCTTCCGCAATGGAGTACACGCACATATCTGCGGCAACGGCGGCGGCCGACCCGCCGGATGAGCCGCCCGGCACGCGTTCTGTATCCCATGGATTTTTCACCGGGCCGTACATGCTGTTTTCATTGGAAGCGCCGTGGCCGAACGCATCGCAATTTTGTTTGCCGATAATCACGCCTCCCTGCGCGCGGATTTTTTTGATTACGGTTGCGTCAAACGGCGGCACATAGGTATCCAGCACTTTCGCGCTTGCAGTAGAACGGATGTCACGCGTGCAGATGGCGTCTTTGATGCCGAACGGAATGCCGGTCAACGGCCCCACCACGCCCTTCTGCATGCGAATATCCGCATCTTCCGCCATGCGCATGGCTTCGTCTTCGCAGATGGTGATAAATGCATTGAGTTCTGGATTCTTTTCTTTCGCGCGCGACAAATACTGCCGCGTCAATTCTTGCGAAGATATGTCGCGATTATCCAGAGCCTTGCGTATGTCGGTGATGGTATTCATATCATTCAAACACCCCCGGCACTTTCAACAAATCCCCTTCCCGTTCCGGAAACTGCGCAATGATTTTCTTGCGCGTTTCCTCATCGCACGCACGCACCGCATCCTCGCGATACACGTCCTCCAAACCAGTCACCTGTGAGGTGGGTTCAACATCGGTGGTGTCAACTTCCTGCAACTGTTCCACAAATTCCAAAATGTCGGACAACTCCGCCGCGTACTGCGCCTTCTCTTCTTCCGTCAAAGACAAGCGCGCCAGCCGCCCCAGATGTTCCACCTCATCACGAGTCAATTTCATACTCGCTCATAATAACAAGCCGACGGTCAACGCACAAGATTCAAAAACTCTTTCTCATCAACGGCCCGCACGCCGAACTTTTTGGCATCATCATATTTTGACCCCGGGTTCTCCCCTATCACCACAAAATCCGTGTTTTTGCTGACCGATGACACCCAGTCGCCGCCGGCGCGGCGGATGGCGGCTTTTGCCTCTTCACGGGAGAATCCGGAGAGCGTGCCGGTGACGGCCACTTTTTTACCGGCCAGCTTTCCACTCTGCACCACTTTTTCTTCCCGTTCCGGCCGCACACCGGCATCACGCAAATCATCAAGCAGTCGTCTTGCGTCCGCATCACAGAAAAATTCGTGAATGCTTTCAGCGGCTTCGGGGCCAATGCCGTGGATGTTCTGCAAATCCTCCGTGCCGGCTTGTTGCAATTTTTCCAACGCGCCAAATTCGCGCGCCAGCAGATGCGCTGTTTCCTCGCCAACATGCCGAATGCCGAGCGCATTAATGAACCGTCCGAACGCGATGCGTTTTTTTGCTTGAATCGCATCCACAAGTTTTTTTGACGAAATGTCCGCAAACCCTTCCAGCTCCAACAACTGCTCCGGTTGCAAACGGAAAAAATCCGCCGGCGTTTTCACGAGACCCACTTCCATCAACTGCAACACAATTTTTTCGCCGAGACCTTGGATATCAAACGCGGTCTTTGAGACGAAGTGCTCCAGTTGCCGCTGTTGCTGCGCGCCGCACTGCTTACGCGTGCAATAAAGCGCTACTTGCCCTTCGCGCCGTTCAACCGGCGAACCGCATACCGGACACTGTCGCGGCGCGCGGATTTCTTTTGCATCGCGCGGACGGAGACGCGGCAACACTTGCAGCACTTTCGGGATAATATCCCCGGCCTTTTCCACAATCACCGTATCGCCCACACGCGCATCAAGCCGTTTTATCTCATCAAGATTATGCAGCGTTGCGTGCGTGACGGTGGTACCCACCAGCGATACCGGGTCCAGTGTTGCAACCGGCGTCAACGCGCCCGTGCGGCCCACAAACCAGTTCACTTCGCGAATCACCGTGGTTGCCTGCTCGGTGGCAAATTTGAGCGCGAGCGTAAACCTCGGCGCCTTGCCGGTGTATCCGAGCGCCTGCTGCTGCGCGCGTCCATCAACTTTTACCACCACGCCATCCAACCAAAACGGCAACGTATCCCGTTTTTCCTGCCAGTGTTTCCAAAAATGTATCACATCGTCAATGGAATCAGCGCGTTTCCAGTGTCGGTCGGTTTTGAATCCCAACGCATGCAAGCGCTCCAATTCTTCCGCTTGCGTTTTTACCTGCTCACCATCCGAAAGTTCATAAAAAATCATGTCCAACTTGCGCGCCGCGGCAATTTTTGGGTCTAGCTGCCGAATGGCGCCCGCCGCGGCGTTGCGCGGATTTGCAAATGCCGGCTCGCCCGCCTTCTTTCGCTTTTTATTTAACTCCAAAAGCGCATCTTTAGACATCCAGACCTCGCCTTCAACAATAACGCTTGCCGGTTCGCGCAACCGCAACGGCACGCTTTCAATGGTTTTGACGTTATGCGTGACATTCTCGCCCACGGCGCCGTCGCCGCGCGTTGCCGCAACCTTCAATAATCCATTTTCATACGTGCACACCGTATGCAGTCCGTCAATTTTTAATTCGCACACGTAGCGCACCGGCCCACGCACATCCGCTTTCTCCAGTCCTTCGCGCACTCGTTTATCCCATGCGCGAATTTCCTCTTCGGAAAACGCATCGTTAAACGACCACTGCGCCACGGCGTGTTTTACTTTCTTGAATGCCGGCAGCGGTTCCCCCGCCACGCGCTGTGTCGGTGAATCCGACGTTATGAGTTCCGGAAATTGCTCTTCCAGTTGCGCCAGTTCGTGTTTCAAAGAATCCAAAGCGGCGTCAGAAATCTCCTGACGGTCAAGCACGTGATAAAGGTAACGATACCGCTCCACTTCGGTGCGCAATTTTTCAATGCGCGCTTTGGCTTCGGCCTTGTTCATAGGCCTATTATATACCAGAAAAGCCCTTTTGTGGAGAGCTTTTGGT
>JBBTYK010000034.1:2352-6893 GCA_038061815.1 Patescibacteria group bacterium | reverse complement strand
CTTGTTCATAGGCCTATTATATACCAGAAAAGCCCTTTTGTGGAGAGCTTTTGGTTAACTTGAAGGGTCACTTAATCCCTTCCGGCGTCAGAGAATGCGGGCCGACGGAGCGGTCGCCCACCGCGGTCTCCAGCTCAAACTCAACGCGGTATGATGACCCGTCAGAAGTATATTTATAGGGCGCCCCGTTTGGCGTGGGATTTGACGGCGCATCGCTCAAATAAATAGATTCGCAACCGCCGGCCGCCCAGCCGCCCTCGGCAAGACAATCAAAATTACCCTGTCCCAGCACAACCGCCTCTTTCGCTTCCGGATACCGATTGCGGTCATTAAAATACAACTGCAACGCCACCTCAACTTCGCGCATATCCTCCAATCGCGCCGCATCGCGCGCCTTCTGCCGCGCATTGCCGATTGCAATAATCGCAATGGTGGACAAAAGCCCCAGCACCGCGATGACCAACAAAAGCTCAAACAACGAAAATCGTTTAGTTGCCGCTTGGGCAGTTCCTTCTAGCATAGTCCCATTAGTATACACGACCCGTAAAAATTGACCAGTGGATTATTTTTTCACGGGCGCTTCCTCTTTTTTCGGCAACACCTCCAACAGCGCCAGCCCGATTGAAATGCCGAACCGCGGCCCAATCTGGTCAAGCGCCATTTTGAGCGCCTCGGGATACACCACGCGGGCCCACGGGTCGCCGACATATACGCGCATCTGGAAATAGTCCTCCAAATACTTGTCCAAATTGGGCAGAAGCGACGAACCGCCGGTCAAAATGATTTTTTCCGGCCGCGCGGCGGCACCGCCGAGCTGTTTCTCAAACAGCTGCATGTGGTATTTAATTTCTTGCACGATGGGGTCGGCGGCCGGCTTGAACGCATCTAGCAATGTCTCTCCCTCGCGACGCATCGCCAAATCAATCTTAATCTGCTCCGCTTCTTCGGCCGTGACGTGCAATTTTTCCACTAACGCCTTCGTGAAATCTCGCCCGCCGATATTGATGCTCCGATGCATCAACGGCACGCCGCCGCGAATCAAATACACATTCGTGCGCGCCATGCCCATGTCTAAAATCATAACCGCGGCCGGGTCATTGCCCACCAACGCGCGCACGAGCGCAAACGATTCCGTTTCCAAACTTTTCAAGGAAATCCCCGCCTCTTTGAAAATCGCTGTGTACCGCGCGACTACCGTGCGCGGCGCGGCCGTGACAATCATCTTACTCCGCGTTTTGCGCGCCGTTTCAACATCCGTAAAAATTTCCGGCAGCTCCTGATAATCCAACACAACGTCCTCAATCGCCACCGGCAATAATTTCTTCGCTTCTTGCTGCACAATCGCGGCCTCTTGCGCTTTATCCTCCGTTTTCGTAATCGTCACCACGGCGCTGAACACTGCCGAGATAGGAATGCTCGCCACCGCCCGCGTGCTTTTGGCGCCGGTTTTTTCCATCAGCATCTTCAGCACCGCGCCCAATCGTTTAATCTCTGCGACTTCCTTTACCGCCGCCTCTTTTTGCTGCAATTCAGGAGTTTGCGCGGATTCCTCGGTCATTGTTTTCTTTTCCCAACCAAGAAAACCCTCCGTAAAACCGTAGGTACCCAAATGCGCGCGGCCGTTTTTGTTGATGAGCTCAACCAGTTTAATGCCCCCTACTCCGAGGTCAACGCCGAGCACGCCGTCTCCGTCCTCCTTTTTTTTGGAAAACCACATGGGGATAGTATAGCACATTGCTGAACAACCGCGTAAGAGGTACACTAGAACCATGTTGAAACTCTTCAATACGCTCACCCGCCGCCTCGCAACGTTCAAACCGCTCCGCGGAAAAACGATTGGTTTATATACGTGTGGGCCGACAGTCTACAATTACGCGCACATCGGTAATTTGCGGACGTACGTGTTTGAGGATATTTTGAAACGCACGCTGTTAGGCGCCGGATACCGTATAAAGCATGTGATGAACATTACGGATGTGGGGCATCTCACGAACGATTCTAACCTCGGCGAAGATAAAATTGAGGCCGGCGCGCGGCGCGAAGGAAAAAGCGCATGGAACATCGCAAAATTTTACACCCGAGCATTCCAACATGATTTACGCGCGCTGAATGTGTTGTTCCCGGATGTGTGGTGCCGCGCGACCGCTCATATTAAAGAACAGATTGCGCTGATTAAAACATTGGAGCGGAAAGGATACACCTATTTGACAAGCGACGGCGTGTATTTTGACACCAAAAAATTCCGCGCGTACGGCGTGCTGGTGGGAAAAGAGGGGCTCCGCGGATTGCAGGAAGGCGCGCGCATTGAAAAACATCCGGAAAAACGGAATCCGACGGATTTTGCATTGTGGAAATTGAGCCCTTCGACTGGCACCCTTCGACAGGGCTCAGGACACAAGAGACAAATGGAGTGGTCATCGCCATGGGGTGTTGGATTTCCGGGCTGGCATATTGAATGCTCGGCGATGAGCATGAAGTATCTAGGCGCCACGTTTGACATCCACTGCGGCGGCATTGACCACATTCCCATTCATCACACAAATGAAATCGCGCAATCAGAGGCGGCAACCGGCAAACCGTTTGCGCGCTATTGGCTGCACGGTGAATTTTTGACGATTGACGGCGGACGCATGGGAAAATCCGAAGGTAATTTCATTCCGCTGCATCTTTTAATTGAACGCGGAATGAGCCCGCTCGCCTATCGGTATCTGTTACTGCAAACGCACTATCGCAAGCAACTGGTGTTCAGTTGGGAAGCGCTTGAGGCGGCGGAACAGGGGTACAAGAATCTTGTGGCGCGCGTAGCGGCGTTGGATTCTAAGCCAGATGTTGACCAAAAATTCATTCAACAAGTCAAACAGTCGTTTGAAGATGACTTAAATGCGCCGGAGGCGCTTGCCGCGCTTTGGGAGATGCTCAAATCCCCCGCCCCTCCATCACAAAAAACAATCTTTGCGCTTGACGCGTGGTTCGGTCTAGATATCAAAAAAAGCGTGGCGGCGCTGAAGAAAAAAACACGCGTGCCGACCGCGATTACTACATTACTGAAAAAACGCGAAAACGCGCGTACAGAAAAAAAATGGCGGCTGGCGGACGAACTGCGCGCACAAATACTGGAAGCGGGGTGGCAGATTGATGATGCCCCTGCAGGCCCCGTGGTATATAAAAAATAGCGCACATAATTCCCGCGGCCGCGGGAATTATGCTATACTATCTCGGTATGCCACTCTCGCCGATACCTGCGGAGCCGCAAACCGCTGAAACGAACACCGAAATATCCGTCGCGCCGATTGAAACACCGGTTGTTGAGGCCGCGCCAACGGTGGAAACCGCGCCCGCCACAGGGCCGGACGTGTATGTTGAAGGCGAACCGCTGCCGCCGGGGGTATTGGCGTCTCCGGAACAAACGCCGGAACCTGCCGCGGCCAGTGCGAAAAGGGAAATCGCGCCACCCGCTCCGATTCCCGAAGACCCAGCGCAAAAAGCGATTGAACAAAAACTGGAAACGGGCGTTGGCGCAGGAGCGTTTGCATCGCTTGAACCGCTCGCGCAAGAAGCATTCCGCGTCCGCGGCGAGCAGACGGCGATTACCATTCGCGCTCTGCTGACAGTGCCAAACATGGACGCTAAAGTCGTTAAGGGATTATCGGACACCATCCATGCATGGCTCGCGCTCGTGCCCGGCGTCAATCCGGCGTGGCTTGAACAAGCAACATGGGCAACGGTGGGTAATCTCATGGAACTCCGAGAATCGTAATCTATGCTGCAATTCGCTGTCTTCCCCGCAAACGCACCGGCAACCAATCTCCTGCTCAATAATAACATCCTTTTGTGGCTTGTCATTTTCGGCGCGTTCGTGGCGCTCGGCACTGCGTTCCTTTTTTTGCTGCGTCCCTTTTTTCACCAAGCAAACCGCTATCATCCGCAGAATATCCGAAAATTCCTCCTCATCATGGTGCCGCAACAGAGCGGCGACCCGCAACAAGCCGGAGCTGAACAACGCATTGACCAAATCAGAGAAAAAATCGCGGTGATGGAATCATTGTTCGCCGCCATTGGCGGGCTGAAAGCGCAACGCGGACTCATGGCATGGCTGCGCGGCCGCACCGACCATCTCTCGTTTGAAATAGTCGCGCAAAAAAAAATTATTTCGTTTTATATGGCCGTTCCGCCAGCCATAGCGCCCTATCTCACGGAACAAATCCATGCCCAATATCCTGATGCGCACGTGGAAGAAGTTGACGCGTACAACATCTTTCCGCGCACCGGCATCGCGCTCGGAGCGCATCTCAAAATGACAAAACAGCACGGTTATCCCATCAAGACATATAAAAAAATGGAGAGTGACCCGCTATCCGCCATCACCAATCCATTGAGCCAAATAGAAGAAGCCGACAGCGCCGCCATTCAATTCACGGTGCGTTCAGCTAATAAAAAATGGCGCCGCGCCGGAATTGCGATGGCGAAACGCGCGCAAAAAGGACAAGGATTTGATAAAAAACCCGGCCTGCTGGGAGAGGCGGGAAAAGAATTTGCGCAGG
>JBBTYK010000034.1:0-2252 GCA_038061815.1 Patescibacteria group bacterium | reverse complement strand
GGATTTGATAAAAAACCCGGCCTGCTGGGAGAGGCGGGAAAAGAATTTGCGCAGGCGGCTTTCGGGAGCGGCGGTGCCGCGTCGCCGCAGCAGCCGCAGCAACCGGTGCAACTTACCCAAATGGAGCAAGACCTTATCAGAAGCATTGAGGAAAAAGCGAGCAAGGCCGGTATGGATGTGAATATCCGCATCGTGGTTGCCTCAAGCGACCAATTGCGCGCGAAACGATATTTGGACAACATCGTCAATGCGTTCAGTCAATATAATTTGTATCAGTACGGTAACACATTCGGCGCCGAGGTGCCGTCAAAACAGGAGCGGCTCATCCGAGATTTCATTTATCGGACGTTCAATGAACAGCGGAGCATGGTGTTAAACACGGAAGAAATGGCAAGCGTTTTTCACTTCCCGCTTCCCTCAACTGAAACGCCCGGAATCCGCTGGCTGGAGGCGCGCAAAGCGGCGCCGCCGGTTAATTTGCCCACCGAAGGCACGCGCCTCGGCCGTGTAACATATCGCGGACAAGAACAGATGGTGCGCATCAAACGCGCCGACCGCCGCCGCCATTTCTATCTCATTGGAAAATCCGGTTCCGGTAAAACCACGCTCATGCAAAACATGGCGGTACAGGATATTTTGGCCGGCGAAGGCGTGGCCGTAATTGACCCGCACGGCGATTTTGCCGAATACGTGCTCCAGCACGTGCCGGAGTCTCGCATTGACGACGTCATCTATTTCAATCCATCAGACATGGAGCGTCCCATGGCGCTCAATATGCTGGAAGCAAAAACGGCCGACCAGCGCGACTTTGCGGTGCAGGAAATGATCTCCATTTTCTACAGCCTCTTCCCGCCCGAAATGATAGGGCCGATGTTTGAGCACAACATGCGGAACGTCATGCTGACACTTATGGCCGACACCGAAAATCCCGGCACGATTGCCGAAATACCGCGCATGTTTTCCGATGACGAATTCGCGGCGCAGTGGGTGGCGAAAGTGACGGACCCGGTAGTGCGAAATTTCTGGGAAAAAGAAATGGCACAGCAGACCGCGAACACAAAATCTGAAATGCTCGGCTATTTGATTTCCAAAGTGGGGCGTTTCGTGGAAAACGAAATGCTCCGCAACATCATCGGCCAGTCGCATTCCGCCTTTGATTTCCGCGACGTCATGGACAACAAAAAAATCCTCCTCGTCAATCTGGCAAAAGGAACCACGGGTGAAATCAACGCAAACCTGCTCGGCATGATTCTGGTGTCAAAACTGCAAATGGCCGCGATGAGCCGCGCTGCGCTGCCGGAAGAGCAGCGCCACGATTTCTATCTCTACATTGACGAGTTCCAAAACTTCATCACGGATTCCATCGCGACCATTTTGTCCGAAGCGCGCAAATATAGGCTTGACCTCGTCATCGGACATCAGTACCTCGGACAGTTGTCCTCAAAAGGAGACACAAAAATCCGCGATGCGGTGCTGGGCAACGTGGGCACGATTGCCTGCTACCGCATCGGCGTGGAAGACGCGGAAGTTCTTGCTAAGGAATTCGCGCCCGTCTTTTCTGCGCACGACCTTATCAATGTGGAAAAATACACCGCCTATCTTAAACTGCTCATAGACAATACCGCCGCGCGGCCGTTCAACCTGCTCGTTGACCCGCCGGATAAAGGCAACAGCGAACTGGCCGAAGGAATAAAAGAGCTTTCGCGTCTCAAATTCGGCCGCGACCGCCGTTTAGTGGAAGCGGAAATTATGGAACGCTCACAGCTCGGCGCCACTGCGCCCACGCCCGAACCGGAACTCGCGAAAGCGATGTTGTAATTGTCCCCAGCGCATCCACCGTTCATCCACCAAAAGAGTCCCGACAACACGGGATTTTTTTGGTATACTGACGCGCAGTGTATGCACAATCCAACCTTCAAATCGCTGGAAGAAATTTTCTCCATCCGCCGTGAAGCAACGGTGACGTCTGCGGATGAGACGTCTCTTGAAACACCACATGAGGCGCTTATCGCGCTCGTGGAGGAAGCAAAAGCTATTATCGCCAAGCTGGAACGCGCTGTGGCGTCATTCGGCGGCGCAATCAACGGCACTATGCCAACGCTCCCTCCCGCCAGCGCCGTCATTGACGGCGTATTTGACGGAAAACAAATGATTGCCGACGACGGCACGCTTTATCCCGTGCCGGAAAATTACGCGTCAAAATCCAAATTGGTTGAAGGAGATTTGCTCCAACGCGCTGTCATACCTGACGG
>JBBTYK010000033.1:0-6083 GCA_038061815.1 Patescibacteria group bacterium | reverse complement strand
GAGAGCCCATGGAACTCTTGGAAAAATACGGCATGACCGCGCCGTGGATTATACAAGCGATATGTTAGTCAACCTCAACAAAGTGCTCCCAAAAGCCCATCGTGGCGGATACGCCGTACCGGCGTTTAATATCAACAATTTGGAAGTCTGTCAGGCCGTGATGGATGCGGCGGAAGAATTACAAAGCCCCGTGATTCTGCAAACCAGCGAAGGCGCGCTTGAATATGCGGGCATGGAAAATCTCGCGGCAATTGCCCGCATTGCGGCAAAAAATGCGTCCGTGCCCGTGGTGTTTCATTTGGATCACGGCAAGAATGAAAAACTGGTGCGCGAGGCGATTCGTTCCGGCCTCTATACAAGCGTCATGTTTGATGGATCGCTTTTGCCGTTCAAACAAAACATTGCCCGCACCCGCACCATCGTCAAGTTGGCGCACGCGCGTAAAATGAGCGTGGAAGCGGAGCTCGGCCCCATTGCTGGCACCGAAGATTTAGTGAGTGTGCGCGAACGCGAAGCATTTTTTACCGATCCCGCGCAGGCGGAGCAATTTGTAAAAGAAACTGGTTGTGATGCGCTGGCGGTCTCAATCGGTACTGCCCATGGAGCGTATAAGGGGCCGGCCAAACTTGATCTGAAGCGACTTGCGGAAATTGGAAAACGCGTACACATTCCGCTCGTGCTCCATGGCGCATCCGGCATCGACAAAAAGTGGCTTGACCGCCTGCATGCAGAGTGCGCGAAACTGGGCGATTGCGACCGGCTCGCTGGCGCGCACGGCATTCCGCTTGCGGAAGAAAAAAAAGCCATCAAACTCGGCATCGCAAAAATAAATATAGATTCTGATCTCCGCATTGCGTTTACGGCCAGCGTGCGCGAAGCGCTCTTGCAAGAGCCGCACGAATTTGACCCGCGTAAAATCCTCGGCCCGGCCCGCGCCGCCATGACTGAACTGGCCAAAGAAAAAATCCGCGCGTTTGGGTCTAGCGGAAAATGGTAAAGCCCGCATGGTGCACCAGACGATCCCGCACCGTGGCTTTGTGAATAATACGATGTTTCGGATCAAAAATTATGAGTTCACCACTCGCTTTTCAAAAAAGTTACGACTTTTACAAAGAACTTTACATAACGCTACGCGGTATCGCCAAACGCGATCGTTTTACATGGGGCGAACGTTGTGAATCAATGGCGCTTGAACTGATACAATCCATCAATAATGCAACGTACGCTCCAAAAACGGCCCAACGCAATTTATTATTACAGGCCAGTGAGACAGTGGACATGCTGAAAATATATCTGCGTCTTGGTCATGATCTTGGCATTATTAATCAACAAAAATTAATCGCGCGTCAAACCGAATTGCACATTATTGGAAATCTTGTCGGTGGCTGGATCAAAAAAACCTAAGAACAGCCAGGACGCGGAACCCGATGTTGTCGTTCGCGTTGTCATGCCAGTTGTAGTTCACGTCTGCGAGTCCGCCGTTGTCACGGTTGCCCACAATGAGTCGGTTATCGTCACCGTGGATTTTTAACATTCCGCGTCCTTTATTGTCCTTGCCCCTCCGGATCACTAAATGGAAATTCAATTTCCATTTAATAAATCGCCCGCGCGATTCTCTGTTTGGCAGAAGACTGCCCCAGACAAGAACAAGCAGTTCCTTTTTTATGAAGCTGGCGATTTGCGGCCATTAGCACACAAATTCACGAGCCACTTCTTTAATATTTTACATAAAAATAGCCCGGAACACACGATGTGTGTTCCGGGCAGGTTAACTTGGGTTCTAGGGACTAGGGTTCTGGGGTCCTACAAAACTGCCAGGACGCGGAACCCGATGTAGCCGCTCGCGTCGCCACGCCAGTAGCAGACCACGTCAGCGAGTCCGCCGTAGCCACGGCCGCCCACAAGGAGTCGGCCAGCGCCACCGTAAGCGTTCTCACACCACTCCCAGGAATCGGTGGAGCCGAGGTCCTGGAGGGACATGTTCCTGTTGGCGTTGAGCCAGAGGAACAGGTTACCGACCATGTTCCATTCCTCGGCGGTGGGGAGCCGAACGGCCCTCTTGGAGAGGCCGAGGAGCTTGGCCGTTGCCGGGTGGTGCGTTTCGTGGAGCGTATCCCACGAGATGGAAAACCGGCTCACGAGGCCGAGTGCCTTCGCGAGCGGGTCATCGCCATAACCCTGCGGGTCGTTGTAGGCCGGCTTCTGAATCGTCTCCACGAGCACCCACCGGCCCGGAAGGGGACGACGCTGGATGTTCGAGACCGTGAGATGCTTGCCCCAGTTCGGCTTGATGAAGCTTTCCGGGTAGTCCTTCTCGGTGATGACCGGGAGGAACACCGGCATCAGGCGGTAGACCTCCACGGCCTTCTTGGTCTTGCTCTTCAGCGTGGGAACCGGCGGGACGGCAATCGCCCTTCCGAGGATCTCCTTCCACGCCTGCGCCCAGAAAGCGCGGGGGTCGGTGAGGAACATCTGCATGGCAGATGCGGAGTCGGCGGGGACGGTTGCCGACTGGTGCTTGCCCGCCTGCTCCCCCAACCAGACCTTGACGGCCTCGGGGGTGATGACCCTTTGGGTGAGCAGCTCACCCAGCGCGTTTGTGGCCTCATGGTAGTCCAGAAGACCACCGAGGCCCGCTTCCGAGAAGTGCCCGGACATTTCATCCAGGCGTCTTGCCCATCCGGGCAACCGTTCCAACGCAGGCATTGCTTCCTCCGCTCTCCAACTACTCACGTTCTCACACCTTCCCTGAAAGCGCGAAAACGTCCCGTTGGAGCACGAACCATGCGGAACCCGCCGCACGCGGCTCTCCTGCGCCATGCAGGACAAGATTGCACTCTATCATATTTTACAACATCTGTCAAGGGCAGGTATACTGGGGACAATTATGTTAGACATCATCTCTATCGGCGACCCGACCATAGACACCATTTTGGAAATTTCGGACGCCACGGTGAAGTGCCAATTAAAACGAGAGGACTGCATGCTCTGCATCAACTACGGCGAGAAAATCGGCGTGCATTCGCTGTACCGAAAAATTGCCGGCAATGCGTGTAATAATGCGGTGGGGTCTGCGCGGCTCGGCATGAAAACCGCCTATTACGGCGTGGTGGGAAACGATGACCACGGAGAAGGCATCATCAAATATCTCAAAAAACAAAACGTGGCTGACACGTATCTTCGGGCGGACAAAGAGCGCCCCACCAACGCCTCAACCGTCATCGGCTTCAACGGAGAACGAACGATTTTGGTGTACCACGCGCCGCGAAAATACGCGCTCCCGAAACTCGCCGCTTCCAAATGGCTTTATTACAGTTCCGTGAACGCGGACCATAAAAAACTCAACCGCGATGTGATGGCGCACGCTAAAAAAGTCGGCGCAAAATTGTGCTACAATCCCGGAACGTTCCAGCGGCTTGCCGGAAAAGATGCCATGCAAAGCGTGGCAAAACACTGCGAGATTGTGTTTGTGAACAAACGCGAGGCGCAGGATTTAACCGGCTGCCGCGTGCATGATATACCAAAACTCTTAAAAGAAATGCTGAAAATCGGCATGAAGATTGCCGTCATTACGGACGGTGAGAACGGCTCGTATGTGCATGACGGAAACCACGGTTACGCCATGGGCATTGTGCGCGTGCCGGTGGTGGAAAAAACCGGCGCCGGCGATGCGTATGCCACGACGTTTATCGCCATGCTGAATCAGGGCCGCACCGTGCCGGACGCCATGTGTCTTGCCTCCTCAAACAGTGCGAGCGTTATTCTAAAATACGGGCCGCAGGACGGATTGCTGACGGCCGCGGAACTGGCGCGTTTTCATAAAAAACATGCGCACACCTGTGCGCGCATTATTGAATAATTAGATTGCTTCGCCAGGGCCTGCGCTCGCTCGGCCCGCGAGGCGCTGCTCGCAATGACACATCATATGCTTCGCCACGAAGAAAAAGACATCATTTTGTTTGTCGGTAAAATGGAAATGACACACGTGGATGATGTGGCGCGCTTTTCCAAAGAATACGGAAAAAAATATGTGCCGGCGCTCATCACTTCGCTTGGCGCGAAAGTGGAAGAGACGCTGGAACGAAAACTGGCGTTCCTTGTCCGTTGCGACACGCGGGATATGAAGGCGGTGGAAAAACGGCTCCGACCATACGCGGACCGCATCGCCGCCATCATTTCGCGTTACGAATTTTCCATGCCGCTCTACGGACGGCTGGCGGATTTGTTTCCCTACTTGCGACTCCCCACCGCGCGGTCGCTCGCCATTGCGTCAAATAAAATAAACATGCGCCGCGCGTTCCGGCGATACGATAAAAGAATTACGCCGCGTTTTGTGGTGGTCAAACGTTCCGGAAAAACGGCGGTCAAAAATATCATTGAAAAAATCGGTTTCCCGTGCGTGATTAAACCCGCCAACCTCGCCAAGAGCCAACTCGTGATTGTGTGTTACTACAAAGAAGAACTGGAAAAGAATCTCCGAGTGACACTTCAAAAGGTGCGAAAATTGTATCGCGCCGCACGGGTGGAGTGGGAGCCCACGGTGCTCGTGGAAAACTTCATGGAAGGCCAGATGTATTCCATTGACGCGTACGTGAACAGCCGCGGCTATATGGAATACACGCCGATTATTGAAATTAAAACCGGCAAAGACGCGGGCTACGATGATTTCTTCATGTACACGCAGATTACGCCGTCCATTTTGAACCAGAAAGAGGAGGAAAGGGCGCGGACGACGGTGGCAAAAGCCACGCACGCCATCGGACTGCGTTCCTCAACCGTGCATGCGGAACTCATGCGCACCCAGCAGGGATGGAAGGTGATTGAAGTGGGCGCGCGCGTGGGCGGATTTCGTGACCGGCTACTCAATACCGCCTTTGGATTCCACCACACCGGCAATGATTTCCGCATACACCTTGGCAAAAAGCCGGTCATCAAACGAAAACGGTTGAAGCATGTGGGGTTCATCAAGTTTTTCCCCAAGAAACCCGGACGGTTGATGGCGCTGCACGGCATCAAAAAGGTGGAAGAAATGCGGGCGGTTATTAAAGTAACTCAAAACAAAAAGGTGGGGGACTTTTGCGGCCTCTCGCGGTACGGACATCCCTACGTACTTGGTGTGACGGTTGCGGCAACTTCACGAAGTAAAATGCTCGGCGAATTGCGGAAGGTAGAAAAATTGGTTGAAATAAAAACGGAGTAGATTCTATCGTCCGCCTTTGGCGGACTCCAGAATGACTTTGCGGCGCACCGGTACACGCGCTTCCAGATGACAAACCTCTTCAAACGTGGTGTGCGGCTGCATAAAGGCGAGTCCTTTTTCAAAATCGCGTACGGCTTGGCGGATTTCAGTGGCCAATCGCGGGTGTTCTTGCGCGTCATCAGCCAATTCCCGCAGACGCCCGAGCCGCTCCTGAATCGCCTCCTGCAATACCGTAAACTCAACCACGCGTTTTTCGTACGCCGCGCGCTCCTGCCCGCTCACAAGCGCAGTGGCTGCATGCTTCAAATCTTGTTTAACCGACACGCATACATCGCACAACGCGGCGCGCTCCTCTGATGAAAGCGAGCTCCACGCGGCCGCAGCGCCGCGGAAAAGCGCCGCGGCGTGATGCCCCTGCCCGCGCCATTCCTTCCACCACGTAGCAAGCGCCGGATGCGGCCGTGCATGTGCTTCAAAAAATTCATCCGCTCGCCGCTGTACTACTTTTTCATAAAACTCCTCAAACGCCCGGCGGTACGGCCAGATTTTCATGCCAAAAACAACGGTAGTGTGCTCAATTTCCTCGGCCGTCAAACTATTGTCATGCTGCATGTGCTCACGCGCGTGCTGCATGGCCTCGCGGTCTGCTTTAGGAAACAACGGCGGCAGGTCATGGTAGAGCTGTTCAAAAAATGAAACAGAATAGTGGAATGGATGACTGTGCATGCGTCTATCATAGCATAATCACGGGCTTGAAAAAATGGTAGAATAATGATACGCTTACCAACCACGGAAGGGTGGCCGAGTCCGGTTGATGGCGCGGCTCTCGAAAAGCCGTAAGGATGAAAGTCCTTCGTGGGTTCAAATCCCACCCCTTCCGCCA
>JBBTYK010000032.1:12368-35168 GCA_038061815.1 Patescibacteria group bacterium | reverse complement strand
CATTTGATTTGTCTAAAGTGAATAAAGGCGGCGCGGTTTTTTCAATGGACAAATTGAACTGGCTGGCGCGCGAACACATGAAACAGGCGAAACCTGAAGAATTGGCGGAGCGCGCGAAGCCGTTTTTTGAAAAGAAAGGGCTGCGGGGAGACGCGAAACAGCTCGCGCGCGTGATGGCGGTGGAACAGCAGCGCATTGCTACTTTGTCTGAAGCGGGTGAAGAGACGCAGTTTGCATTTGAGGAAACTCTGGATTATAACGCGAAATTACTGGTCGCAAAAAAATCCAGCAACGCGGAAGCGAAAGACCGTCTTGAGAAGGCGCGCGCGTTTTTGGAAAAACTGAAAGAGAAAGATTTTGAAACCGCGGCGCTTGAAAAAGAATTGCTTGCGTGGATAAAAGAAAATAATCTCGGCAACGGCCAAACACTCTGGCCGCTTCGCGTGGCGCTCACCGGACGAGAAAAGTCGCCCAGCCCTTTTGAGGCCGCGGCGCTTCTTGGCAAGGAACGAACATCGGCGCGGATTAAAGAGGCGCTGGGCAAATTGTGATATACTTACCCCAATGGCTTCCATAGCCTCTCGTTTTGGCATCGCACTTATCGCCGTTCTCGCGATGGCTGTTTTTGTCGTTTTGCCCGTCCGCGCCGAAGAGAATCAGGCACTCAAGGAGGAAATCGCGAAATTGCAAGATGAAATCCGCGCCAAGAAAGAGGAGTCGGCGAAAATTGAGGAAAAAATCGGCACCATCAAAAAGAGCATTGAACGCAAACAGGTTGAGGCGTTGTCGTTGCAGAACCAGATGGGCATTTTGGAAGAACGCCTTGAAGCGGTTCGTCTGGATATACAGTCCACGCTCGTGGAATTGGAAACCGTGCAGTTGGAATTGAAGGAACTCCGTCTTGAGATGGATGAAAAGAATAAACAAATCGCGCGGCATAAAGAAATTTTATCAGAACTGATTCGCACGATTCAACGCGAAAGCGACCGCAACTATTTAGAATTGCTGCTTTCCAATGATTCGTTTTCAGAATTTTTTTCTGAAGTGCAGTATTTAGAAGAAGTGTATCTTGATGTCGGCGCGCAGGCGCGGACGCTACGGCTCGCCAAGGAAGAATTGCAGACAAAAGAAACAAAACTTTCGGATAAGGAGCGCTCGCTTGAAAAACTGAAAGAAGCGCTCGCCGTGAAACAGCAGCAAGTCGCGGAACAGCGCGTGTACAAAGATAATCTGCTCAAAGAGACGAAAGAAAATGAGACGGTGTTCCAAGGCATGTTGGCCGATTTGCGCCGGCAAGCTCAAACCATTGAAAGCGAGACCCAATCCATTGAACGCAAAATTCGCGCGAAGCTGGAAGGGAGCGACAAATTGCCGCAAGGCGGGGATACGGCGTTTTC
Source organism: Patescibacteria group bacterium (assembly GCA_038061815.1). Classification (GTDB taxonomy): domain Bacteria; phylum Patescibacteriota; class Patescibacteriia; order Magasanikbacterales; family JBBTXJ01; genus JBBTXJ01. The sequence goes on along the minus strand of JBBTYK010000032.1, from coordinate 33,771 downwards.
GTGGCCGGTGCCGAGCCAATACATCACCGCGTATTTTCATGACCCGGATTATCCGTTCCGCAACATTTTTGAACACGCCGGCATAGATATCAAAGCCGGACAGGGGACCGCGGTTCGCGCCGCGGCATCCGGATATGTGGCGCGCGCCAAGCGATGCGGTGAATCATGGTGTTACAGCTACGTCATGATTATTCACGGCGATGGCTTGTCCACTGTTTACGGACACCTCTCGCAAACGGCGGTAAGCGAGGACCAGTTTGTGGCGCGCGGCGATATAATTGGCTATTCCGGCGGAACGCCCGGGACTGTCGGCGCAGGACCGTTTGTTACAGGGCCACATTTGCATTTTGAAACGCGTCTCAACGGGATTCCGGTCAATCCGTTGGAGTATTTGTTGTAGAAATAATGTCATTCCGAGCCCTGTCGAGGAATCTAATTAGGTCTCTCGACTCGTCCGCCAAGGCGGACTCGCTCGAGATGACTTTTGAGGTTTTTTCGTAAAACAAGCCAAAAAATAACACCCCGCCCTTGACAAAATCGGCAGGGTGTGTTATACTACCGCGTTCGCACGATGGACTAGGCCAGGGTGGTCTTTTCCTAGTGGCGAATGTACATATCAGCCGTCCGACAGCGGCTGGAAAGGGAAGGGGAATGTTCAATCGGAATTTCGGTGACGGGTTCGAGCGCCACTCGGCGCGAGACGCGCGGTTCCGGAAGTTCGTTGCGGACGGGCCCGGCATCGCCGGGTTCCAGTTCGCCGTCGACCCCGAGGTCGACAACGACGAGGCGGCCCAGTTCCTCGCCGGCGCCGACAAGGCGCGCGTCGAGGAGACGGACGTCCGGCTCAACCGGGCCCGCGAGTGGGCCTTGTGCGACTCGCTCGAGGCCCTCGAGGGCCTCGGCACGGAGTTCGCCGACGCGGAGACCGCGCCGGAAGACGACGAGGACGAGATGGACGAGAACGACGACGGCGACGAGGAGTTCGAGGAGGGGACGGCCGTCTTCCATTCGCCGGAGGTGGTCGGAGTCTACAGGGACGGCGAGTTCCTGACGACCCACGTCGCGCAGGGGTGGGGAAACGGCGGACGCCTCTACCACGAGCTCGTGGTGGAGCCGAAGCTCGCGGCCGTGCGGCTCGTCAGCGAGGTGCTGGCGAGCGCGGCCGAGACCAAGGCCGTCACGCCGCCCGTCGGGAAGTACCTGGCGGCCACCGTCGCCCGCCACGTGCCCGGCAAGGGCATCGTGGTGGACCTCGGCGGCGACGTCGAGGCCCGCGTCCGCATCGCGGACGAGTACGGGCACGGCTCGTGGGCCGCCGCGGAGCGGTGGCTCATGAGCCACGCGGTGGGGTCGCGGGTCCGGGTCAAGGTGATCCGGACCAACGGCCACATGGAGGCGGTCCTCTCGGACCGCCACCGGCGGCCGTTCTGGGGGCGCCGGCCCGCCCCGCGGCAGCAGCAGGAGGCCCGCCCCGCCAACTAGCGGGGACGGGATGGACGAAGGTCTTAAACCTGAAAGGAGGAGACGCTTGATCGTCTTATCCCAACGAACCTCGTCCACTCGGTAGAAGAAGCAGTACACCCCGCACTCTGAAATAGCGCAAGCTATGAACGAGTGCGGGGGATTTTTTTACTTTGTCATTTCGAGCGAGCGCAGCGAGTCGAGAAATCTAATTATATCCCTCGACTCCAGCCCGAGGCGGGCCTTCGCTCGAGATGGCAGTTAGTTCCATGCGAGTGACAAATCTTCCAAATGCGGATTGATTTGTCTCATAAGCGCCTCTTTCTTTGCACGTGACCACCGTTTCAGTTGCTTCTCTCGCGCGATTGCTGTTTCAGGGTCGTCATACGTTTCGTAATAAACGAGTTTAGTAATATTGTATTTTTGCGTGAATCCCTTGGCAATTTTTTCTTGATGTTGCCAAAGTCTTTTTTGCAGATTACTGGTAATACCAATGTATAGTGTCGTATGCAGCTTGTTCATCAGAAAGTAGACGTAATAATGCCGCTCCTTCATAAACCGGAATTAGATTTCTCGACTCGCTGCGCTCGCTCGAAATGACTTTAGGAATTTTTCAAACGGTAGCGTATTCAGCACATCCCGCGCCTCAACCCATCCGCGGCGCGCGGTGCCGATGCCGAAGGTAAAATCAAAGTTATCCACATCGTGCGAATCCGTGCTGATGACGAGCGGCACGCCCGCCTCTTTTGCCATGCGGCAATGCAAATCGTTCAAATCCAAACGATACCACGATACGTTTATTTCCAACGCCGTGCCATGCGCCTTTGCCGCCTTTATAACTTCCGCAACATCAACCGCGGTCGGTTCGCGCCGACCCAAAATGCGCGCGGTGAGATGTCCAATGGCGGATACGTATGGATTCTGTATCGCGCGAATGACGCGTTCAGTCATACGCTCGCGCGGCTGTTTGAACGCCGTATGCACCGATGCCACCACCCAATCTAATTGTTTCAACACGGCATCAGGCAAATACACGCGGCCGTCCGGCAAAATATCCACTTCAGCGCCCGCGAGCACGCGAATGCCGGAAACTTTTGCGGCCGCGGCGCGAATATCCGCGATATATTTTTTTACGTTGTGTGATTTGATGCCTTTTAACATCCCCAATGGAGAAGCGTGGTCGGTGATGGCAATGTATTTTAATCCCTGCGTTTTAGCCGCGCGGATTATTTCCAGCGGCGTGTTATGTCCGTCACCGGACCATGACGTATGCACATGGAGGTCGCCTTTGATATCCTCGCGGATGATGGGGGAGGGGAGACGGCGTTCAAGCGCCGCGTCAATTTCTCCGCGGTCTTCGCGCAACTCCGGCGGAATAAACGGGAGTCCGATGGCGCGAAATACAGAGGCCTCGGTGCGCGCGGCAACGCGCGTGCCGCGACGCTCTGCCGTGCCGCGAAAAATGCCGTATTCGTTGATGGTGAGTCCTTTGCGAATTGCAATTTCCCGCGTGCGCACGTTGAATTGTTTTGAACCGGTAAAATAAAATAATCCGGCGCCGAATTCGTCGGGTTCCACTACGCGCAAGTCCGCGTCTATGCCGTTTTTCAACACGACCATGCATTTCGTCGGCCCTTTGGCGAGGACGGTTTTTACTTCAGAATGATTGGCGAAGAGTTCAATCAGCTTTTCCGGTTTTTTTGACGTGGCGAGGATGTCAATGTCGCCGATGTCTTCCCTCATGCGGCGAAGACTGCCGGCGATTTCAACCGCGTTCGCATAGCCGCTCTTTTTGAGCGCTTCAACCATGGCGAGTGCAGAGGCATACACCACGCCAATCGGTTTTCGTTCGCCGTATTCGCGGTGCAATTGAATCGCGCGCAGAATGTTGTCGGCAGTTTTTTGTCCCCATCCCGGTTGTTCTATCAGCGCATCGCCGCGGCAGAGTTTTTCCAAATCGCGAACGGTCTTTACATGAAATTTTTTCCAGACAAATTGCGTTTTCTTCGGGCCCATGCCCTCCAATTCCATAATTTCAAGCAATCCGGCCGGCACTTCTTTGCGCAGTTTGGTATAAAAGTCAAGCCGTCCGCGCCGAACGAGTTTTTCAATTTTCAGCGCGAGTTCTTTACCGACGCCCGGAATGTCCATGAGGCCCTTGAGGCCGTTTTCTTTATACATCGCCGCCGCTTCTTCAATGAGGCCTTCAATAACGGTTGCGGCTTGCCGATAGGCGCGGACGCGAAACGGGTCGGCGTTTTGAATTTCTAAAATATCGGCGATGTTGTAAAAAATGCGGGCGATTTCCTGATTGAGCATACCGTATCTATTCTAGCATCTGTGGATAATTTTGCCACACCCTTGACAGCATTTTACGCGTTCTTTATACTGATGGCTTCGTTGTTGAGCGGTACACAATACAACGGAGGAGGGAAGGGGAATGGGCATCCGAAGGTGGTGGAAAACAGTAGTCCACGGGAGCAGAGCGCCGGCGGTGGCTGCAAAAAGCGAGCCGACCGTTCTGCCGCTTCGGTTCTGGGGAGCGCGGCGAGTCATCGTTGCGCTTGAGCCGCCGGTCCAAGGCCGCGACAGCCTGATTCTGCAAACGCGATTCCATTGCGGCACGGCGCTTTCGTTCGCGCAGACATTCTATCAAGATGTGCAGAAGGCGTTGAGCAATCCGCGCGAGTGGGCGCGGTTGGAAGATGAGATTCGCGCGTACACTGCGGGGCGGGGATATGTTGGCACGCTGTTCGTCTTTTTCGTGACTACCGACGACGTCTTCCTCATGGCGTGCATGCGCCAAAATAGGCTGCTGATGCAGTACGTCATTGAACCGGCACTCCGGCAGGTGGCTCGGATGCAAATGGGACAAGGCGCTGGCGCCGACACGCTGGTCGCGCTTGTCAATCCTGATGACTTTGCTCGCATTTTTAAGCCGTCGGGGCCCACGCCGATGCGCGCCGTCGTCCCCGTGTAGGGGAGCGCAGTTCTCGGCCTTCGCGTCACCGCGAGGGCCTTTTTGTATGCGCGTTATTAAAAATTTTTTGAAGCGCCCTTAATTCTTCCCGCTCTTTAAAAAATAAAAAACGGGCGAGTTCGTTTTGCGGAGTAAAAGTGAACGCGAAAACAGGCTCTTCAGGGTCCGGATATGGGATTATAATTAGTTTTTGAATGGTTTCATTTTTGAAATAGCTGAAAATTTTATTTGGTTCAACGTTCCCACATTCTATTAAAATGCACCTATCAGGCGTTATAACATCTGGCCTACAACCTTCAAATTCTCGTTCAAACAAGGCAATTTGCGACCCGTGGTTGTGTAAATATTTTTGTGCGATTATCTTTAATGCCATGTGGCCGTTTCCACCGCCATCAAAATCTGCAATTGGCTGGTCACCCTTTGTAATTCTATCTACCTGCAAGAAGTATTCCTGATGTGAGGTAACGATTTCTCTTTGAATATTCAAAAATTTGTTATTCACAAGATACGTAATATCAACGATAAGCTGGTCATCAGTTGCGGGGTAGCTGCCGGAATAAAATATTTCCTTGATTGCCGTTTTATCCCACATATAACTAGGTGCAGTCGTTTTTTAATGGATGAAAATCACTGTGGACTTTTTCTGCATATCTATCGGAGGCGTGTACATAACGGGTAGTGGTGTCAAGTGATTCATGCCCGAGCAAAACTTGAATTGCCGCGGGATTTGCGCCTTGTTCCGCAAGATATGTTGCGAATCCATGACGCAGGGTATGCGCTGAAAGGGGGACGTTGATGTAAAGTAGTTCGCGATACCGTTTAATCTTGTTTTGCAAGTAATTAGGTGAGATGCGTTTTTTGTTTTTTGTTTCCGGTGTGGTATTTCGGCCGCGATAGGGGATAAAGAGCGCGTCACTCGTATCCGTACGAGTAGCGAGATAGTTTTTAAGATGATGATACGCGCGCGGGGTCAGATACACGAATCGTTCCTTTTTTCCTTTACCACGAATAAAAATACGGCCCGATTCATCAATTTGCTGACGATTGAGGCCGATTAGTTCAGAAATGCGCATGCCGGTTGAAAAAAGCATTTCAAGCATGGTACGGTTGCGAACCGCTATTGTTTTGTTTTTTTCAAAGGTTGATGGTGCCTCGATGAGTCGCACCAAATCATGTAGTTCAGGCACACGCGGGTGCTTTCGTTCTTGTCTGATTAATTTCACCACTTCAGGCGGAATGGGTGAGTGAACATCCATTTCTATAAGATAGCGGAGATACGAACGCAAAGATGAGAGATGGCGATTAACGGAAAAACTAGTAAGTTTTTTCCCCTTGTTTTGCTCCTTTGCTGTCCGTCGGTCGATTGAATGTAAGTACGCTTTATACTGATTGATGGTCTCCTTACTTATTTTTTGAAAGGGAAGTCCCAGTTCGCGTAAAAACGTCCCCAACACAGTAAGGTCGCGTTCGTAATTATAAATCGTTTTTTCGGAATAGTTATTTGTCTGAAGATAGAGCAGGTAATCGTCGAGATGGGGGAGCATATGGTTTCCTTATAAGATAAGTATATGCGTGTAAGGGATATTATACGCACTTTATTTTAACTTAAAAAATAAGCCACTACAACCCACTTATCCACAATGTTTTAGTTTGGCAATTTTCTTCTTTATTGAATCATTCTCTTACTTATCTATCTATAACTATTAGTTATAAGATTATTTATGCGGGAGCTGGCGGGACGAAAACTGCGTAATTGTGCGACACAATAAAATAGGCCTTCGGAAACCCTAGGTAATCTCATACGCCCACTTCCCTCTCTCCTTACCTATCGGTTTTTGGAGGGGCGGCAACGCCACCCTCTTCAAGGTATACGCGGCCCGGATAACGGGCATTTATATATACCGTTCGCGCGCGTTCTTTGCGAAGTTCGCGTTGCCATGCTTGTCGGAATGTTTCTAATTGTTCATCAAGTTTTTCAAACGGATTGAAAGAAACGGTTATGCCGTCGCGATGCGCCGCCTGAAGGGTCTGGTACTCGTTTGGATAAATAAAGTGATGTGTCGCAAAATCTGTGTGCTGGGAAAGATAGGTAAAAATTTTAATGACGCTTTTAATGACCATCGGGTCTATTTTTTCTTTCCGTTGAACATACAGCACCGGATATGCGCCGAAGCGAGCGTTGAGCGCCACGACATCCGGATAATGCACCGTTGTGGTCGCGGTTCTGCCGCCCTCCCCTACCCTCGTTTGTTCCTTGCGTTCATGCACGGCAACGGCACGCAATGTTTTTTGTGGTACTCCTTCTTCGTCAACGAGCGTGTACTGTTCACCATCATCGTAGATGACGAAAGCAAGACGCTCCGTCACCGTGATACGAATCGCGTCCGGAAATTGCGTTTTTACAACAACGGTTTCAACCGGATACTTTGTTTTGAGTATGGTTGCGAGTCGTTTTTTATCAAGCGCAAAAAAATTGTTGTGCGGAACAACATACCAGCGTTTGCGCGAGAGCGCCGTGGTCACCGTATCCTGCAACGCGGTTTCGGTTATGTTTTGCGTGCCGGTTACGATAATATTGCGAATGTGAAAATACGGATGAAAAAGCAGCAATCCAGCCCATGCTCCGAGGATGAGGCTCAATGCGATGAAAACAACCGCGGTGCGGCGGGAACCGCGCCGTGCGGTGGCGGCCTGGCGCTCGCGTATTACAACAGGAGCAAAGCGGCGCCACCAGCGTCGTTTTTGCTTGGGACCGAGCGCTGCGTAACTTTTATATCGCATAGGGAGCTGCCGCCGAATGCCATTTCAACTGCAATCGCAGCATTTCGGCCATAATCGCCTCAAAACTTTTCGGCTTATCTTATGCAGATAAGCCTCAAAGTTTATTCAGCAATTCTGTCTCAAAATGCTGCGATTTCGTTATGAAAGCGCATTCGGCGGCAGCTCCCCGTACTGTCAGGGCGCGACAATTTTTTTGAAGCGAGTGTATTTTTGCAGTACCACCGGCACGAGCACGGAGCCGTCTTTCTGTTGATAATTCTCCAAAATCGCCAAGAGCGCTCTGTCGGCCACTACGGTATTATTGAGCGTATGCACGAGATGCTTTTCACCGTTTTTATCACGGTACTTGATGTTCAACCGCCGCGATTGAAAATCCGTCGTGTTGGAACCGCTTCCGAGTTCGCGGTAGCAGTTTTGTCCCGGGAACCACCCTTCAATATCAATGGTTTTTGCGGATTGAAATCCCAAGTCTCCGGTGCAGAGCGCCACGAGACGGTACGGCAATTTGAGCGACTGATAAAATTTTTCGGACAAGCGCACCATGGCATCCAGCAGTTTCCACGACGTTTTCGGCGTTGCGAACGCAACCATTTCCACTTTATTGAATTGGTGGACGCGCAGGATGCCTTTCAGGTCTTTCCCGTAACTTCCCGCTTCGCGACGAAAACAGGATGAAAAGGCGGTATAGCGGCGCGGCAAATCTTTTTCATCAAGCGTTTCATCGGCATGAAACGCCATGAGCGGCTGTTCAGAAGTGCCGATAAGAAACAGGTTATCTTCGCCCGGATTCACCGCGTACACCTCATTGCGGCCGTTCGGAAAATAGCCGGTGCCGAACAGCGTGTGCTCGCGCACAAGAAGCGGCGGCGTGATAAGTTCAAAACCGGTTTTGGTGATGAAATCCAACGCATACTGCATGAGCGCGCGCTCCAGTTGCGCGATAGGCCCGCGAAGATAGTAAAAACGCGCGCCGGATGTGCGTGCGCCGCGTTCAACGTCAAGATACGGTTTGACGGCGGGAATATCAAAATGTTCAAGCGGCGCGGTGAGCCGCGGACGTTTTCCCCACGTTTTAAGCGCCTTGTTGTGCGTTTCATTCTCCCCCACTGGCACGCTTTCATGAGGAACGTTAGGAATGGCGAGGAGTATTTGTTGATAGCGCTCGTCCGCGACGGAAAGCTCCGCTTCTTTTGTTTTAATCCGCTCCCCCATTTTCTTCAACCCCACAATTTCCGCCGGCGTCGGTTTTTGTTTTGAACGCGCATTGCGTTCGGCTCGCAACTTCTCCACTTCTTGAAGCAGTTGCGCTCGTTTTTCGTCAAGCGTAAAAAAAACGTCAATATCTACCGCAACATGGCGATTGCGGATTGCCTGCGCAACCAACGAACGCTGCGCGCGAATGAAATGGGGGTCTAACATACTTACAACGGAAGATGAAGCAACGCGGCGGCCTCTCGTATGATTTTATCATTCCCGCGCAAAAGCGTATAGTGGAGAGCTTCGCGCGGCGTCACCCAGCGGCTTTCAAGCACCTCATCATGATTGGGTTTGCTTTCGCCGCCGACCACTTCGCTCACGTAGGACAACACGTACAACTGGCCGTAGCCGCTTCGTCCGCGATATGCGCCAAAATAGATGTACGGGACCATGCCGCGTACGCGGATATCATAACCCGTCTCTTCTTTCGTTTCGCGAATGAGGCACTGTTCAATATTTTCTCCCTCCTCCACTCCCCCGCCGGGGAATTCCCACTTACGGTGCGCGCGACGGTTCGCAGGGTCATTGCGGCGATTGATGAGAATTTTTCCGTCTCGTTCAATGATGGCGACTACGGCAACAAACTTTCGCGGCGCCGTGGATTCTTCCTTGAGCACCAGCGCGCGGAGGTGGCTGCTTTTGATGCGGTCTGGTTTATACGGCGCGAGACGCACGATACGAATGTTGAGTCCGCGTTGCGCAAGTTCTCCTTTGAGCGCGAGCGCAAACGTATGCTGCTGGTCATAGCCGAGACAAATGACGTCCGGCTTGATTTCCGCAATCATCCGATACGGGTCTTTGCGGTCGCCCAGCACCGCGCGGTCTATGAGACGAACCTGCTCCACGAGAGCTTGACGCTCCTGTTCGTTATGAATGGGCAGCCGTCCTTTTATTTTTTTCACGGTTGCATCGCGCGCGACGAGCGCAACCACGTAATCGCCGTATTTACGCGCCTGTTCAAAGAGATATAGGTGGCCCCGATGAAGGAAATCAAACGTGCCGGTCACGAGTACTGTTTTCATACCGCACGCTTGGGTCGGAGAACGGGAAATGAAATAACGTCGCGTATGCTTTCGGTGTTGGTAAAAAGCATCGCCATGCGGTCAATGCCGATAGAGAGGCCGCTCGTTGGCGGCAAACCATACTGTACCGCCTCAAGAAAATCATGGTCAGGCTGGTGCACATCCTCAACCGCGCTCCCCTTTTTTGCCTTTTTCTGCTCTTCAAGGAATCGCTGTTTGAGTTCAATCGGATTGTTGAGCTCGGTGTAATGATTACCGTGTTCAGAACCGAGAATGAAGTGTTCAAACCGCTCAACAAATGCCGGATTGCTGGGGCAGCGCTGCGCGAGCGGCGACGTTTCCACCGGATGGTCGTAAATTATAGTCGGCTGAACGAGGCGCTCCTCAACAGACTCCTCAAACAATGTTGCAATGGCAAGGCCGATGCTGTGCGCTTTTTTTATTTTTTTCTTATCCACGCCGGCGCGCGTAAGCGCGGCATGGGCGTCTTTGAGCGTCTTCCACGCAGCGACATCCGTTCCGGCATATTTTTGAATTGCTTCCACCATGGATAGTTTGGTCCATGGCCGTCCAACGCGAATCACGCGGTCGCCGTAGCGAATGTCGGTGGTGCCGAGGAGCGTCTTGGCGCAGTATTCGTAGCATTCCTGCACGAGTTCCATGTTGTATCGGTAATCATGATACGCGGCCATCGTTTCAAGCATCGTAAATTCCGGATTGTGGTCATGGTCTACGCCTTCATTGCGAAACATTTTGCCGATTTCATATATTTTTTCCAGTCCGCCGACCACCAATCGTTTGAGATACAATTCCGGTGAAATACGAAGGTACAAGTTCAGCTTCAACGCGTTGTGGTGCGTGGTAAACGGCCGCGCTAATCCCCCGCCGTAGAGCGGCTGTAAGGTTGGCGTTTCAACTTCAAGATAACCGCGTTCATTGAAAAACTGACGGATGGCGCCGGTAAGTTTGCTTTTCATGACGAGACGCGCGCGGACGGCTTCATCGGCCAGCAAATCAACGTAGCGCTTGCGGAGACGCGTTTCAACATCCTGGAGTCCGGCGCGCTTTTCGGGAAGCGGCGACACGGCTTTCGCGAGAATACTGTAGGATGAAATGAGCAATGATTTTTCTCCGCGTTTCGTGGTGAACGGCGTGCCGGTTGCGGCGATGATGTCGCCGCGGTCAAGATAGCGGGTCAGCACCGCGTACGCGGCTTCGCCAACGGCATCGCGTTTGAAAAACAGCTGCAATTTTCCCGATTGGTCTTCAAGGTGCGCAAAGGTGGTGCCGCCCTGCGCGCGGATACTGATGAGCCGTCCGGCAACGGTGACGCGCTGGTCGGCGCCAAGCAGTTCAAAACGCGCGAGCACATCTGCGTTCAACAAACGGTCGTCGTTCCACGATGGGAACGGATTAATCCCCGCTTTTTCCAGTGCGCGTATTTTATCAAGCCGCGTTTTTGTTTCGCTCTGATGCGTTGAGGCCATAGTTACAAAATATGTTTGACACGATACGACCGCGTGCCGTCAGGCACCGCAACGTCAACCGTATCGTTCGGGTGTTTGCCCAAAAAAGCGCGCCCGAGCGGCGATTCATTGGAAATTTTTCCCCCTTTCGGGTCAACTTCCGCGGGCCCGACAATCGTAAATGTTTTTTCTTGGCCGTTCCATTCCACCGTAAACGTGGCCCCCACATAAATGGTGTCTCCGCCGTGACGATTCGCTTGAATAATAGCGGCGTTTCGGAGCGTCGCGTCAAGTTCTTGAAATCGCGTTTGCGCCCACGCCATTTCCTCTTTTGCCGCATGATATTCGGCATTTTCGGAAAGGTCGCCAAGCTGGCGCGCTTCATCTATGTGCGCGGCAATGGCGGGAATCGTTTCTTCCTTCAAAACGCGATATTCTTCTTGCAATTTTTCTAATCCTCCTTGCGTGAGATACGAAACATCCATAGTAAAAAAAGTATATCACGCTAGCGCGCGCGTGACCAGTATTGAAAAAATTCGCGCGCGACGGGAACCGCGGTTTTACTCCCCTCGCCGCCCTCTTCAATAATAATGCTCACGGCGATTTCCGGCTGTCCGACCGGCGCAAATGCCGTGAACCACGCGTGCGTTTTTTTATCGGCCGACCATTGGGCGGTTCCGGTTTTGCCGGCCACCGGAACCGAAAGGTCGGCAAGCGCGCGACAACTGCCGCTTTCCACGCAGGCGCGCATGCCGCGACGCACCGTGGCGAGATGCGCCGGCGCAACGGGCGCTTCGCCGATAATTTGCGGTTCAATAGGCTGCACCTCGCCGGTGATGGGGTCAATGACGCGCTCAACAAGGTGAGGACGATATGCCGTGCCGCCGTTGGCGATGATTGCCGTTGCGTGCGCGAGCTGCAGCGGCGTAACGAGCACATCGCCCTGACCGATTGACAGATTATAAGTATCGCCGATGTACCATCGTTCTTTTTTTGTTGATTCTTTCCATGACGGTGAGGGAAGAAATCCCGCTGCTTCTCCCGGAATATCCACGCCGAGCGCGTCGGCAAGCCCAAAAGCGCGGAGATACTTTGTGATAGTTTCAACTCCCAGTCCTTCTTGATTTTTATAGCCGCCGCCGATGAGGTAAAAAAAGGTGTTCACCGATTCGGCGAGCGCTTTGATGACATTGGTTGCGCCGTGACCTCCGGGTTTCCAATCCGGAAAAAACCACTGCCCCACTTCAAGGCCGCCCGTTGAAAGCACCGTTGTTTGCGGAGTAATGCGTCCCTCCTGAAGCGCGGCGGCGGCAATGAGCGGTTTAATGGTGGAGCCCGAAGGATAGGTGCCACTGATTGCGCGCGGAAAAAGCGGCTGGTCGGGATTATTCACCAGCGCCGCGTAACTATCGCGCGGAATACCGTGAATAAATTCGTTGTTATCATATGCCGGAAGACTCACGAGCGCGCGAATAACCCCAGTGCGCGCATCAAGCACCACGGCGGCTGCGCGCGATGCGCCTGACACGCGAAGCGCGCGGGCGAGCGCCTGTTCAAGAACGCGTTGCCACTCCATATCAATGCCGAGCACCACATGGCGGCCGGGCAACGGAGTGTCCTCGGCAAGCACGAGCCGCTCGCGGCCGGTGACGTCAACTTCTGTTTTGCGGCGTCCATAGGTTCCGCGTAAAAAATCTTCGTAAGAGGATTCAATGCCCGTTTTTCCGATACGGTCGGATGGACTGTAACCGAGGTCATATTTCTCCTCAAGTTCGTTTTTTGTGAGTTTCCCCACGTACCCAATCAAGTGCGCCAAACTGTTGGGTGTTGAGGTGGTGACCGGCGCAAAAAGATTCACATAACTCCGTTCCGTGCTTGCCTCAATGCGGACGCCGGGCATATCGGCGCTCGCAATTTGCAGCCGCAGCGCCGTTTCAAGCGGGATACCTTCCTGAATGGTCAACGCTTCAAATGAGTACTTTTTGTACTCATCCAATGTTGCGTAAATATCCGCTACCGGCAATTCGGCCAACGTCGCAATAGACTGAATGATGCGGTCTCGTTCTTCCGGCTGACGCGACAAGTCGTTGGGTAAAAGGTTGAGCGCAAAACTGGTGGCGTTTGTCACGAGCGGTCGCATTGACCTATCATAGATAAGCCCGCGTTTTGCGGGTATGGCGTGTATGCGGATGCGATTTTCTTCCGCGGCGGTCAAAAAATGCGCGCCGCGAATACCCTGAAGATACACGATGCGGCCGGTCAACACCGCCATAACAATGAGCAGGCAAACGCGCAGCCACGCAACGTGTTTGGCGTCCAGCGTATAGCCGACAAATTGGTCGCTCGCGGGCAGGGGGCGCTGATTTCCTTGGGACGTTGCCACCGTAAATGATTCTTCAAGCCACTTATAGCGAATAAAACCGCCCACGATGCGGCGGCGATGGCCAAACCATGCGCGCATGCTAGAAATGAATGCCATAGGGTCTTGCCACACGCACCGTTGCGACTCGATGCGGAAGCGGAAGCGCGGCAAAAAGCAAAGCAGCTGCGACGGTAGTCATCATGCCTTCCGCCACCATTGATTCTACCGCCTGAACGGATAGCTGCGCGCCCGCGCCGCTGATTAACCCGACGATAATAAGCAGCGCTATAAACGTAAGACGATTCACGACGACCATAACGAGACACAATGCAACGCTTCCCCAGAACGAATTGGTGGTAAGCACGCGCATAGCAAAAAATGTACCGGCCAAAAGCGCGACAATAAACGCGCCGAGCAGCAAACCGAACGGCGTTATCGCATACAGTTCAATAATCACACCGACGGAAAATGCGGTTGCAATGGCGGCGGTGACGCGGCGCGTGAGGAGCAAATACACCAGCGCAATCGTGGCGATATTAATGAGATTGAGCGGATACGGAAAAATGGTCACCCATGCAATGTGCAGCGTGCTCGTGCCGATAATGGCCGCGATAATTGCGATAGCGCGAAACAACGCCTTCATAATGACGATGGCGGCGGGAGCACCCCGACCAGCGTAAGCCGTCCCAGTGGCGCGGCGGGCGTGATGGTCGCCTCTTGGAACGGACGATAATTTTCCTTTTCAACATTCGCAATGGTGCCGATAAGCAAACCGCGCGGCACAAGTTCTTCAAGCCCCGACGTCACCACCAGGTCGCCGGCCTCAAGCGTGTCGGCTTGCAGCACCGTGGTAAGCGTGACACTGACGCCGAATCCTCCTTCAACGAGACCGATGCTTTTGTCTTTATTTAAAACCGTTACGGCTACTTTACTCCGCGGGTCGTTGATGAGACGCACTATGGCGGTATGGGGATTTACTTTCGCTATTTTTCCCACCAATAAACCGTCGCCCGCGATAACCGGCGCTTGATTAACGACGCCGTCCGCTTCGCCGCGGTCAATAATAACAGTGTTGGCGGTATTATCAATTGATTTGCCGACCACATAGCTTACAATGGGCGTAGTTGCGGTCCGCTGCGCAAATGTGAGTTGTTCGCGAAGCGCGCGGTTTTCTTCCTCAAGGAGCGTGCGTTCCGCCGTTTCCTGCTGCTGTGTCGCAAGCGCCGTTTCAAGCGTTTGCACACGTTTCGTCAGCGTTTGTTTTTCCGTAATATACCCGCGCAAATCGCCAAAAACGGCGCCGAAACGTGAAAGGGAACGAATGCCCGGGGTGACAATCCGCGTAATCCCCTGCTCCACGGGCCGCAACACATTGAAATAATGCAAAAAAAGAATACCGGCAAGAACGACGAAAATAATGAACACGTGTTTGCGTTGTACGGTGAACGCCATATCGGATATGGATTTCGGTTACTCTTGTTCGCGCGACGAAGGAAGCACCACTTCGCGCAACAGCGTTTCATCATCAAGAAGCATGCCAGTGCCGCGGACAACGCAGGTTAATGGGTCATCCGCCATGCGCACCGGAATGCCGGTTGCTTGCGCGATAACGCGGTCAACACCGCGTAGCAACGCGCCGCCGCCGGTCAGCAAGATGCCGCGTTCGTGAATATCTGCCACCAATTCAGGCGGCGTCGTCTCGAGTGTTGCCTTGATGGCCTCAATAATGGCGGTAATGGACCGTGCGAGCGCGTCGCGGATTTGCGCGTCCGTTACCAGCACCTCTTTGGGAAGTCCCGTTATGAGGTCGCGGCCGCGCATCGGATACGTGATGGATTCTTTGAGCGGCAGCGCGGACCCCGCTTGGATTTTTATTTTCTCCGCATGGCGCTCGCCAATGAGCAGATTAAAAACGTCGCGCGCGTACTGCATAATGTTCCGATTCATTTCTTCGCCGGCGATTTGAATTGATTTCCATGTAACAATGCCGCCGAGTGAAATGGTCGCGACTTCAGTGGTGCCGCCGCCAATATCAATAATAAAATTACCGACTGCTTCTTGAATTGGCATGCGCGCGCCGATGGCGGCAGCCATAGGCGCTTCAACGAGAAATACTTCGCGCGCGCCCGCCGAGAGCGTCGCATCCTCAATGGCTTTGCGCTCAACCTCCGTGGTTTCAAGCGGTGCGCAGATAATCACGCGCGGACGGGGAATAATGGTAAAACTTTCTTCGTGCACGCGGTCAATAAAATAGCGCAGCATTTTTTCCGTTACCTCGTAATCCGCGATGATGCCGTGCAACAGCGGACGGCTGATGATGATATGGCCCGGCGTTTTTCCCACCATCTCGCGCGCTTCTTTTCCGACGGAAAGAATCTGTTCGGTGCGCGCGTTAATCGCAACGACGCTCGGCTCATTAATGACAATACCCTTATCTTTCACGTAAATAAGGGTATGCGAAGTGCCGAGGTCAATCCCGATATCGCGGCTGAATTTACCGAAAAATTTGTCAAACATGCGTGAGGAGTTTCCGCCCCTCCTGCATGGTAATAATGCGCGTTTCCGAGGAGGAGCGTTCTTTAATTTCGGCCCCCTCCCCTGTTTTTTTGCTTATAACCAGTCTATACGGTATACCAATCAAGTCGGCGTCTGCAAATTTTTCACCCGCCGACAATTCACGGTCATCCCACAAAACGGCAACACCCATTTTTTCCAGTTCATGGTACCATTCTTCCGCGCGCGCCTGCACGGCGCTGTCACTGCCGAGCGATAGCAGGTGCGCCCGATAGGGTGCAACGGTTGTTGGCCAGATGATGCCGCGGTCATCGTGATGCACTTCCACAATCGCGCCCATCACTCGGCTTGGCCCGATGCCGTAACACCCCATAATGACCGGAGCGGGAGTTCCTTCTGCGGTCAGGTAAGTAAACTTGAATGCATCGCTAAATCGCGTGCCGAGTTTGAAAATGTTGCCTACTTCAATGGCCTTGAGTTCCTCCCGTTTTTTTCCGCACGTCAAACATGCGGGCTGCTCAACGATTTCTTTATTTTGGTAATGATTACAATCTTCACACGCAAAAATGGTGTCCTCGCCGTACGGCGTGGCAACCTGATATTCATGGGAATACTTTGAAAACGCGCCTCCCGATGCTTCGGTCACGTGCGCAGCAAGCCCGCATTGTTCAAAAATGAGGCTGTACGCCAACATCGCCTTTTCATAAAAACGCTCTAAATCTTCCTCGGTAGTATGAAAACTGTACAGGTCTTTCATGCTGAACTCGCGGCCGCGAAGCAGTCCCGATTTTGCGCGCGGTTCATTGCGGAATTTGTCCTGTATTTGATATACCGCGACAGGCAAATCTTTATATGAGTGCACAAATTGCTGCACGAGCGGCGTGATGATTTCCTCATGCGTCCATCCGAGTCCGTACGAGCGGCCGTGGCCCTTGAATTGAAACATCACTTCCGTGCCCGGCTTGCTCCATCGGCCGGTTTTTTTCCACGGGTCATGCGGATGCAGCGCCGGCATGCGCAGTTCCTGCGCGCCGAGATTGTTCATCTCTTTGCGGATAATGTTCTGGATGCGGTCAATCACGCGCAATCCCAGCGGAAGATAGGTGTAAATACCGGCGGAAACTTTGTCAATAAAACCGGCGCGCGCAAGCAGCGTGGCATTGATGCTCACCTCGTCTTTCGGCGCCTCTTTTTTCGTTTTACCGAACAAAAGCGATTGACGCATATTAAATGGTATGACTGGAACGAGAAAGAAACAGCGATTCAATAACCACGAGCGCAAACAGCAGCACGAGCGCCGACCACCACGTGAGCCAGCCGTTCGCGCGCAGATACAGCGCCCCCGTTACCAACGCCGCAAAGAGCATCCCCTGCCGGAATGTCTTTCGCACATGGCGTAACAATACCACGGCCTCGCGCTGCTGCCAAATGCGCCAGAGAAACCCCAATAGCGTAAAAGTTCCGAGGAGCGCCAGCAGGAGGCTTGAGTAAAAAAAGAAAAAGATAAACCACGGAGCCGTCATTGGGTCTGTGGAACGAATCACCAGCGCCCACGCCACCCAGCAAATGACGGTGCCAAGGAACATGAACAGCGCATACCAGCGAGTTGACATAGGTGATTAGGAAAAATAGCGAAGACGGTCAACGAGCGAGACGCCAAGCGTTTCCGTCAGCTTGGCGAGAATGTCCGATTCACGCAATTTTAATTCCTGCGCAACCGTCGTGCTGCTGCAACTGACGGTAAGCGTGCGATTTTTCAAATAAAGCGGTTTCATGTGCGTCGCAACTGCCGGCGTAAAAATGGCATCAAGCACCCGTTCGGCGGCGGCTACGACGCGCGTCGCGTCAACGGATGCCGCAACGCCGGCCCGCTGCACGGATTGCGTGAGCAGATGTTTCATGGTCTCCATAGCGAATATGGTATCACGTTACGACAATTGGCGAAACTCGCAGATGTCGCGGAAATCGCAGGTACGGCATTTGAACGGACCCGGGTCAGGAGCAAAATCGCGCGCTTCAATGCGCTGAACCGTCGTAAGCACCTTTTGTTTATAACGTTCAAGCGCTTCCGGCGTGCCGATAAACGACTGCCGGCTTCCATCTTCCAAATAATAAAACGTGAGTTCCACGGTCTGGCCGAGCGCGCGAAGTTCCGGCACTTCGTTTGCCGCAATGTGATACAAGTACAGCTGCTCTTTATCGTCCGTGTCAAGCGCCGTTTTCGGTTTTCCCGTTTTGTAATCAATAATGACCAATCCACCGTCTGCGGTTTGGTCAATGCGGTCAATGCGTCCGCGCACCGTGACGCGGTTGATGCGTATGGTGAAACCGCGCTCCAGCAATCGCGGCACGCGCCATCCGGCAGTTTCCTGCTGTTCAAAAAAATCGCGCAGCATGCGTTTCCCCTCCTCAAAATACGTATCGCGCTGTTTTTTTGAGCCGTACCATTCATCGGCCCATGATTGCGCGTAGATATCCAGAAGTTCATCGCATGACGGCACGCGTATTTCTTTTGACGCCGCTCCGGCGGGCGCGACAAAAAGATTTTGCTGCGTGACGCTGTTCAATGCCTGCACGCGCTCGTAAAAACGTTGCAAAGTGCGGTGCATGGTTTGTCCAAACGTAAACGACGGTTTGCCGAACGTGGGAATATGGAGGATGTGCGCGAATTTATACTGAAGCGGACAGGTTTCGTACGCTTTGAGCTGCGAGAAACTGAAGTGTGTCGGCAGCGGCAGCGCGGCAGCCGCGCGCTCCACCGGCGGCGCAGCGGCAGTTATCGCCGGTTTTTGATTGCTTCCGCCAGAGGCGGATGTTGATTCAACACCCAGTTCTTCAATGAATCGTGATACTTTTTTATCGCGCGCGCCGCCGTATGAGGTAGCGCTCGTGGCGGTCACCGATATTTTTGCGCGCGTCAGCGCCACGTAAAAGAGGCGACGTTCTTCTTCAAGATGATGGTCGCCCGGCGGAATGGTTTCTTTCACCAGCGCATCCGGAACGGGAATCGCGTCATGCCGCGCATCGGTCGGAAATCGCCGTTCAACCAGATTCACAACGAACACGTGCTGGAACTCCAAACCTTTCGCGCCGTGAATGGTGAGCAGCTGTACGGCATCAAGAACGAGAAGCGGCCGCGGCGCGCCGCCCTCGTCGCCGGATTCCAACAGGTCATCAACGTAAGCGACAAATGCACGCACAGTCGGCTCCGGATACGTTGCGCAAAATTGTTCAATAAGGTCAAAAAACGTTTGCAGGTGCAAGAGCGTTTCAATCGCAACGGCGTCTTGTTTATGCGAACTATCCGCGAGCTGTTTGAGATATCCCGATTCTTCCAAAAATGAAAGCAGGATTACGCCGGCCGGTTCGTCGTGAATGCGCGCGGCGTGACTGCGGATGAGTTGCAAAAGTCGCGTAATGCGCGCTTTGCCGTCATCAGAAACTGCGGCGCCGCTTGTCAACGCGCGATTGAGCGTATCGTAATAGGTTGTTTCCCGTCGCTCAAACGACAAGAGCGCCGCATGGTCGTCAGGATTCAGCCGAAATGGAGGCATCTGCGTCACACGATAGAGTGCCGTGTTATCATAGTAACTCATTAACGCGCGCAAAATCGCGAGCGCGGTTACCGCAAACGGCGTTTTCAAAAGACCCGTTGCGGCATGATACTGGTACGGAATGCCATGGCGCTCAAGCGCCTGCACGAACGAATCAAGATGGCTGTGTGCGCGCGCAAGCACTGCCATCTCGCCCCAAGGAGCCCCCTCCTCATGGAGCGCGCGAATGCGGGTTGCGACGAATGCGGCTTCTCCTTCACCGGTTGCGGCATTGACGTGCGCGACCGTGCCGTCATGCGTCCGCGCGGCGCGCAGCTGTTTTGACACGCCAATCTGCACTTCAAGACGATTCGGATTGTTTCGCTGAATGACTGCGTAGGCGCGGTCAAGAATCGGCTGCGCGGAACGATAGTTCGCGGTGAGCGCGACTGTCCGCGTCTGCGGAAAATCTTTGGTGAATTGGAGCACGTTGCTGATTGCCGCGCCGCGCCATTTGTAAATTGACTGGTCGTCATCCCCCACCACCGCGATGTTTGCTTCGTCGTTCACCAATTTTCGCAACAACTGATACTGCGCCCAGTTGGTATCCTGAAACTCATCCACCAATATAAAACGGTGCTGTTCCTGCAACGCGCGCGTGACATTCGGCCGCATTTCAAGAAGGTGGTGCGCATACAGCAATAAATCGCCGAAATCCAGCGCGTGATGTTCAAGCAGTATCGCTTGATACACGTGATATGCGTCCGCAATTTCTTTCGTCTTTGCAATTTCAAGGATGCGTTCGTCGTCAGCGGAACCGACGCGCATTTTTTTGCGCGTGAATTCAGCGAGGTCCGTGTCTCCTTGCAGTTCTGTTGCGTAATGAAGATATTCTTCCGGCAAGATAAGTTCGTCTTTACATCGTGAAAAGTGCTGTATCAGTCCCTGCAAAAATCGCGTAGGCGTAGCGAGCGGACGATAATAATCAAGATTGAAACGCTCAAAATTTTCTTTCATGAGCCGCCAGCATTCTGGCGGCGTGAGGAGACGAAACGGCGCGGGCAATCCGATATCCAATCCGTAGCGCTCAAGCAGTTGCTGGCAAAATGCGTGAAACGTCGCGATGGTGATGCTCGTATAGCTGGTGTTGAGCAGACGGTCAACGCGGTCGCTCATTTCACGCGCCGCTTTTTCGGTGAACGTAAGCGCAACAATCTCTTCCGGTTTCGCCATCCCCTGTTCAATAAGATGCGCAATGCGGTGCGTGAGCACGGTTGTTTTGCCGGTGCCGGCGCCCGCGATAATAAGCAACGGACCGCTCGTATGCGTGACGGCCGCGTGCTGTTCATCATTGAGATTTTCCAAAAGATTCGGCATGGCCCTCATTGTAGCGCAATAACAAAAAAACGCGCAATGTCGGGGGGTTGTAGTGACCCTTGAACATTGCGCGGTTCGCGGCGTGGATTTTGAGAACCACGCGAAGCTCGTTCGTGTGCCAAAAGCGAATGGTCCCTGACCTCCTTTTGTGAGGCCGGCCTTCGGCGAAGCGCCGTTGACCGGACGTGTCTTGTTTGCCGTACCTCGTTTCCCAGTTCTTCAGCCTTGCTCCTCGAGGCGGGCGCCGCGAACAACTTTAGTATAGTCCTCGTGAAAAAATCGGGAAGTGGATAAGTGCTAACGGTCGGCAAGCGTCAGTTCAACCGCAAGACCGGGGAAACGGACAGCAATAAGGTCACGAACGGTGCGCATGTCCCGCAAATGTTTCTCGTGTTCTTCCGCACGTGACGCAAATGCCGTGCGGCCGCCGTATGCGCCGCAATCCGTGTGATTCATGAGCATGACTGTGTCAATATGATGCAATGCTTTTGAAAGTTCAATTTGTTTCAGCAATGTTTGCGCAGTCGGACCGTTCAGGTCATCGGCAAGAGATTTTATGCCGCCCGCGAGCGATACTTCATCGCATAAACCGACGAGTCCGCGTTTTTTGAGATAGGAAAAAATCGGCTCCATAAGCCGGAAATCCATAC
>JBBTYK010000032.1:0-12268 GCA_038061815.1 Patescibacteria group bacterium | reverse complement strand
AGTCCGCGTTTTTTGAGATAGGAAAAAATCGGCTCCATAAGCCGGAAATCCATACAGTGAATGACGAGCGTTTTGCATGTGTGCATAGATACGCGGAGGATTGTAACAAATGGTTACACGGCTGTCCAGATATAAAAAGCACCCTCGAAAGGGTGCTGTATACACGGCCTAGAAACGACGAATCGTTCCAGCGAGCTCAATCAGCCCGCCGCCCGTGAACTTCACTCCATGCCTCTTTGCGAGCTCCGCGAACCGCGCGATGTCCTTATGATGCGCCGCGAGTTCTGCCGGAGAATCCTCGTGCAGCTCGGGCCCGTACGCGCCGCAGTCCTCGTGTTGAAGCACTTCAACACGTATACGCGGCTGGCGCAGAAGCCACCAGAAAAGGTACGTCGCGAACGGGCCGCCGTCCGTGAACTGCTTTGCCGCTCCTGGCAACGTTACTTCGTGACAGGTGCTCGTACGGAGTCCGTCTCGCGCGGATGCGAAAGGCGAACGAAAATCCACGCAGGTAATCACGCACTCGTCCCACGTCTCCGCGATGCCCGGTGCGAGTTCGGAAGCCCCAAGCTGCAGGAAAACCTGCTCAAACCGCCACGTACCTCTCGTGGAGCGCCTAATGGCATCGGTAATCGCATGGTAATCCTGCGTCCGTTCAGTAACAACCGAAATCGCGACGATTCCGTGCAATTCGCGACATAGCGCGACCTGCTCCAGCATGCGCTGCTGGAGCACCTCCGAACCCTGTCGTCCGGCAAGAATCGCCACGATGTCAGGAAATCGCAGAATGTCCGCAGGCCCGCGCTTCAGCTCCTCGTTCACCCCGGCGTGAGCCATCGGAAAACTGTCCGCGATGACCAGACGATCCACGCGATTGTCCGTCATCTCATTCACCTCCCTTCCAAATAGATTGAACGTGACCGCAAGAGTATACAAAAAACGCCCGAAACGGTCAAGAGCGTTTTTTCATCGTGATTTATGGCGGTATTTTTTCGCTATCCTGATACGCGCGAGCGCGCGTTCAAGGGCCGCCTGCAGAGCGGTATACTCAACATCGGTTTCAAATTTTTTAGTGCGCAGATATTCTTCAGCGCGCGTTCGCGCCGCCTCGGCGCGCTCAATGTCAACTTCCTCAATGCGCTCCGCCGCATCCGCTAAAATTTCCACCTTGCTTTCCGGCTGCACTTCAATAAATCCGCCGGCGACAATCATCGGAATCTCGGCGCCATCTTTCACGACGCGCATTTCACCGGCGCGCAGCACGGACACGAGCGGGATGTGATTGGGAAGCACCGTAATTTCGCCGTCCATTGTCGGCAGCGTAATCTGTTCTACGTCCGCATCGAGATAGTGCGTTCGGGAGTGAACATTTTGAGATGGATGGGCATATTTATTTCGGACTCGGAAGGCGCGGTCGAGGCGTGGTGCCCCGAACGAAACATCGCGAGTGCCGAAGCGGGCCTGGTGTCCCGACCCTGTCGGGACGAGCTCGGCACGAGCGTAGCGAACGGCCGCGCTGGCGGCCGTGAGCGTGTTGAGTGAGTGGGCACCCGCCGAAACCGCGCCTTAATAAACTACTTTTTCACATCCTCAATCGCGCCTTTCATATAAAACTCCTGCTCCGACACCGCATCGTACGCACCGTCAAGAATGGCCTTGAAACCTTTCACCGTATCATCGCGTTTCACATACTTCCCCGGCGTCCCGGTAAACTGTTCCGCCACGAAAAACGGCTGCGACAGGAATTTCTGAATCTTGCGCGCCCGCGATACCGTCAATTTATCCTCATCAGATAATTCCTCCATGCCGAGAATCGCAATGATATCTTGCAAATCCTTGTACCGCTGCAACACCTGCTGTACGCAGCGCGCAACACCGTAATGTTCCTCGCCAACCACGTTCGGGTCAAGAATAGTTGAACTGGAATCCAACGGGTCAACGGCCGGATAGATGCCCAATTCCGCGAGTGAACGCGCGAGCACCACCGTGGAATCAAGGTGCGCGAACGTGGTGGCCGGCGCCGGGTCGGTCAAGTCATCGGCTGGAACGTACACGGCTTGCACTGAAGTAATTGAACCTTTATCCGTTGACGTAATGCGCTCCTGCAACGCGCCCATTTCAGTTGCCAATGTTGGTTGATATCCTACCGCGCTCGGCATGCGCCCGAGGAGCGCCGACACTTCAGAACCGGCTTGCGTGAAACGGAAAATATTGTCAATGAAAAGCAAAACATCCTTTCCTTCTTCATCGCGAAAATATTCGGCCATGGTGAGACCGGTGAGACCCACACGAGCGCGCGCTCCCGGCGGCTCGTTCATCTGACCGAACACGAGCGTAGTTTTTTCCAGCACACCGGAATTTTTCATTTCGTGATAGAGGTCGTTTCCTTCGCGCGTACGCTCCCCCACTCCCGCAAATACCGAATAACCGCCGTGTTCCGCGGCGATGTTCCTGATCAGTTCTTGAATAACAACCGTTTTTCCAACTCCCGCGCCGCCAAACAACCCCACTTTTCCGCCTTTCACAAACGGACAAATCAGGTCAATCACTTTGATGCCGGTTTCAAACACCTCTGTTTTAGTGGATTGATTTTTGAATGCCGGCGCTGGACGATGAATCGGCCATCGCTGCTTTACGCTAACAGCCTCTTTACCGTCAATGACATCGCCGACCACGTCAAACATGCGACCGAGCGTTTCCTTCCCCACCGGCACGCTAATCGGACTGCCCGTATCAGTCACCTCTTGACCGCGTTCCAGTCCATCCGTGGTTGACATGGCAACCGTGCGCACGGTTTTTGCGCCGATATGGAGCTGGGTTTCCAGCACCAGCGGCGCGCCGTTGGATAATTTCACTTCAAGCGCGCTTCCGATGGCCGGAAGTTCTTTTTCAAATGCAACATCCACCACGACTCCGATAATTTGTGAAATGGTTCCGGTGTTCATAGACGTCATGCGAGCGCCGCGGCGCCGCCGGCAATTTCGGCGAGTTCTTGCGTGATGCCGGCTTGGCGCGCTTGGTTATAGGTAAGTGTTAAATCCTGCGTGATTTCATCCGCGGCATCCGATGCGTTGCGCATCGCGAGCATGCGCGCTGAATGTTCCGATGCGATTGCTTCCAGCAACGCGCGGTACACCTGCGTTTCCAAAAAACGCGGAAGCAATTCGGCGTACACGCCGTCAGGCGACGGTTCAAAAAGATATTCACGCGCGACTGATTGTTGGCTCGCCGTTTGTTCCGCGCGCAATCCGGATAACGGCAGTATGGCGCGCCGCACAGTTCGCTGAATGAGCGCAGACTGAAATTCAGTGTACAGAAGCGTCACCTTGTCGGCGCGCGCCGTTTTGAATTCTTCAAGCGCAATATCGGCAATCGGTTTAATCCGCAAAAAATCAACCGTTTGCGTAATGTCCGTAAAATCCGCGATAATCGGCACGCCGCGTTTTGCAAGCGGCGCGCGGCTTTTTTTGCCGACCGTTACCACCGATACCGTAATCCCCTGCGCTTGCGTTTCCTGAATATGCGCGAGCGCTTCGCGGATGACATTGGCGTTCAAACCGCCGCACAAGCCGCGGTCGGAGGTGACCACCACGAGCAGTTCGTTTTTGATGGCCGCCGGTTCGCGGAGCAGCGGATGCGGCAACTCAACGCGGCCCTGCAAACGCTGCAGCATTCCTTCCGCCGCCGTACTGTACGGCCTGCCCTGCACCGCCGCCTCGGTCGCTTTGCGCATTTTTGACGCAGCAACCAACTCCATCGCTTTGGTGATTTTGCGCGTATTTTTGACCGCTCTGATACGGGTGCGGATGAGTTTGGTTGCTACGGGCATATGATATGGTTCCTATCGTCCGCCTTCAGCGGGCTCCAGGATGACCATTGCGGCTACGCCGCAATGGTCACTTTTTAAACTCCTCAATCGCTTTTTTCATCTCCTTTTCAATATCTTCAGTCAATTCTTTTTTCTCGTCAATGGCGGCGAGCAATTTTTTCTGCGCCGTTGCGAAGTGTTTGTGGAATTTCTGCTCCCACGCGCCCACTTCTGCAACCGGAACATCATCAAGATACCCGTTCGTCACCGCGTATAGAATGCACACTTGATGCGCGACATCCATGGTGTCATACTGTTTTTGTTTGAGCACTTCCACCGTGCGGCGGCCGCGTTCAATTTGTTCGCGCGTTTGCGGGTCAAGGTCAGTGGCGAATTGCGCGAACGCTTCCAATTCGCGGAACTGCGCAAGCTGCAAACGCAATTTTCCGGCAACTTTTTTCATGATTTTCGTCTGCGCCGCGCCGCCAACGCGGGAAACCGAGAGACCCACGTTCAACGCCGGCCGCACGCCGCGATAGAACAAATCGGTTTCCAAATAAATCTGTCCGTCCGTAATGGAAATGACGTTTGTGGGAATGTATGCGGACACATCACCCGCTTGCGTTTCAATAATCGGCAGCGCCGTGAGCGACCCGCCGCCGTGGTCGGCGTTTAATTTCGCGGCGCGTTCAAGCAACCGCGAGTGGAGATAAAACACATCGCCCGGATACGCCTCGCGGCCCGGCGGACGGCGAAGCAACAACGACACCTCGCGATACGCCCACGCCTGTTTGGACAAATCATCGTATACAACCAGCACATCCTTCCCCTTGTCCATAAAATACTCCCCCATCGCGCATCCGGCGTATGGCGCAATGTACCACAGCGCAGCAGGGTCAGACGCGCCCGCCACGACAACCGTCGTGTACGCCATCGCGCCTGCTTCTTCCAATTTTGCGACAATCCGGGCCACCTTTGATTCTTTCTGGCCGATGGCGACATATATGCACAGCATGTTCTGGTCCTTCTGATTGATGATTGCGTCAATCGCCACTGCGGTTTTGCCGGTTTGACGGTCACCGATAATGAGTTCGCGCTGGCCGCGGCCGATGGGAATCATGGCGTCAATGGCTTTGATGCCGGTTTGCACCGGCTGATTGACGGATTGGCGCGTAATGACGCGCGGCGCGATTTTTTCAACTGGATAAGTGGTGTTTGTTTTGATAGGCCCCTTGCCGTCAATCGGTTCGCCGAGCGGATTGACGACGCGCCCAACCAGCGCCTCGCCGACCGGCACGGACAAAATGCGGCCGGTGCGTTTGACCGTGTCGCCCTCTTTAATATGCGCGTAATCACCCAACAGCACCGCGCCAACCGTTTCTTCTTCCAAATTGAGCGTAACGCCGAACACGTTACCGGGAAACTCCAACATCTCGGACATCTGGCATTTGGTGAGGCCGTTCATGCGCGCAATGCCATCGCCCACCTCAAGCACCGCTCCCACTTCCGCAACTTCAATATCCTTGCGGAACGCCGCAATTTGTTTTTGTAAATGTTCCAATATCGCTTGTGTTTGCATAGATATTACCCCACTAATGTTGCGGTAAGATGCGCGAGCTGCGTCGCAATACTCGCGTCAAAAATGCGGTCGCGCGTGCGAACCCGCACGCCGCCGAGCACGGCGCGATTTTCGTTTACCGTTACATCCATGTTCGTCAAATCCAGAACTTTTTGAATGTGCGTTATGGTGGCATCGGTGAGCGGATACGGCGTTTCAATGGTCATCAAGTCGCGTCCCGCCGCCGCGCGCTCCACCGCTTCAAAAGCCAGCGCGATACGCCCGCCGCGATGAAGCAATCCGTGAACAGCGAGATACTGCACAAAACCGCGCACGCGGTGTTCAAGCTCATCCGCTGCGGCATCCTTCACGAGTAGCGACAGCACCTCGGCGAGTTGTCGGTCGGTAACCTTCTTGCGCATATTACTTTTCTTTGAGGAACTGCGCGACGAGTTTTTCCTGCCGCTCGGCGTTCATGGTTTCACCGAGCACTTTTTCAATGGCGCCGGTTATAAGTCCAGCCGCATGCGCGCGCACGTCGCGAACCGCCGCGTCCTTTTCTTCAGTGATTTTCGCCTTTGCGGTTTGCACGAGTTTCGCCACCTCCGTCTCCGTTTTTTGTTTCATCGCGCTCATGTGCGCCGCCGCCTCTTCTTCCGCCTGGCGCATCACAACAACAGCTTCCTTGCGCGCCTCGCGCAGTTTCGCCTGATATTCCTGCTCCGCTTGCCCAAGCCGCGTCTCAATTTTTTTCGCGTTATCCAAACTATCCTGAATCGTCTTTTGCCGCTCATGCATGATACGCAGCAGCGGCCGATACGCCCATCGCCACAGCACCAAGAGAATCACCGCAAAGTTGATAAGCTGCGCGATGAACAATTTGAGATTGATGCCGAGCGCGCCGATGGGGCCGGTTGCCGCTTCGGCTTCATTGACCGCTTCAGTTGCGGCGTAGACGATGTCAAACATGACAATAAGTTACAGGGTAAACACCACCACGAGGGCGTAAATCGCAATTGCTTCGGCGAATGCCGCGCCCAACAGCATGGGGACAAACAATTTTCCCGCGGCTTCCGGGTTGCGGCCGATGGCTTCCATCGCGCGCGACACTATCCACCCAATCGCAAACGCCGGCGAAAGGCCGCCGATGGCCATGGTCAGACCTTTCGTGAGGGTACGGATTGACTCCGGGTCAAGTTTCTCCATAACGAATGAATTAGTGGGGCTCACTGGTAGCCACCGTTAAATAAACAAGAGTTAGCATAGCAAAAACCATCGCCTGTATCAAACCCACAATCAATTCAAGCGCCATAAACGGCAATGGCACCAGCACGGCGACCAATCCGGCCATCACGGTTAAAAGCACCTCGCCCGCAAAAATATTGCCGAACAACCGGAGCGAGAGAGACACCATTTTAGCAATCTCGCTGATAATTTCAAGCAACCCCACAAAAAATTCTATTACGGCGGAAAAAATAGCGAGCGGGCCTTTGGTGAGGCTGCGAAAAATGTGGCCGAGCTGGATGAATTTGCCGACGTGCTTAAAAAAGCCGACGGTAACGATGCCGAACACGTGCGAAAGCGTCACCGCCAATACGCCCATGGCGAGCGTCATGTTGAGGTCGCTGTTGACCGGACGAAACAATGGCACCAATTCTATTTCACCGTGCACGCGCAGCCACATGCCGATGGAACCAATGCCCGGCAGAATGCCAATCCAGTTTGAAAACAAAATGAAGAAGAAAAGCGTTCCGACAAACGGCAAAAAGCGCTCCGACTTCGCGCGTTCGCGCGTAACCTGGTCAAAAAATTCCAGCAATCGCTCCAGCAGCCACTCCGCGACATTTTGCAAACCGCGCGGAATCCGCGTCACGCGCGCGCGAATGGCGCCGGCCACGCCGACAAAAAACGCAAGCGCAATCCACCCGTTCACCATCGCGTTGGTGACAGAGAGCGCGCCGATGTGGAACAGCGGTTCAGCCGCCAATGGAGGAATAGCCATAGATTATTTGAGATTTTGATATTCTTTGCCGTATCGTTTTGCCTTGCGATAAATGAGCGCGCCGGAAAAAAGCGCGGCAAGCGCAAATCCCGCGATGAGCAGCCACGGGGCGGTGGCAAAACGAACATCCAAACGATTCCCCAAATATGCCAACACAACGACGGGAATTGCAATGGTTGCGCCAAAATCTCCCGCAATCCGAAGCCCAAAAAGCCAATAACGACGGTCTATCATAAAGCGCACCCATTATACGGGGCGCGCTTGAATCTTTCAAGGGGATAAATTTTATCCTTCGGAATCCTCTCCTCCTTCACCGCTTTTAAGGCCCGCGCCTTTCTGCCGTTTCTTCTCTCGCAGCAGCTGCTGCTTGCGTTTTTTGGCGGCGAAGGCGGCTTCTTTTGTTTTTTGGTAATCAGCCGCGAGTTCGGATGCTGCGCGCGTGGCATCGGCCTCCTCTGTTTTTTCAACAGCCGCAGGCGGCGGAGGCGGTTCTGGTTCAGAAGACGGCGCAGGCGCTGGAGGCGGCGGTTCCGAGTGAGGCCGCGGCTGCAATGTACGTTGCACGAGGTCAAAAATTTCTTGATAGGTATTTTTGGTCTCGTCTTTCGTCTCCGCGATTGCCCGCTTTAATTCGGGCAGACTATTGCGCCGCCGCGCGAACTCCGCGATTACCGCGTCGCGTTTTTCAGGCACGTTCGTAAAGATAGAAAAGAGTGTGGGGTGCGTTGTTTCCGGTCCCACGATATTCTGCATATACGCCCACAAATCGCCGCCGATATGCCGCGGCGTGCGCGGAGACAACGGCCATAATATTTCAGTCAATGTGGCGGTCAATTCTTGAGGCGTCCGCACCTGCCGTTTGAATATGGCGAGACTGCGGCGGACGACCTCCGTCCCCTCCTGCGGGAATTTGATATCTTCTGAAAAAGATTTTCCGCCGCCAATCGCCAAAAAGAACGAGTGTTTTTCCGGCGTCCAAATGAGCACATTCGGCACGCCACCGTATGCTTTTGCGGTTATTTGCTTCGGCATGTATCGTCCCGGCGTTTGAACGCTGACGAACAGCGGACCGTAATCGGTTTCAATCACGTAACCTTGTTTGCGCCAAAAATCAAATTCACGGGCATCTCTTTCTGTCTGCCATTTTTTCTTCACCACCAGGTCGCGAACCGTTTTTCCCTCGTCAATCGTCTCGTTGAGGTCTTCCTCCAGCAACGCATCTTCCGGATTCCGTCCACGTTCCATTATGCGATAAAGCACGGCCGCCGAAACGCGACTATCGCCGGCAACACCCCACAATGTGGCGGCTGAACGCAGATAGAAATCGCGGCGCGGCGGAAATTCGCCGTTGTCGTGCGCGTTGGTAAAAGCGAGCAGTCGTTCCAGCGCAGGGTCGCGCCGGTGATTGGCAAAATCACCCAAACCCGCAGCCAAAAAATAATCATACAACAGCTGCGCTCCGGACGTCTTGCGCTCGCGCGGGTCGTCGGTGTGATGGTCAACGGTTATGCGGTATTCCCCTGACGCGAGATTTGTGTCCGGTGAATGCGCGCTTTCAATGTGTAGCGCCGGAACGGCCTCTCTTTTTGCCGCGGCCGCCGCTTCAAGTTGTTTTCGTTTATCCGTATCCGCCGTATCAAATTGCAGCACAAACGGATGCGCTGCCGCTTCCGTGCCGGGAGGAACCAATTGCAGATGGTCAGGTGAAAGCTCAACCTTAAAACCGGCGCGCTTGAGCACTAAAAGGCCCACTTTAA
Source organism: Patescibacteria group bacterium (assembly GCA_038061815.1). Taxonomy (GTDB): domain Bacteria; phylum Patescibacteriota; class Patescibacteriia; order Magasanikbacterales; family JBBTXJ01; genus JBBTXJ01. The sequence continues at coordinate 3,143 of JBBTYK010000032.1, read as the reverse complement.
CATCCATATTTGTGAGCTTGCCTTGGTCCAGCACATCCCACAGCTGGCGCTCATTGTCCCATGCCATTTCACCGCGCGTGGCAACGCGAATGTATTCTTGCAATAAACGAGGGCCTTCATCGCGCAATTTTGCGGTCAGCTCCTCGGGAGATTTGTCTCGCAATTCCTCAAACTGTTCAGGATGCTTCTGCATGGCGTGCAACATGGCGAAAAGCATTTCCCACACTTTCCACGAGCGGGCGTTTTGCAGATTTTTTTCTTCATCAAATTCATCCAATTCAACAACCGCCGGTTCGGGATGTTCCACCGGTTGTTCTGCCGCCGGCAGTTTTACAGGAGAAGGTTCAACGGGAGCGGTCTCGCGCGCGGCTGTAACCGGCGCGACAACCGGCGCAACTGCAACCGGCGGCGCGCCGCCTACCGGACGGAATCGTTGCGGCTCCCGATTCAACTGCTCCAATTCCTGCAACAACGTCACGTATTGCCGATTCACCAAATTGTAAATATCGTTTCGGCCGGTGATATGGTTTGGGTCAACCAAATCAACAACACCATACGGCGCGAGACGTTCTCGGTAATTTTCACGCGTAATGTTGTCGTCAAGCGGCCACGTTTCCTCCTTGCCGCCCGCTTTCATCCACTTCATAATCGCCTTTTTTTCCTGTTTCGTGAGCACCCGCTGTCCCGCGTCAAATAAAATACGACTCCGCGCATCATCGAGGAGTTTCATTTTTGCGCGAAGCTCTTCCTTGCGCGGATTTTCGATTGGTTCAAACACTTGTTCCGGAACCGAAAGACCTTCTACCATATCGCCAGTATACCATATACGTTACCACGAAATGAAGCTTTTGGTGTGCGGATTATCGCTTATGCCGAACAGTTTTTCTGCGTTTTCGGTAGTGGCGTTTTTGACGATGGCGACATCCAGCCCCTTCAATTCCGCCACTTTTTTCGCCACCTCCTCCACCATCCACGGTTCACACTGTTTGCCGCGATACGCGGCCGGCGCAAGATACGGCGCATCGGTTTCAATGAGAAGCCGTTCCAAAGGGACGCGGCGCACGGCTTCCAGCAAACGCTCTTGCGCCTGCGGATTTTCCGCGCGCGGCGGAAACGTGATGATACCGGTAAAACCGATATGCAAACCGAGCCCAAGCAACCATTCGGCTTCTTCCTCTGTGCCGGTAAAACAGTGCACCGTTCCGCGAATCTCCGGATGCGGCCGCAGTGCATCCGCAAGTTCGCGATAGGCGGCGCGGCAATGAATGACCATCGCTTTATTGAGTTCTTTTGCCAATTGTACGTGCTGTAAAAACACCGCGGTTTGTTTTTTTATCACCGCATCACGCGGCACATCATCGGGCAGATGATAAAAATCCAAACCGGTCTCCCCTATCGCAATGACCTCCGGCGCCTGTGCCAGTTCGCGATAGTGCGCGTCATCAAAATCTTCTTCGCGGCTCATAAACGCGCCCTCCTTTTCGTCAATAAACCGCGGATGCAAATGAATCGGATGCAGCCCAACCGCCGCGAATATCTGCCCATGGCTCGTTTTCGCAAGCTCCACCGCCGCGGCGCTCGTGTCGCGTTGCGTGCCGACGGTCAGCATCTGCATGCCTTTTTCCAAACAGCGCCCAATCACCTCATCGCGATGGCCGTCAAACGCTTTGAATTGCAAATGGCAATGCGTGTCAAACAGCGGCATAGTTATAACAGTTTCATCACATGAGAAAAAAGCCACGGCAGTTTATCAAACACGCGAACGGAGAACGGCTGCAAGAGGTCAATGACCCATGACTGATTAATGGTGCCGCCAAATGCGCCGGCAAGCGGCAGTTTGTCCGTTAAATAGGCAAACACGCCGATGGCGATAACTCCCTCAACAAACCCGAGCGCGGCGCCGGAGATGCGATTCGCCATGCGTCCGAACGGCACAAGGCGCAATAATTTTTCCGCGAGCCAAAAGACGAGCCCAACCAGACGCGCAATGACAATAAACAGAAGCAAAAACGTGATAACGCGAGCCGTATTTTCGCCCCAGCCGGTCCGCGCAATCACCCATCCCGAAACCGGCACGAAATACTGATTCGCCAAGACGGCGCCTGCGATAGCGCCTACGATGGACCCGATGGACTGAATGAATCCGGACCAAAAACCAAACAGCGCAAATCCCGCGAGCGCCACCAGCAACACGATATCAAGATACGACATACTCCTTATTTCGTTTCAAACCGCGGGAAAAGCGGTTCGGTTTTTAAACTCTTAATCTGTACGAGCATTTTTTCAGACGTTTCCGGCATAAACGGCGCAATCAGTTCCGCCACCAACAATAATTCGGCGAGCATTTCCTTGATACACGTCTCGCTTTTTTTTGATGCGAGATTCTCCCATGGTTTTTCATCTGTCAAACGTTTATTGGCCGCGGTTATATGTCCCCATATAATGTCAAGCGCCGTGTGAAACGCAAAATTTTGCATCGCTTTATGATACGCGGCCGAGCCCTTGTTTGTTCGTGCCGAAGGCGAACCGTATCCGCCTTTGACTGCCAACGTAATCACGCGCATCAGAAGATTCCCCAAATCATTCGCAAGGTCGGTTTCATAACGCTTTTGCAAGCGCTCAAACGAGAAATCCCCGTCTTCACCAAAAGTAATTTCACGCAATAAATAATAGCGCAGCGTGTCATTGCCGTATTTTTTCACGATATCCAGCGGGTCTACCGCATTACCGAGCGACTTGCTGATTTTTTGCCCGTTTATGGTAAAGAACCCGTGCGCAAATACCGTTTTCGGCAACGACAAACCCGCAGAAAGCAACATGGCCGGCCAATACACGCAATGAAATTTGATGATGTCCTTCCCCACGATGTGAATATCCGCTGGCCACCACTGTTTGAACCGTTTTTCATCCGCGCCATACCCAACGGCGCTGATGTAATTGATGAGCGCGTCAAACCACACGTACACGGTTTGCGATGCGTCACCGGGCACCGGTATCCCCCATGCTAAATTCTTGCGAGAAATGGAAAAATCATCGGCGTGGTCGCGGAGAAACGCCGTGATTTCGTTCCGCCGCGCAACGGGTTGAACAAACTCTGGATGTTTTTCAAGGTGTTCCAAAATTTGTTTTTTATAACGCGAGAG
>JBBTYK010000031.1:0-20835 GCA_038061815.1 Patescibacteria group bacterium | reverse complement strand
GCGGCGTGGCATCATGACCGCAGGCCGGAGCTTACGTGGGTTGACGCGACGGTGTATGAAAAACAGCCAGCGCGCGTGAAAGATTTGTTGAACTACGATGGTGTGCTCGTGCCGGGCGGGTTCGGCGGCCGCGGCATTGATGGAATCATTCGCGCAATCCGATTCGTCCGCGAACATAACATTCCGTATCTCGGCCTCTGCTACGGTATGCAACTGGCGTGCGTTGAGCTGGCGCGGAACGTCGCAAAACTGCGCGGCGCGCACACCGTTGAGATTGAGCCAAAAACGCCGCACCCCATTATCATTGTGAATCCGTATCAGCAGGAGAACATTGCGCATCATCGGTATGGCGGAACGATGCGTCTCGGCGCCTATCCGTGCCGCTTGACGCCGGGCACGCGAGCGCATGCCGCATACGGCGTTGATGTTATTTCCGAACGCCATCGGCATCGGTACGAGTTTAATAACGAGTACCGCGCCGCGCTTGAAAAGGCCGGACTGGTGTTTTCGGGCGAATATACCAAAAAACCGTTGGTTGAAATAGTGGAATTGCGCAATCATCCGTGGTTCGTGGGCGTGCAATTTCATCCGGAATTCAAATCGCGGCCGCTCCGTCCGCATCCGCTTTTCCGCGAGTTTATTCGGGCGGCGGTGAAGAGGGCTTGACAAACGCAAAAGGACGGTGTATGTTGGATGCAACACCTGTGCCAGGTTTGTGTGTTTCGCTAAGGAGGAAGTAGTATCCTCCCCTTCGTCTGCAACCGGGATTTTGCATACGAAAGGCCTGTGGTGGCAGTACGCTCCACGGGCTTGGCATATAACCCGGTACGTACACCTGCCTCTCGCAAGAGGGGTTGAAATCTGGCACATTAGTGGCGGTTGCGAGAAGGCTCTATCTTGGAGGCCCCCCTTCCCCTTCAAAGATCGATTGCGCAGTGGAGTCCCGCAAGGGGTCCCGCGCATGGGAGAGGCTTTCCACCGCTGACCGCCGCCTACGGAGGGACGTCGCGCACTCTGTCGGTGCTGCGCGACGTCCCTCCGGGTGTGTTTTTTATTTTCATCAATACAAAAATACAAAACGCCCCTTGGTCTGGGGCGTTTTGCGTTGTTATCGTGCAATCACGCTCGCGTATTTTGCCGCCACGAGCGAACCGTCAAATCGTTTGCGTTTGCGCGTAGTGAATTTCACGACGCCGCTCGCCGCGGCATAGAGCGTATCGTCGCCGCCGCGGCGGACGTTCGGTCCGGCGTGAATCCGCGTGCCGCGCTGGCGCATGATAATCGCGCCGGTGTGCGCCTTCTCGCCGTCATGAATTTTGACTCCCAGCCGCTTTGACTGCGAATCGCGTCCCAGTTTGGTGGAGCCGCCTGCTTTACGATGTGCCATAGGTTTTTGATAATGAAAACAAACAGAGTATACCGGAGCGTTTTTACGGTGTCAAGAGGCGCATTTGTCTGTTATACTATCGCCATGCAGCACATCAGGGAGGCGTCCCGGGCGCGCAATGTGTGGTTCCGGATGCTCATGGGAATCGGAATCGTGGCCGCGACTCCGCTTCTTGTCATTCTTGAACGCGGCAGGGCGCCCCATGAACGGCCGTATCTCTGGCGAACCGTCGGCGCATTCGTGTGTCGTCTGGCGCTCCGCGGAAGCGGCATCCGCATCCGCGTGGCGGGGAGCGAACACATCCTCTCCGGCCCTGCCATTTACGCTGCAAATCACGGAAGCGCGCTTGACGGATTCATGCTGTCAACCGTGCTCGGAGAGCGGGCGGTATTATTTACGGCTCCGCGCGCCGTCTTTCCTAAACCGGTTGCGTTCTGGATGAACAAAATGGGCACGATTGACGTGCGGCGCGATATGTTTGACGATGCCCGCTATCCGCGCGCGGAAAACAAGGATGCGGCGTTTCAGCGCGTTGCGCGCGCGTTTGACCGCGGCGAATCGCTCATTATTTTCCCCGAAGGTCACATTGAGTATTTCCACGTTCTGCACTATTTCCACACCGGCGCGGCGCGCATCAGCGCGCTCACGCGCACTCCCATCGTTCCGGTGGCCATGGTCGGCGCGGGAGAGGTGTTTCCGGATGAGTATCATACGCGGCCGGGCATCGTGGTGATTCATTTCGGACGCGCGCTCGCGATGCCGGATGATGGCGCGTTTACGGACCACGCCGCCGTGCGGCGGCTCCGCGATACGCTGGAACGCCGGCTGGTTGCGATGCTGCCGCTCCGCTATCTTCCCGCCGATTATCGCGCGCGCGAACCTGCGCGCATCGGCGTGTTTGTGGATATTGACCGCACGCTGTACGAAGGCATCACGCTCGTGGATTTGTTGTGGTATCTTTTTTCATTGCACAAGGTGCACACCGGCGATATCATGCGTGCGTTTTACTGGGCATTTTTGGAACGAGCGCATGCGGTGCCGCACGAAAAAATGATGCAGGAGGAACTGCTCATGCTCCGCGGATGGAACATTGGAGAACTGCGCCATCTCATTGACCGCGCGTGGGATGCGCGCATGAAGAAAAAAGTGAATTACCGTTTGTTTACACTGCTGAAAGACCACGCTAAACGCGGCCACACGCTTGTGCTCGTGACGGAAACGATTCATCCGCTTGCCGCGGAATTTCAGCGCGTTTTCGGGATGCGCGCGAGTTTGGACACGACGCTTGAAACCACGATGCGTCATCAAAAACGATGCTACACTGGCGCGATTCGCTGTCTCTGTTATCACGCAAAAAAAGCGGCGCTCGTGCGGCGGTTTGCGGAGGAGTTGAACATTAATCTCGGCGCCAGTTACGGATACGGCGACAGCGCGCACGACGCGCCGTTTTTGTCGCTCGTGGGGCATCCGGTTGCCGTGCATCCGGATGCGGAGCTCGCCGCGGTTGCGCGCGAGCGCGGCTGGGCCGTGCTCGACAAGGTATAAGGGAAGAGAGTATACTGGGGCCTAATCTATGACACCATCGGTTCGCGCCGTGTTCCGTGAACGGCTCGTGTGGCTCTCGTTTGCCGCGGCGCTGTTTGTGAATGTCGCAACATTGGCATACGTGAGCTGGTTTATTCGTCCCACCGATGAGCTGCTCATTTTGCATTACACGATTGATTTTGGCATTGATTTTCTCGGGCGATGGCTGTCGGTTTTCGCCGTGCCGCTCATTGGATTGCTGTTTGGCATCGTCAACGCGGTGCTCGTGTGGTGGTTTTGGCAGCGCATGCGGGCGCTCGCGGTGGTGACGCTTGCCGTGACGGTGGTGATACAATTGGCGCTCGGCGGCGTAGCGTTGCTGTTGGTGGCGCTTAATACCTGATGGGTTAGTCTCTCTATGGACATCTCCCGCATCATCCCCATTTTCATTCTTGCCACGCTCTCTTTTTTTGTGGCAATCCTGTGGGCACCGGGGTTGGCGCGTTTTTTGCACCGCGGCCAGTTTTGGAAAAAGCATCCGCGCACCGAAGGAGTTGACGGGCGTAAGATTGACCTGTTCACGAAATTGCATAAAGACCGGGAAACGAAGGTGCCGCGCATGGCAGGCGTGCTGATATGGGTGACGACGGCCGTTTTTGCGCTCGGTTTTTTCTTTTTGGCGGAGTTTTTTCCGGATTCGTTCGTGCAGCGATTGAATTTTTTGAGCCGCGCGCAGACATGGTTGCCGCTCTTTACGCTGGTTGCGGCATCGCTTATCGGGTTGGCGGATGATGTGCTCGTGGTGCGCGGAAGCGGCCGTGTGGAGCAGGGCGGCGGCATTAGATTCCGGCATCGGCTGTTCATGGTGTTCGTCATCGCGCTCATCGGGGCATGGTGGTTCTTTTTCAAACTGGACGCCAATAGCATCCATCTGCCGTTTTTGGGCGAACTCATCATCGGATGGTGGTACATTCCGTTTTTCATCATCGTGATGTTCGCGCTGTTTTCATCCAGCATCATTGACGGGCTTGACGGATTGGCCGGCGGCGTGTTCGCCATTTTGTTCGGCGTGTTCGGCGCCATCGCTTTTGCGCACCAGCAGTATCAGATTGCGGCGTTCTGCGCGGTGATTGCGGGGTCGCTCCTCGCTTTTTTGTGGTTCAATGTGCCGCCGGCGGTGTTTTACATGGGTGAGACGGGTATTTTGGGATTGACCACTACGCTCGCCGTGATTGCGTTTATTACGGATTCGGTGCTCTTGTTGCCGATTGTTGGGTTCGTGCTGTGGCTGGAGGCGGGGTCGGTGATTTTACAAATGATATGGAAGCGATGGCTGGGACGAAAATTGTTTCTCATTGCGCCGTTTCATCATCATCTGGAAGCGAAGGGGTGGCCGGCGCATACGGTGACGATGCGATTTTGGATGGTGGCCGGCATCAGCGCCGCGATTGGGTTGATTATCGCGCTGGCTGACCCCACATTTACGATACGAGGATAATGCTATGGCTTCCCGCGCTCACGCGCCCGATTACCTTTTCATGGGCGGCATCGCGCTTCTCACCGTTTTCGGTCTCGTCATGCTCGCGTCCGCAACGAACGCCGTGGGGTTTGAAAAATTCGGCGACACGTATTATTTTTTGAAACGACAGGCGCTGTTTGGTTTGCTTCCAGGCATCGCGGCGTTTTTACTCTGCCTCCGTCTGCCGTACGGTGCGTTTCGGAAAGCGCGCACGGTCATTTTTTTGGCTTCACTCGCGTTGCTCGGACTCGTGCTCGTGCCGGGCATCGGCGCATCATTCGGCAGAACGCAAAGCTGGCTTTCCATCGGCGGTTTTTCATTGCAACCGGCGGAATTGGCGAAAATCGGCATCATTTTATTTCTCGCCGGTTGGCTTGACGAGCGGCGCGACGGCGCGATTCAGACAATCCGGTACGGCCTTGCGCCGTTTTTGATAATCATGGGCATCGTGGCGACACTGCTCGCGCTCCAGCCGGATGTGGGAACATTGGCCATCATACTCGCCATCGGATTCTCATTGTTGATTATCGCGGGCGCGCGGTGGAAGCACATAGTGGTACTCCTCATACTGGGAGCGGTTGCGTTTGGCGCGCTGGTTGCCGCGGCGCCGTATCGCGTGGAGCGGCTCACCACTTTTTTGCATCCGGAACTTGACCCGCAGGGCGCGGGGTATCAGATTAATCAGGCGTTTTTGGCGATTGGCACCGGCGGCTGGTTTGGCGTGGGACTCGGACATTCGCGGCAGAAGTTTCAGTATTTGCCAGAAGTTGCGTCCGATTCCATCTTTGCCGTCATTGCCGAGGAGCTCGGATTCGTGGCGGCGGGTGCCCTTGTGCTCCTGCTTGTGATTATTTGGTTGCGCATGCTCCGCATTGCCCGTGCGGCGCCGGATGCATTCGGCCGGTTTGCGGTATTTGGCGTTGCGGTGTGGTTTATGGCGCAGGCTTGGCTAAATATCGGCGCTATGGTAGGATTATTGCCACTCACGGGATTGCCATTGCCGTTTGTGAGCCATGGAGGGACGGCGCTGCTGGCGGCGCTTGCGGGGGCGGGGATGGTGGCCCGAATATCTCAATTTACCAAACCGTTATGACGGGAAAAGAAACGATTATTTTTTCAGGAGGCGGAACGCTCGGCTCGGTGAGTCCGCTGCTTGCCGTGTATACGCGCTGGAAACAGGCGCAGCCGGGCCTGCGTTTTGTGTGGATTGGAACGCGCGACGGCATTGAGGAAGAACTCATTCGTCAATATCACATCCCGTTTATTCCCATTTTCTCCGGCAAATTGCGGCGTTATTTCTCGCTCTATAATTTGCTGGACATGTGCTATGTGGCGCTGGGATTTTTTCAGTCAATTGGCATTATCGTGAAATATCGGCCGGCGCTGATGGTGTCTGCGGGCGGCTATGTGAGCGCGCCGCTTCATTTCGCGGGATGGCTACTGCGCGTTAAATCCGTGATTCATCAGCAGGATTTGGATATCGGATTGGCGAACCGGCTCATGGCGCCGTACGCAACGCGTATTTTTGTGGCGCTGCCGGAGGGCCTTAATCATTTTAAGAATCCGTTGACGAAGCACAAAACCGTGGTGGTCGGCAATCCGGCGCGCGAGGAGATGCTCCGATATACCCGCGCGGAGGGCGTCCACCATTTGAAACTGGATGACACGTTGCCGGTGGCGCTCATTTTCGGCGGCGGACAGGGCGCGGCGGCCATCAACCGGCTCGTGGAAAAATCGCTCGGGCAGCTCGTGCAGTTTGTACAAGTGGTGCACATCACGGGGCAGGGGAAAGACAGCGAATCCACGAAGGAGCTTGCTAAAAAATACGAACGGTATCATCCGTATACGTTTGTGAAAGAAGCGATGGCGTACGCGATGGCGGCGGCGGATGTGGTGGTGTCGCGCGCGGGGTTTGCCACGCTTTCGGAGTTGTCCGCCATCGGGAAAGCGGCGCTCATCATGCCGATTCCGGACAGCCATCAGGAGAAAAATGTGGCGTTTTTTGCGGCGCGGAAAGCCATTGAGGTGCTGAACGAGCGCACCGTTTCGTCCGATTCATTCGCGCAGGCGATTCGCGAGCTGATTGACGATGAAGAGCGGCGCGAGCAGTTGAGCAGAAATATCAACGCGGTGTTTATTGACACGAGCGGCGAGAAGTTTATTGAGGAGTTGGAGAAGGTGCTGGAATAAATGCGGCGCCTTTCAAAAAGTCCCCAGACGGGGACTTTTTGATTTATTTCTCGCAGGTGCACTCCTCAACTGGGTTGTTGCACCCTTCGCAGGTGTCCATACCAGGATATGTTAAATGAATAGTAGAACTATCATAACAGTTTCGGTATTTTACAAACAAACCCCACCGTCAAGAGACAGGCGGGGTTTGTTATCCACAAGCAACGGTTATGTTGATGCTGTCTCGTTGCCTGGTGCTGGGGTTTCTGCCGGAGCAGGTGCCTCAGCAGGAGCCTCTGGCGTTATTCCAGGAGTCGCTTCAGGCTGTGCGGGGGCTGCTGTTTGCGGCGTTGCAGGCGAAGTACCCGCTGGTTGGTCAGCCATTGGCTGCCGTATGGTGTCATCCATCATAGTGGGATGATGCCAGCACGCACTGCTCTAAGTCCGTACCAGCGTTATGAATAATGCGGACGTACTTTATAACATGGTGTCATGGGTGTCAAATGGTTGTACAGTACAGATTGACAATGGTTGTATTTTGCGCTATAGTATCTTCGTCTTTTGGGTCGGTAGCTCAGCTGGTAGAGCAGCTCCCTTTTAAGGAGAAGGTCGTGGGTTCGATCCCCACCCGACCCACCAATTACCAACTCCTCTCCATTTTTGTTCAAGGTTGGCGGATTATCCTTTCAGCGAGATTTTGCTTGACAAGTACACGGTTTTGTGATTAAATAATAAGTCCAGCAAAAGAAACTGGCGGAGGGAGATATCATGCGGGACTACCACGAGGAGAGGCGCAAGCGGGAACCGCTGGTGCTGGAACTGTACGGACTGGGGTTTTCCGTTCAAGAAGTGGCGAGGATGAAGGGGTGGAGTCAGGCGACGATCACCCTCGATGTCCGGCGGTTGAAGCACGAGGGGGCGTTTGTCAATCGGCCTACCAAGAGCCAGGTGTTTGCGGCGGTCATCAAGCGATGGGCCGAACTCGCTGATGGCGAGCGCCAAGAGGGGGTGGACGAACTCTGGGAGATTCTCCGCGCGCACCCCTACGTCCGGGGCCTCCGTGCTTTCGTTGAAGGCGCAGTAGCGCATCAACTGGCGCTTGAGAACGTGGGGATGGGACTACCGGAAGGATACCGGAAACTCCTCGCCACGCTGTTCGGCGAGACGGCGTTTTTCATGAATCTTCCGGGTAGTAACGAAGAAGTCGGGTTGGCAAGCGAGTGCTTCGCGGACTTTCTTAAAGAAGTACGCGCGGGGCAGGTGCCGAAGACCTCGACAGAGGCGCGATGGCGTCTTGCTACGCTGGTGCGGGAACGGTCCGCGCTGGGGAACATCCTTGTCCGCGGCGAATTCCTTACGAGGCGCCTCGTGGAACTCACTGAAGCGGCGCTCCGAATGCTCTCGCCGCGAGAGGAGATGGTCATCCGCATGCGTTTCGGCATTGACCGCGAACCCATGACTCTTGAGCAGGTGGGTGCGCAAGAAAACATCATGGTGAACCGTGAACGAGTTCGCCAGATTGAAGCCAAGGCGATTCTGAAGCTCCGGCATCCGGCGCGTAGCAAGCCGATTCGCGCGTGCATCGTGACTACTGGAGAGCTTGATAAGAGGTGCGCGCAAGCAGAAGAAGACCTTGCGGCAGTACGGGAGGAGCTGACGAACCTCCGTGAGCGCGTAGTAAGGGCTGGGTTCAGGGAATTTTCGAACCGTAAGCCCTATCCCGTGTTCGACATGAATGTTGAAGACCTTGATCTTACGGTGCGCGCCGCAAACTGTTTGGACCACGCCGGTATTCATTACGTCGGTGAGCTCGTGCAGTGCTCCGAGGCCGAGATGTTGAAGACCAAGAACTTCGGCCGGAAGTGTCTGAAGCAGCTCAAGGAATTGCTCGCGAAACTCACGCCGCCGCTCACGCTCGACATGAAGGTGGAGAACTGGGAGCCGCCAGCGCCTCCCGTCACTCCGTAGTCAGATGCCCGCCCTGTTCGACCATATCGAACCGGGCGGGCCTTTTTATTTTTGCGTTTGTCGCGTATCTTGATTACTACATGTAACATGGTATACCATACTCGTATGCGCATCATTGATACTCACATTTCACATTACTAAACTCACGGATTAATATGTCATTTCAGCATTACGAAATGGCTGCGGGGCGATGGTATACGTTCACGCTCGCCGAGCAAATGGGCAATATTGGCAGCGAGGTGCATCGCGCTATTATGTGGCGCGGACGCAACGAAGAAAAAAACTTTCAAAACGCGTTTGAACGCGCGCTTGAATTGTTTGACCTCACGCTTGATGACCCGCGATGGAACGCGCCGCGTAAACGCGAAATCGGCCGCGCGCGCGAAGTATTTTGCGACGCGCTGTGGGGCGACAACGAATACAAAACCAACCTCGCCTCCCTGGATAATTATTTTCTGCAATTCGGCATTGCGGCGCGCGCGGCAGTATGATAAAATCCCTGCTCAAAAAATTCATTCCGTCGTCTATGCTGAGCTGGTATCATCGCGCGCTTGCGTCGCTCGGCGCATTGGTGTACGGATTTCCGAGTGAAAAACTTATTGTCATCGGCGTAACCGGCACAAACGGCAAGTCAACCACCGCGTATTTTATTGCGAAGATACTTGACCATGCCGGATACCAAACCGGCCTCACGTCAACCGCGGTTTTTAAAATTGCCGGCCGCGAATGGTTGAATGATAAAAAAATGACCATGCTAGGGCGGTTTCAGTCGCAACGAATGCTGCGCGACATGGTGCGCGCAGGATGCCAGTATGCCGTAATTGAGACGTCATCGGAAGGAATCGCGCAGCACCGTCATCGGGGCATCAATTACGATGTCGCGGTGTTTACCAATCTGACGCCTGAACATTTAGAGACGCATGGCGGATTTGAACCGTACAAACAGGCAAAAGGAGAGTTGTTTGCATGGCTGACCATGAAAAAACGAAAGGCGTTTCTCCGTCATTCTGGAGTCCGCCAAAGGCGGACGATAGAATCCAGCACTCCAAAAATCATCGTTGTCAACGCCGATGACGAACATGCTGAATACTTTTTGTCGTTTCGCGCCGACCACAAAGTCATGTATACCTTGCGTCCGGCGAACATCGTGGGCGAAGCGGGAATGGGGGAAATTATCGCGGAAGAGGTAAAAACAACCGCGCGGGGCGCGCTGTTTACCGTTTTTGGGACGCCATTCACACTGGCGCTTCCCGGAAAGCACAACGTGTACAATGCGTTGGCGGCAATCGCCACCGTAAATGCGCTCGGCGTATCATTGGAACAATGCGCCGCAGGGCTTAAAAAAATCACGGGCGTGCCGGGCCGCATGGAGCGGATTGACGAGGGCCAGCCGTTTACGGTGATTGTGGATTACGCGCCGGAAGTGGCATCCATGGAGCGGCTGTATGAAACGGTCCGCGATATTCCTCACAAACGGATTATTCACGTGCTCGGTTCCTGCGGCGGCGGGCGCGACCGAGCGCGGCGGCCGGTGCTGGGGCGCCTTGCCGGTGAAAATGCCGACATCGTTTTTGTGACGAACGAAGACCCGTATGACGATGCGCCGATGGAAATTATCAACGAAGTGGCGGACGGCGCGGCGGCGGCGGGCAAAACAGACCGTGAAAATCTTTTTCGCATGATTGATAGGGAACAGGCGATTGAGCAGGCCATCGCGGCGGCGCAGCCGGACGATTTGGTGCTCATCACCGGCAAGGGTTGCGAACAGGCCATTTGTGTGGCCGGCGGCAAAAAAATCCCGTGGGATGATAGGGAAGTGGCGCGGCGCGCCATAAACAGGATTGCGGGAAAATAAAAAAGGAGCGTGGGTCGCGTGATGCGCAACCCGCCGCTCCATGAATGTCATCCGAGCAGATTCTTCAGCATTGCCAACTGCGCCGGCGTAAACGCGCTCTTGAGCGATGTCACTGCATCCGCAATCGCGGCTGTGGTGAGTTCCTCGTGCGCTTTCCGAAGACGTTCTTCCTCATGGGCGAGGAGTTCGTCTTGCAGTTCCGCGCCGGTTGTCGCGGCTTCCACTCGTTCCAACGCGTCGGTTGCGGAAGTGAGCGTTTCTTGCGCGAGACGAAGTTGGTGGCGCAACAATTCCACTTTCCCCGAAGATGCGCCAACATTTTCTCGCAAGGCCGGCAGTTGCCGCTCTTTCTCGTTCAACTCGCCCGCAATCGCGCCTCTGCGCGCGGCAACTTCGTTCAGTTGCCGTTCCAGTTGCTCCGCGGTTTCCCGCTTTTGAGCGGTGGGATGCTTTTTTGATGGAAGCAACGCCATCAGACCGCGCACGAGCGGCAGATTGACGATGAAAATCGGCTTTCCGTCACGGCCGGTCTCGTCGTGCTGGCGGAGGATTTTCACAATCTCTAGGATTGGGAACACCAGGTCAAACTCATCATCTTCAAGTCCGAGCTGGGTGTCGCTCAACCGCTCCTCCGTGTGACCGCCGTTACCGTCCGGCACGGTGACGCTCCGCGTCGCGGAGCCATCTGCCAGAAGTCCCAACGCAGTATGGAGGAGCGGCGTCATGCCGGCGTTCAGAAACGCGGCGGTCGTCCGGACTCCCTCCTCATCAGGTTGTTCCGCAGGACTCACGGCGTCTTTCTCCGGCTCCGCCGAACGTTCCGGAAACGCTTCCGCCAGCACTCCGGCCGAAAACGAGTGACGCCCGTCGCTCATGCGTAGCACGTGAAGATTTTTTCCGTCAAAGTTCCGCAGCGTTCCGCACAGAGACCTTCTATCACGGTAGCCGATTTTCCGTGCGATTTTGTCGGTTAACTCTTCAAGACTGAACGGATTCCCGTTGAACAGTCGACAGAGCGCAACCATCTTCTGCAACCCGTCTCTCGTTCCCACGTAGTTTTTCTGTTTCGCAGTCATTCCGTTTCTCCATTGTTTGACTTGCAGTGAACCTATCACGTCTTTCTTACTTTGTCAAGTACTTGCTATAATGGACGCATGAACAGCGGCAAAACAGCGCCACTGATTATTCGTATATTCACCTCACGCTTTTTTTTGCTCGGCGCGCTGGTGATTGCCGCCATTTTGGCCGTCTCGTTCGGCCGCGCGTTTTATAAAGATTACGAAATCCGCCAGCAGATTAAGGCGTTGCAGGTAAAAGTAGATGAGCTGGAACGCAAAAAATTGGATTCATTAAACCTTTTGGGATACGTTAAAAGCGAGGCGTATGTGGAAGATGTGGCGCGTCAGCAGTTGGGCTTGAAAAAACCCGGGGAACGTGTTATTATCGTGGACGCAACCACCACCGGCCCGCGCGTGAATGCTGATGAGCGAACAGCAACGCCATCATGGAAAAAATGGTGGCGGTACTTTGTGGATAAAGAGCAGTTGTAAGCGGGTGTAGTACAGTGGTAGTATGCATCCTTCCCAAGGATGAGAGGGGAGTTCGATTCTCCTCACCCGCTCCGTGCCACCTTAGCTCAGCCGGTAGAGCGATGCTTTCGTAAAGCAGCGGTCCCGGGTTCGAATCCCGGAGGTGGCTCCAAAACATTCCCGCTTCCGCGCAAACTTTGCTATACTACCCCCGCATGATTACGCTCAAGGGTGTTTCAAAGGTATATCCCGACGGCACGGTGGGGCTCAAAAACATTCATCTTCGCATTGAACCGGGCGAGTTTGCCTCCATGGTGGGGAAATCCGGCAGCGGCAAGACCACCCTTGCTAAACTTTTGATTGCCGAAGAGCACCCGAGCCACGGCGTTATTGAAGTGGGCGGATGGGACATCACGCGCATTCGTCAGCGCGATGTGCCGCTCCTGCGCCGCCAGATAGGCGTGATTTTTCAGGATTTCAAATTGCTGTCCTCGCGCACCGTGTTTGAAAACATCGCGTTCGCATTGCAGGTGGCGGGCGCGCCGCCGGCGCACATCCGCACCGTGGTACCGCAGCTGCTGGAAATTGTGAATCTGAAGGAAAAAGCGCACAAGTATCCGGTGCAACTCTCGGGCGGCGAGGCGCAGCGCGTGGTCATCGCCCGCGCGCTCGTGCATCGGCCCAAGGTTATTGTGGCCGACGAGCCAACCGGCAATTTGGACGCCATCAACACGGAAGAAATCATGGATATTCTGCGGCGCATCAACAAATTCGGCACCACCATTTTACTCATTACGCACAACCGCGAGATTGTGAACCGGCTCGGCAAACGCGTCATCGTGCTGGAAGACGGGGAAGTGGTGAGCGATGTTAAACACGGAAAGTATCGCTTATGATTTTTTACTCAACCGTCCGCATCATTAAATTCGCCGTCCAGAATATCTGGCGCAATCTGGGGCTGTCGTTCATGACCGTCACCATTCTGATAGTCACCCTGCTCTCATTCAACGTGTTTATTGCCATGAGCGCGATGACGCGGCATGCGGTGGAAACGGTGAAGGATAAAATTGACGCAAGCGTATATTTCGCGCCCGCGGCCGCGGATGCGCAGGTGCAGGAGGTGCAGGAGTTTTTGCGCACGTTTCCGGAGGTGAAGGAATTAACGCTCAAAACGCGCGACGAGGCGCTCGCGCAATTTAGAGAAAAACACAAAAACAATCCTGATGTCATGGCCTCGCTTGATGAGCTGGAGGGGAATCCGTTCGGGCCAACATTAGTGATTACCACCCACGAACCCGGCCAGTACGAAACCGTGCTGAAGGCGCTCACCACGCCGGATTTGCAGAAAATTATTGAAGGAAAAACTTTTGACAACAACGAAGGATTTATTCAGCGGCTCCAGCTGATTACGCGGCGCGTAGAGCAGTTTGTGCTCGGCATCACCGCGCTGTTCTTGCTGATTGCGTTCCTCATTATCTTCAACACCATCCGCGTCGCCATTTACACGCAGCGCGAGGAAATCAGCATCAAAAAGCTGGTGGGCGCAACCAACTGGTTCATTCGCGCGCCGTTTTTGCTTGACGGCGTTGCGTATACGCTGGTGAGTGTCGGCGTGGCGGTGGCGCTCGTGTTTGGCATTCTGGGATTCGTTGACGAGTACATTCAGGCCGTATTCACCGCGTCATTTTCGCTGATTGCGTATTTTCGCGCGAATTCGCTGATTTTCGTCTACGAAATTGCGGCGGTGCTGTTCTTAACGTGGCTGTCAAGCGCGCTGGCGATGCGAAAGTATTTGCGCGCATAATATGGGGCTGTCGCCGAATGCCATTTCAACTGCAATCGCAGCATTTCGGCCATAATCGCCTCAAAACTTTTCGGCTTATCTTCCAGATAAGCCTCAAAATTTATTCGGCAATTCTGTCTCGAAATGCTGCAATTTCGTTATGAAAGCGCATTCGGCGACAGCCCCAACATAATGGCGGGTGGTATGCGGCATGTCCACAGGAGGAAAAAACGAGCGTGGTGGATTGTGGGAGCGCTTTTCGCGCTTGACCTTGCGGGCGGCGTCGGCATCAGCGCCGCCTCGTTCTCCTATTTTTTCCCTACGCCGCTTCGGGCGGCCGGCATTGCCGTGCCGTTTGTGCTTCAGGCGCCGTATTCCAAATGGGTGCAGCCGTATGAGGACGCGTGCGAGGAGGCGGTTATGGTGATGCTGGACGCATGGGCGCGCGGCGATACGCGGGACCGGATACCGGCGGATGAGGCGAACAGGCGGATTTTGGAGATAGTCGCGCTGGAGCGTGAGGTGTTGGGCTATGGTAAGGATACCAGTATTGCCGAGATGATTCGGCTTATCAACGAGTATGGAACGTTTGGGGCGTATGCGGTGCGGAATCCGTCGATTGAGGATATTAAAGCGGAAATTGACAGGGGACAGCCCGTAGCGGTGCCGGTGTGGGGCAAGATGCTTATGAAGGCGAATCCGTATTTTTCGCGGCCCGGGCCAACGTACCACACTATATTAGTAACAGGTTATGATGATGCCAAAAAGCAGTTTATCGTGCAGGAGCCGGGCGTGGGGCGCGGACGGAATTATCGCTATCCGTATAATGTGGTAATGGATGGTATGGCGGATTTGAAGCTGGGGGAGGATGGCCGGCCCGTCGCCGGCGGTGAGCGTTTCGCGTTGTTCGTGCGGTTGCAAAAAACGCAGAAGTAGGATAGTGTTGTCTTTCATTCCGGGGTCGTCTAACGGCAGGACTGCGGGTTTTGGTCCCGCATATCGGGGTTCGAATCCCTGCCCCGGAACTAAAAATTTTGTTTCTTCGCGCCACTGTGGATAACTCGCCTTGTTTTAGCTTCAAGTTATCTTACGGTTTTGCTATACTACATCACGTGAAAGAAAAATTTATTATTCTTTGGAAACTTATTTAACCACTGTATGACCACAGTTGCCTTTGCAATACCGCGGCAAACGAAGTGGCTCCTTTACGGAGCCGCGCTCCTTATGGGAGCAGCTCTTTTTTTGGTGAATCCGGGTGACGCTTATGCCGATGTGCCGGGTGACTTTAAGTTCACCATCACGTCGGAGGGCGGCGGCGGAGCGCTTGCAAGCGCGAGAATTCATATCGCATGCACCGGCGGCACGATTACGGGAATTGGTACCACGAGCGCAACCGGCACTCTATTTGCTGCCCCAGCTGCAGGTTCAAGTTGCGCCAATACTGATGCGATTATCGGCTACGCAGTTGAACGCGAAGGCATGGTGACATATACCACGTTGCCGCCAAACATTTATACTGCCGGCGATTTGAACGCGGTTACCACCACCAACATACGTTTTCAGGTGAAAGTGCTACCGACTGACCAGGAAGGGACGGCATTTACACCTGGGGACTTGGACGTGTTCACCCTTGGCGGTTCGGCTGCTTCAACATCGCTCGGTTCCGCGTCTTTCTTTGGGAGAATCGGTACAAGCGTGACACTTCTTGTCCAAGAGAATGGCTATGTGAGCGCTTCAACCACCAATCCGGGGCTGACGGATATCACTACCGCGTCAACGTCACAGATACTCATCACCTTTGCTTCAAGCACGTCGGTGGGAGCCGCCATTACGTCAACCAGCACGGTTCGCGGGCTCGTGTTTAGCCATATCGTTAAGACGCAGCGTGAAGGGGACAGCGACCCGCTGGCAGGGGCAGCAGTGTCTGCTGGCGGTATCACGTGTAATGAGGAGAGCTCCAACACTGGAACATATTTTTGTCCTGTTCTGGTAGCGGGTGACGGCGGTACCAATGATATCCATATCGCTCTTGATGGGTATGTGAAAGATGTCACCGGCAGTACTCCCAACCGCGATGGCGATGCTGCCTCTGCGGCGACGACGACGGTTTCCAGCATTTACTTCTCCCACAGGATTAACATTTTGAATGCCGTCATTGGCAGTTCGGTAACGCCGGACCATGCGAGCGCGGGCGCGAATGATGTGACCTGTGATATTGTCAGCAACGCGGCATATTGTCCGGTACTGCTTGCCGATGATAACGGGTCCGAGGGCTTTGGCATGCAGGCGGATGGGTATGTGAGCACCACGGCCGCCCTTGCAAGCAATCGCGCCGCAAGCAACACGGCCCAGGGCGTTGTCACGCTTACCACCACAACCGGTCTCCCGTATGGCGGCGTGGTCACCCTGCTTGGCAATTCAAACAATAAGGTAACTGGGGCCGCGGTCAAAGCAGGAGACGGTTATGGAACGACGTGTACGGAAAGCGGCACGAGCGGTGTGTACTATTGCGCCGTTCCGGTTGCAGACACCTCGCGGAGCGTGCAGTTTGTAAAATCAAGTTACACGACGCGCTCGGACGTTTTTGCCTCCGACCGTACGGCATCATCTACTGCCCAGCAGACCCTTACGTATAACCAGTTCCATGCTGACGCATCAGGCGGCGGCGGTACGCCGACACTGTCAAAACCGGTTATTACAGCCATTACGCTTGGCGATGGCAGCGGCACCACAGGTTCGCTGGATATCACCATCACCATATCCGGAAGCAACATCCTGCGCTACAAGATTGCCACTTCGCAAGCAGGGCTTACATCAGCGGATTATCCGCAGTATCCCGGTACGGCGATTGCGTACACCCTGTCCGGCGCCGATGGCGTCAAGACGCTGTGGTTCCAGTTTATGAGCAGCGATGGCGGTGAATCAACGGCGACCAGCAAACAGATTACCTACAAGAAAGGGGCTGTGCCGGCAACACCGGCAACGCCCGCCACGCCTGCTCCCGCAGCACCGGCAGAACCGGCAACTCCGGCTGCACTGCCGAAGGTTTCAGTGCCAGTGGTGCTGTTGATAGATTTGCCGCGCGTTCCAACGGTCATTACGCTGATTTCCGCGAAACCGAAGGCGCCGGACTTCACGCCGGTTTCCATCGCAGCGCTCGCGGAGGGTGACCTATTCATGATTGAAGATGCCTCGGTAGGAGCCTCGGTGTACTGGTTCACCGGCGGTTACAAGCGGCCATTCTCAAGCGAAAAGGCATTCATGTCATGGTTCCCGAGCTTTGACCGCGTATCCATCAAGCGGGTGAAGAAGGACGAAATCAGCTATCTGGCGTGGGGGCCGTCAATGCCTTACAAGCCGGGTTCGCGCATGATTAAAGTGCCGGATGACTCAAAAGTGTATAACATACAGGTTGATGGAACGGTGTGCCATGTGAAGGATGAAAAGGACGCCGCGAAACTGTTCGGCAAGAAGTGGAACAAGAGCGTGGATGACATGTCCGTGTCCCAGTTCCTTGGAACGTACAAACTGAAGGACGCGTGCGTGGTAGCATAAACACGTAAAAGATATACCAAAAAGACCGGCTCACGCCGGTCTTTTGGTTTACAAACACCCACTCTTGACGAGTATGGGATATCACGGTAACATGTAGGGCAGGCCATCAATCAAGAAGAAGGAGGCGGTCATGGCCGACGAAAAACCGGGCGCGGTTCGGTTGCTTACGGAGGCGGATCTCCATGGAGATAACATGTTCGGTAAGTCGCTCGTTGGTTGGGTGCCGACGAGTCAGGGGTACGGCGGTCTCGTGAACCCACGTGGCTTCTCGGCGCTTCGGGTGGTGTTGCAGAAGCCGAATCCGGCGGCTGGTGCGGGAGCAATGGGTGATTTGTACGATCAGCCTATGCTGGTGGAAAATCCCGGCGCCGCCGTGGTGTGTCGTGCAGGTGACCGGATTGGCGTTGTCCGGAATTTCCGGATGGTCGGTCCGCGGCTCTTGGTTGCGAATCCAAGCGACTACGTTGGCACGCTTGATCGTGATGCTCGATGGGAGGAGCTTTTCGCAACACTCGGTGCATGGCGGTACGAACTGCCGCAGGGCATCGCGCCAAAGACTGATGATGCGGAGAGTCTTGAGACGTTCGTTTTGAAGACAGCCAAGATTGAGGCCGGGGAGGAGGGCGGTTTCCATGTGGAGGACGTGCGCATCATCGGCCGCGTGAACGCGAGCCCCACGTTTTTTCCGCATGCGCAGTATGTAGTGGAGGCGCGGATCGTGTCAGTCGGTAGCCAGCAGACCGAAGACCTCGAGATCATCGGCGGAGTGCAGCTTTGCACGTCTGCCGAACTGCGCGAACTCGTTCGCGAGGGCACGCTGGATAACGCGCTCTCGCTCGCCGCGCTTGCGCTTGCGGGCGTATCGTTCTAGGATCGCAGCACCACCGGCTCCACCGGTGGTTTTTTATTATCTACAGTGCATCATTTCCCCTTGCTCACTCGCGAGGAGCTCGTTCGCTCGGGGACTTGGATGGCGCTTCGCTGACGCTCGCGCAATCCTGCGCCTCGCTCGAAAAGACGTGCCTGCGGCAGTCTTTTGGTTTTTGACTGTCCACTTGACGTCGTACAGCAAAAGTAATAAAGTAAGAATGTAATACTTTTCTACCGCGCTATGACCACTGTTGTGAAGGCAACGAGTAAGGGCCAAATCACCCTGCCTGTTATGTGGCGTCGGAAAGTTACCACGGACCGTTTTATTGTTAAGGAAAAGGGGGCCATGCTTGAGATCAGGCCGCTTGATTTAAGAAAGATTGAAGAGGTGCAGCGATACACGACAATTTTCGACACGGTTAGAGATAATACGGGCAAGGGGATTCCAGCAAAGGATTTTCTTGCGATGCTTCGTAGAATCAATCGCTCCCGATAAGATATGGATGCGATTGAAAAGTTACTCAGGAAGATTGACCGGAAGGAATGTGTGAAATTAGAAAGAGCGATTGAACGACTTGTAAACGGTGACCATCGCGGATTATCGGTAATAAAGATAAGCAATACAGAATTTTACCGACTTCGTGTTGGACGATTTAGAATTATATTCCATCGCGACATAAAGAGAGGGGGATATCTTATAGATAACGTAAGATTGCGGAATGAAAATACATATAAAAATCTGTAGCCCGCATCATACAATTTGGCTCGGGGACTTGGATTCGAACCAAGATACGCGGATTCAGAGTCCGCGGTCCTGCCGTTAGACGATCCCCGAATAGTGTCATTGCGAGCGAAGCGAAGCAATCTAATTAGATTGCTTTGTCCTGCGGGCTCGCAATGACTATAGTATCTCTCCTTCAAACGCCGCGGCGACTTCTTGCGCAAGTTCAGAAGCATGCGCCGCCTCGCGGACACGGCATTCAAGTTGCCATGGCGTATCCGTTATACCACGCAATTTCGTTTCTATCAAGTGTTTTGTGCCGTTGAGCATAAGCTGGTCGCGGTAGAGCGAGTAGGGGACTTCAACCACAAACCGCGGGCCGTCCGAAGGAAGGGCGGCGGCGTTTTTGAGCATAATCGCGAGCGACGCGTTGGTTTCCTGGAATTCGGCGGTGAGACGATTGAGGATTTCGGCGGCGGCATCCGCGGACAGTTGTTTGATGTTTACACTTTCGGTTTTTTTGGTTTGATTAGGTCCTTCGACTCCGTCCTGCTTCGCAGGACTTCGCTCAGGATGACTGATGGGGGGTGCTGGCGGTTCGGGGTGACGGGTTGTAGACGCTGGCTCTTCGCGGTGCGTCATCGCGACAATCGCCAACTCAAGCGGCAGTTGCGGTACGGTAGTCTGTTTGAAGAGCGGCATGGCATCAAGAAAGGTTTGAAGTATGCGTGTGAGCCCGGCGGTTCCGTGTGGCGTTCCCGCTTCAGTAAGTTCGGCGCGATGCAGTTCAAATCCCTCAAGATAGGGGAACGTGAGCGCAGGAGCGCAGGTATGCACGAGCGTGGCGCGGAGAATATCTATCATAGCCTTCGTGACGGCCTCAAACGAGATGCCGCGCGCTGCGAGGTCTTGGACAAGCGCCAGCGCATCGGCGCGCTCGCCACGGAGCGTCTGGAGCACCAGCGGGTAGGCATCATGCGTGACCGATGGCGGCAATATGAGCGCCGCCTCTTCAGCGCTGATTTGCTTGCCAAGCGACAGAAGCTGGTCTAACAGGCTCTCGGCATCGCGCATACACCCTTCAGAACGCGCGATAATCGCCGCAAGCACGTCAGGAGCCACGGTGGCGTCTTCCTTGGCGCATAAATCCAGCAGCCGCGCTTGCATGATTTCCGGCGCGATGTGCGTGAACGTGAAGCGCTGACAGCGGGATACGATGGTCGCCGGCACTTTGTGCAGTTCAGTGGTTGCCAAAATGAACACCACATGCGCCGGCGGTTCCTCAAGCGTTTTCAACAGCGCATCAAACGACTGGGGAGAAAGACGATGGACTTCGTCAATGATAAACACTTTGTATTTCAGTTGCATGGGTCGCGCCGCGGCATTTTCAATAATGTGTTCACGCACCATGTCAATGCCGGTGTGCGTGGCTGCGTCCAGTTCAATGAGGTCAATGGCGTGATTTTCTTGGATGGCGCGACAGATGTCGCAGGTAGTATCCGGTTCCGCCGCATCGGCGGCGCGGCCGATGCAGTTGATGGTTTTAGCCAGCAAGCGCGCCGCGGTTGTCTTCCCAACGCCCCGCGGTCCGGAAAACAAATACGCATGGGCAATGCGGCCCGTGCGTATTTCTTGTTGTAGGGTGCGGACAATCGTTGTTTGTCCCACGAGCGCCTCCCATGTCTGCGGTCTATGCGTGCGGTACAAGGCGGGCATAACGGGATTCAGTGTAACAGGTTTCTGTTTTGCCCACAACCGCGGCCCAAGAGCCGCCGTCAACCGGCACCTCAAGGGTGATGGTGTCGCCCGGTGTCACGCGGAAAAAACGGAGCGGCGCGTGGAGGAGGCAATACATTTTTCCGTTTGAACCGGCCGCGACGCCGCTTTCGGTGTCAATGCGCTCAAGGCGGGCCGTGATGGTTGCGCGCGCTACGCGGCTCACCTGTTTGAAGTAT
>JBBTYK010000030.1:3345-6831 GCA_038061815.1 Patescibacteria group bacterium | reverse complement strand
TGGATGGCGCGTGGCGGGTGGAGAACGGCCACTACATGGTGGAGATGGGAATCCTGCGCCCCAAGCACGGAAACCGCTGGCCGTCATTCGCGTCGGACGATGTCCGACTCGTGTTTCGGAGGTAGCGCGATGGGTACGCTACTCCGAGTAAGCCCAACATGGGCGCGCGAGATGCTGCGGACGGCGTCGTTCCGAGTCACCGAGGCGGTTTGGTGGCCTGATGGGACGCTCGTGGTGCATTACTTCTCCGCGGTGCCTACGTCCGATTGGGTGCTTGCGGCGCTGCCGCAACACTTGCGGATTGCAGGCGAGGAGGTGGATGCAAAGTTCACGGAGCAGGTGCCGTTCATCACCGGAAGGGAAACGGCGCTGGCCATATACCAAACAGCGGTTCGCCATTCGGCGCCGCTGCGGTTCAAGGAGGGCGAGCCGTCGGCAGAACATGCCGATGTGATCGTCCTTGAAGAAGTTTCCTAGGTCCGTTGTGTACAACAGCGGGCCTATTTTATTCCGCCACTTCGCCGCGGTCGCCTTTATCAAACCAATCCTGTTCTTTTGGTGTGATGGCGTTCATGTCCGGTTGGGTTTCCGCGTTTGGATTGACGACTGCGGGCATCTCGCGGGCATATTGTTCGCGGTTCAGCGCTTCAAGTCTCGCTCGCTCCTCTGCCAGAAGTTCATTTTGTATTGCTTTTGCTCCCGCCGAAACCATGACCGTTTGTTCCTTCAAAAACGAGTCCATTCCCGCAATGAGGTCTTTAATAAGAGGGTTGTCGCGTGTTTTTAGGTTCCGTAGGTTATGGAGCACCTCGCTCACATCAGAGAGAAAATCCTTATCGCGGTGAGCGTCTTCCGCGGCGTCAAATTGTTCCTCCAGTTTTCGCGCTACCGCCTGCGGGCTTGACCCCACGAGGCTTTCCGCCCATTTTTTGAGCTCCTGTTCGCGCTTTTTGCGTTCCTCTACCCATTCTTTAGCCGGGCCGCTTTCCATTGCCTTTTCAACCGCCGCGCCTTCCTGGACAGCCTCAAGCGTGGTGCGTCTTTCCGCGTCTTTGAATACAGACGGGTCACGGTATTCTTTTGGCGGTACGCGAAGCGGGCCTTCTGGACGGACGGCCTTGAATTCGCCTCTTTTTCCCGCTGCCGCTTTTTTCTCTTCCGCCTCTGCTCGCGCCGCATATTCTTGGTATTGGCGCGCATCAACCCCCCGCTCACTCATGCGTTCTCCCATAGTATTGTGTTGAGGAGTAATTACTTGTAGTATACCACAACAGCGGTATGGCACAACGACTCCTCATTGCAATAGTCGGGCCGACGGGGTCTGGGAAAACGGCGCTTGCGCTTGCGGTGGCGCGCGACCTGTCATTGCGAGGGCCAGACGGCCCGAAGCAATCTTTCGGTGAAATTATCTCCGCGGATTCTCGTCAGGTATACCTCGGCATGGATATCGGTACGGGGAAAGAGCGTCTACCGGACGTACCACAGCATCTCATAGATATTGTTGACCCTGACGAGGATTTTACGCTCGCGGATTTTTTGGCGCGCGCTAAATGCGTGATTGCGGACATCCACGCCCGCGGTCATGTGCCGATTGTGGTGGGCGGAACCGGACTCTATGTGCAGGCGTTAGTTGAGAACTGGGATATTCCGGCCGTGAAGCCGAATCCTGCGCTCCGCGCCGAACTTGAGAAAAAAAGCGTTTCTGAATTGCAAAAAGAACTTGCGGCGATTGACCCGGAAGAAGCGGAACGTTTGGGCGCGGGGAAGCGGTATTTGGTGCGTGCTTTGGAGATGTGGCATGCAACCGGCCGCAAACCATCGGCGCTGAAAACAAAAAACGAGCCGCTGTATGACGCGCTTGTCATTGGCATTGTTCTGCCGCGCGAGGAATTATACCGCCGCATTGACGCGCGGGTGGATGATATGTTTGCGCGCGGCTTAGTTAATGAGGTGCGCGGACTCCTGAAAAAGTATCCAGCGAACTTGCCGGCGTTTCGGACGATTGGGTATCGGGAGATTATTGAACGCCCAGCGTATGTCATTCCGAGCGGAGTCCCGCGTAGCGGGACGAAGTCGAGGAATCTAACCGATGAGATTTCTCGGCTCGTCCGTCAAGGCGGACTCGCTCGAAATGACGAAATAGAAACGCTCAAATGCGCAATAAAAAATCACACCCACGCCTACGCCCGCCGTCAGCTCACCTGGCTTAGGCGGATGAAGTATGTGGAGTGGGTGCGCAACGCGAAAGAGGCGCTGTCGCGCGTTGACAAAGACAGGCAGAACGATTAGTGTGGCGATATAAGGAGGGTTGCCGTGGAAGAAAAAGAAAAGATTTGCCTTGAGGAGGGATGCGGTAAAAAGGCGCGTACGCGCGGTTATTGCATAATGCACTATCTTCGATGGCGCGTCGCGCATGCGCCAAAATGCGAGATTGACTCGTGTGAGAGAAATGCTGAATGCAGAGGCGTCTGCCGACGGCATTACATGGCAGAGCGGAGACGGCACGCGCTTCCTTGCGTCGGACCGTCGTGTAATCGGCCCGGCCTTCAGTATGGGTTGTGCAAAGAACATCGCGCACAGCGATTGCGCGGTGAATCGCTCGTGCCGTTCGGCAGAGCGTATCGTCCGGCGCATGAAAAACGCGTGTGTTCATTTTCACCGTGCGGGCGTGTCGTTCATGCCAAAGACCTGTGCCGTCAACATCGGAGGCAGCAACTTCAAGGGAAACCCCTCACCAAGATTCGCCCGCGTCGGCCATACGGAACCGCGTCGCCCCAATGCAGGGAGCGCGGGTGTTATCGGCTGCAGGTTGCGCGGGGACGATGTCGTAACCACTACGCCGCGTGGTATTACGAGAAAGGGAGAAAGCCGCGTAACAAAAAGACGCGTTAGCGCCGTTTCACACGGCGCTTTTTTTTGATTCTATCGCTCGGCTTCGCCTCGCTCCAGAATGACAATTTGTTTTACCGCCTCCGCAATCGCCGGAACAACGGATTTGTCAAGCGCGTATGGGAGGATGGCATCTCTCGTTGGGTTGGGAACGGTTGCGGCGAGCGCTTCGGCCGCGGCGAGTTTCGTTGCTTCCGTAATGCGGGTTGCGCGGACATCAAGCACGCCGCGGAAAATGCCCGGGAAGCCGAGCACGTTGTTTACTTGGTTGGGATAATCGCTCCGGCCGGTTGCCACCACTGCGGCGCCAGCCGCTCGCGCTGTGTCCGGCAGAATTTCCGGGTCAGGATTTGCCATCGCGAAGATAATGGCGTCCGGCGCCATGGTTTTTACCATGTCTGGAGTGAGCGCGTCTTTCACGGATACGCCGATGAATACGTCAGCGCCGTGAATGGCATCCGCAAGCGTGCCTTGTTTTTTATCACGGTTGGTAAGAGTGGCGATTTCCAGTTTTGCAGTATTTATTTGGTTAGATTGCTTCGCTTCGCTCGCAATGACGCCGCGCCCTTCGTAAATAATTCCCTTGCTATCGCACAT
>JBBTYK010000030.1:0-3245 GCA_038061815.1 Patescibacteria group bacterium | reverse complement strand
GGCGCTTTGATGTCTTCCAAATTGATGCCGCCAAACACGGTGGCGATGTTGCGCACCGTGGCAATCACCTCGGCCGGGTTTTCCGAGGCGATGCAGATGGGAAACGCGTCAATGTTTGCAAATTCCTTAAACAGCACGCATTTGCCTTCCATCACCGGCAGTGCCGCCTCCGGGCCGATGTTGCCGAGACCCAGTACCGAGGTTCCATTTGTTATCACTGCTACCATGTTGCCCTTGAACGTGTACTTGTATATATCTTCTTTGTTTGCCGCAATCCTGCGACACGGTTCCGCCACTCCGGGCGTGTAGGCGAGGGATAAATCATCGCGCGAACGTAAAGGGGGAAGCTTAGATTTGATTTCCAGCTTCCCCCGATAGTGTTCGTGCAGTTTGAGTGATTCCTCTTGATAATTCATAGATGGATTCTATCGGGCCCCGATGAACATCGGGGCCCTCCAGAATGACATTTTTATCGTACTCGGCGCGACGCTTCCTGATACAGCGCCGGATAGAGCGTGCGGAATTTGTCAGGGATGTTGCCGCATGTTTGATTGAAACATTCCGGTACCCACGCCTGGTTGGTGGACTGCGTGAAACTGCTGTACGCGCTGTTTTGCTGAATGCCGGTAACTGAAACCTCGCGCGCGTTCGCGGAAGATTTTTCCACCATGAGCGACACGAGCGGCGAGCCGATGAGATGGTAATACAGCACAACCGGCTGGGTGACGTTTTTGGTAAGATATTCTTTCTCTTGCAGTGAAAACAGTCCGCCGGGCGCGAACACCACCACCGCCTCGCCCGGGCCCACCGCGGTCTCCGGCCCGCCATCAGTGCGGAGAAGAGGTGTTACTTCCGGTTTTTCTACAGTATACGAAATGCCGATGCCCACAAAGATGCCGATGAGAAGCGCAAGGGTGGTGACGAGGAGATGTTTCATAGTTGAAGATCCTTCGACTTTGCTCAGGATGAAAGTTTATTTTTAAGTAATTCTTCAGCAACGCGCGGGTCTGCTTTTCCTTCCGTCTCCTTCATCACCATGCCGAGCAAAAATTTGATAACCTCCGTCTTGCCGGCGCGGTATTTTGCCACCGCATCGGGGTTGCCCTCAATCACGCGCGCGACCGCGGCTTCAATCACCGCCGCATCGCGTACCTGGCCCAGCCCGTGTTCCTCCATAAGATGAGACGGGTCTGCGCCGGAATCTAACATGAGGTCTAACAATTTCTGCGCTCCGGTGCTGCTGACTTTTTCAGTGGCGACAAGCGTAACAAGCTCGGCGAAGTCTTCCGGCGTAATCTTAAGGTCCGACAGCGCCATCCCGCGTTCTCCCATTTTACCAAGTAATTTGCTCGTAAGCCACCCGCCCGTCAGTTTGCCGAGCGTTGCGTGTTCCGGTTTTCGTTCTTCGGCCGGCAACGATGAGAGCCATGCGTACAGTTCGCTGAAAACCGCCTCGGTGAAGGAAATCCACTCGCGGGATTCTGTGAGCGTGAACGCGTCCTCGGGCGACAGCGCATATTCGCGCATCAG
The DNA here is from genome assembly GCA_038061815.1 of Patescibacteria group bacterium. GTDB lineage: Bacteria > Patescibacteriota > Patescibacteriia > Magasanikbacterales > JBBTXJ01 > JBBTXJ01. The sequence goes on along the minus strand of JBBTYK010000030.1, from coordinate 1,715 downwards.
TCGCGTCCGCGTTGCCTGTGGCAGTTCCGGCAAGGTCACCGCGGCTTCAATCTCGCGTAGATTCATTGGCGGTAAATCCGGGTCCGGGAAATAGCGATAATCCGCCGCTTCCTCTTTTACGCGCTGCTCCTCGGTGGAGCCGCGGTCATCGTTCCAGCCGCGCGTTGAAAGTCGGTCCACCGGCGTGCCGTCGTTCCACAATTTAGTCTGCCGTTCAATTTCAAAAGTGAGCGCGCGTTCCACGGAACGAAATGAATTGATGTTTTTAATTTCCGTTTTGGGGTACAGTTTTTCCTCGCCCGCGGGACGGAGCGAGATGTTCGCGTCGCAGCGCAGGTGTCCCTTTTCCATGTCGGCATCGGACACGCCAACCGCCCGCATAATGCGGCGCAGTTCCTGCAAAAATGTTTTTGCCTGCGCCGGTGTGCGCATATCCGGTTTTGTGACAATCTCCATCAACGGCGTGCCGCACCGGTTGAAATCCACGAGCGTTGCGCCGTCGCGATGGAAATTTTTTGCCGCGTCTTCTTCCAAATGAAGGCGCTCAAAACGCACGCGGACCGGCTTGCCGTCCACGTCAACATCCAGCGCGCCGTCCACGCCAATGGGCTGGTCGTACTGTGAAATCTGGTAACCTTTCGGCAAATCAGGATAAAAATAATGTTTGCGGTCAAATTTTGAAACCGGATTAATGCGACAGCCGATGGCTTTTGCCGCTTTTACGCTCCACTCAATCGCGGTGCGGTTCGGCACCGGCAGCGTGCCCGGATGTCCCACGCAGATGGGGCAGATGGTGGTGTTCGGCGGCGCAAATTCTCCCGCGTTGTCGCACGAGCAGAACATTTTGGATTTGGTTTTCAACTGGACGTGGATTTCCAGACCGATGACCGTTTCAAGCTGCATAGAATCTACGAGCCTCTCATCGTTTTGTATAATATCATCGTGATGCCGTATCCCCACGGCGCCACGAGCACGCCAAGAACGGTTGAACTGATGAGTTTCACAATGCTTTGCGCTTCTTCACCGGCTTTGAATACCGCAACCATGATGGCGTCAACCGTGACCCAATCCAAAATGCTGTTGATAAGATAGACCACCGTGGAAATGATAATCGCCGTGCCGAGAATGCGGCCAAAGAGCGCCCACCAGCGGCCGCGCACTATGCGGTAACTGGCGGCGATTGCGGCGAGCGGCCCTTTGCCGGCGAGGAGCGCTTCAAGGTGGGAGAAGAAAAGCCAAAAGAGGAGCGCGATGCCGACAATGAGCAACACGAATCCAACAATGATTCCGATAATCGCGGCTGTGCTGATGTTGAATTCCGGCGCGCGAATCGCATCCTTGCCGATGCCCACGCCGAGCGAGATGAGCAACAGAGAGCCGGCGAGCGTTGGGAGGACTGAAATGACATACGCCCCGAGCGCGGAGGGCAGGCGCCGCACAGTTCCCACTAATGCTTCAGAGACGTTGACGCTGCGGTTTTCAAGGCGCGTGTTGAGGGCGGAGAGCACGGTAAGTTCCAGATAGAACAAGATAATAAAGAGCGGAATGGCGATGAGACTGAAACTCGCCAGCTCGTCCCAGTTTTTGGCGAGGAGCGTGCCGATGGTGGGGCCGTACAGGGTGGAGATGAAATTGACTACGAGCGACGCCGCGAGGAATAGCAGGATAAAAATATAATATGACCTCACGTTTTTAACGTACAGCTCCCATCCGCG
>JBBTYK010000029.1:0-13006 GCA_038061815.1 Patescibacteria group bacterium | reverse complement strand
GCAGCATTTCGGCCATAATTGCCTCAAAACTTTTCGGCTTATCTCCTATAAGCCTCAAAGCTTATTCGGCAATTCTGTCTCTAAATGCTGCAATTTCGTTATGAAAGCGCATTCGGCGACAGCCCCCACTTACAATGAACCCTAGTATAGTGCATTGTAAAACGTTGTCAAGGTAATCGCTGTGGACAAACTATGTTATAATACCCTCCTAACTATGCCTCACTATCACCAACGGCGCCATCCGCGTCCCATCCGCCGTTCGTGGCTTGACAGCATTGACTTCAACCCCGAAGTAAAGCGCGGTGTGCTGGCCGTTTTTTTGTTCGTCCTCGCCGGACTGTCCATTTTATCTTTTCTCAACCTCGCCGGCCTCGCCGGGTCCTTCTGGGAGGCGCTCCTTTCGGTTGCATTCGGCAAAACCAAGTACGCGCTGCCGGTGGTGCTCATAGTGGTGGGCTACCTCATTGAAAAAGAAGGGGAGTACGACTACCGCCTCACCCATTTTTTCGGTCTTGCGCTATTTTTCTTGGCGCTGAACGCGCTCTTCCATTTGCAATTTCCGCAAGCAAACCTCATCACCGAAGCCACGCAAGGCAACGGCGGCGGCCTCATGGGCGTGCTACTGGCCTGGCCGCTCAAAACGTACCTGGATTACTGGGCCGCAATTCTCGTCTTGATTGCGCTGTTTATCGTGTCACTGTTGTTCCTATTCAACACCTCGCTCGCGCGGCTCATTGAGGCGCACCGGCTCTTTTTTGCGCATCTCGGATGGATAGGCCGCAGCATCGTATCGCTGGCGCGCGTGATTACCGGCAAACAGCCGCTTGAAGAACCGGACAACGGCGTGCCATTTGAACGGCGGCCGCTTGCCGAAGAAGAGGAAGAAACAGATGTGGATGCGGATTACGATGAAGAGGCGGGCGATGAAGAAGATGGTGGCGCCGCAGAGGAAGGAACAGAGGAAACGAACGAAGAGGCACCGGCGCGTGGGGAAAAGAAAGCCCGTCCGCGCACCGAGTTTCGTTTGCCGCCGCTGTCGCTGCTGTATACGTTGAAATCTAAACCAACGGCAGGAGATATCAAGGCAAATTCCGCCATCATTCATGAGACGCTTTCAAACTTCGGCATCCCCGTTGATATGGGTGAGATACAGGTCGGGCCAACCGTAACTCAATACGCCATCAAACCGGACAAGGGGGTCAAGCTGAATCGCATTACAGCGCTGCACAATGACCTGGCGCTCGCGCTCGCGGCACATCCCATTCGCATTGAGGCGCCCATTCCGGGCAAGTCGCTGGTCGGCATTGAAGTGCCAAACCAGCGCGTGGCTATGGTGACACTGCGCGAATTGTTGGAAGAGGAGGGGATTAAGCCCGACCCTGCGTTCCTCTTGTTTGCGCTCGGCAAGGATGTGGCTGGCAAACCGCAATTTTCCGAGCTTACCCGTATGCCGCACCTTTTAATCGCCGGCGCCACGGGCTCGGGGAAAACCGTTGCTATCAATACGCTCATCGCCAGTTTGTTGTATCAACATACGCCGGACACGCTGCGGTTCATCATGGTTGACCCGAAACGCGTGGAACTGCCAACCTACAATGGCATTCCGCACCTCCTGACGCCGGTTATTACCGATACCACCAAAACCATTCACGCCATCAAATGGACCATTGTGGAAATGGAGCGGCGCTTTGACCTGCTCTCTGCCGCGGGCGCGCGCGACCTCGCCTCGTACAACAAACGCGCGGATGAACCGATGCCGTTCATCATCTTTATTATTGATGAGTTGGCCGACCTAATGGCGACCGCGGGCGCGGAAATTGAGGCGGGCATCGTGCGACTCGCGCAAATGGCGCGCGCCGTAGGTATTCACATGGTGGTCGCCACCCAGCGACCGAGCGTTGACGTTATTACCGGCCTCATGAAAGCAAACATCCCGGCGCGCATTGCGTTCTCCGTTGCGTCCATCGTGGATTCGCGCACCATTTTGGATAATGCCGGCGCCGAGAAACTGCTCGGCCGCGGCGACATGCTGCTTTTGACCGCCGAGATGTCCAAGCCAAAACGTCTGCAAGGTGCGTATGTGTCTGAAGAAGAAATCAGGCGCGTCGTTGATTTCTGGAAAGACCAGGAGGCGCCGCAGTATGAAATTGGCGTGACGGATACGAACGGGCCCACGCTCACCGCGTTTGACGGCGGACTGCCGGGAGAACGCGACACGTTGTTTGACGAGGCAAAACGACTAGTAGTAGAAAGCAACAAGGCGAGCGCCTCGTATCTCCAGCGGCGTCTGCGCGTCGGCTATGCGCGGGCCGCGCGGCTGTTGGATGAATTGGAAATAGCGGGCATCGTTGGCCCCGCCGATGGCGCAAAACCGCGTGCGGTGTTGCTGGGCGCAGTTGGTCGTGATACGATATCTGATGACGAACCCGATGCCGAACTATGACCGCGTTTTCCTGTAAAAAATTACAGACACCGCCGCGATTTTGCTTGTGTTTGAAACAGGCGCGCACAACGCGCGGCATCAGTCTCGGCGCGCTCGCGCGCGAGACGCATGTCAAAGCATCTTATCTTCAGGCGATTGAGGAATGCCGCCCGCACGATATCCCCGCAGCGCCGGTGTATATTAAACAGTATGTTCGGGCGTATGCTGAAGCGGTCGGGCTTGGCGCAGCAGCGCGCGACCTCCTCGCCTCATTTGACATTGAAGACCAGCGACACACCATGGAGAGCCACACGAAAAAAACGCCGCCGCGCGCGCGCTATGGTCTTACGGCCTTTCTCAATCTACCGCGGCTGGCGCGCGGTCTTGCCGTTTGCGCCGTTCTCGCGCTTTTCGGCATTGGTATCGGCATGCAATGGCTCCGATTCGTGAAGCCGCCGGAGCTTACGATTATCAATCCGCCTGACGGTTTCATGACCACGCTCCCCGCCATTGTCTTGCATGGTGTGACGGAAAAAGAAGTGGCGGTCAATATCAACGGCGCGCCCGTTCAACACAATGAAAACGGTAGCTTTGAAGCGCCCATCCCCCTTGAGACCGGCGTGAATACCTTCGCGGTGCAGGCAACCAAAAAATCCGGCAAGCAGACGACGTTAATCCGCACCATCATCCGCGAAGATGCGCGCGAGCGATTATCATTGAGGAGCCCGGCCGGATTGCCAAACTAATGTTCATTATTTTTGATGGGGGGCAGGCCCCTTTTTATGTCTATGACCCAAGAAATTGAGACCTCGGGAACCGTTTCCGCGACCGCGCTGGAGGGAAAACAAAAAGCGGCCGATGCCGCGATTGAACAAATCCGAGAAAAATTCGGCGAGAACGCCATCATGCGTTTGGGGCAGGCAAAACGGATGGCGGTTGAAGTGATTCCTACTGGCTGCCTCTCCATTGACCTCGCGCTCGGCGTCGGTGGCGTGCCGCGCGGACGCGTTATTGAGATTTTCGGCCCAGAGGCTTCCGGAAAAACTACATTGGCCCAGCACATCATCGCTGAAACGCAAAAAATGGGCGGCGTGGCGGCATTTGTTGACGCGGAGCACGCACTTGACCCGGATTACGCGAAAAAAATCGGCATCGACACCGAAGAAATGCTCATCTCACAACCGGATACCGGCGAGCAGGCGCTGGATATCGTGGAAACGCTCGTGCGTTCAAACGCCGTGGATGTGGTGGTGATAGACTCGGTGGCGGCGCTCGTGCCGAAAGCGGAAATTGAGGGCGAAATGGGGGATTCGCACATGGGACTGCAGGCGCGCTTGATGTCGCAGGCGCTGCGCAAACTCACGGGTATTGTTTCCAAAACGCACACCGTCGTCATTTTCATCAACCAAATACGGCATAAAATCGGCGTGTTCTTCGGCAATCCGGAAACCACCACCGGCGGCAATGCGCTCAAATTTTATTCCAGCGTGCGCATTGAAGTGCGCCGTTCCGCGCAGATTAAACAAGGCGACGTTATTATAGGCAATCAGGTAAAAGTGAACATCGTGAAAAACAAAGTGGCGGCGCCGTTCCGCACCACCGTCGTGGATATCATGTATAACGAAGGCATCTCCGTTTCCGGCGACCTGCTTGACACCGGCGTCGCGCGCGGCGTGATTAAAAAAAGCGGAAACAGCTATCAGTTTGGCGATGAAAAACTCGGCGTCGGGCGTGAAAAAGCGCGGATGTTTTTACGGGATGAGCGGCCCGATTTGCTCCCGATTATCCGACAGGCCATCATAGATGAAGCGGAAAAACAGGAGAATATCGGGGGATAAAAAAGACCGCCAAGGAAACAACCCTTGGCGGTTTTGTATCGCTACAATCGGCGCGCCGCACCTTCCACGAAACCCTTGGCGGAACGCATCCTCGTCGGCAACGAAAACGACGATTCCTTTGCCGTAATCATTGAAACCGCGGCACCGAGAAGTCCACACGCGGGTCCACGCACCGGCTTCTCGAAACCGGTGTCGTCAATACGAGCAACAATCCGTTCGGAAAACTGTTGTATCTCACGCGCAAACTGCGCCGCGATGTCGGAATCCGGGTCGCGCTGCCGCGCGAACAGGCTCAACCTCACAATGAGCTCTTCAAGCAGCCACCGCGCCTTCTTGCACCGAAGCGATTCCATCACCACACCGAGTTTTTTCCGCGCACCGATGATGTCGCCTTTTTTTAGTGCAGTTTGAGACTTGTGGAGGTCGCGGTCCAGTTTCTCAACATGAGCCGGATACGGCCCAACCTGAATGCTCGCAAGTTCATTGCGCACAAGGTCAAGCCGCGCGAGCCACATGAAACGGTTCCGCATGGCAATCCCGTTGCGCGTCTCTTCCGCCGCATGATATGCGTGGCCGAAAACACGCCGAATCCGCACCGCTTCGCGCGCAAGCGCAATCTCGCGGGCGCCGATTCGCGGCTCAATAAACCGAATGAGGTCGAGCCGGTCGCGCAGGTCATTTTCGGCCCCAACCACAATCGCCATGCGCGCGCTTGGATTGCGGCGGCCCTTCGTATCCTGCTCTCGCGCCGCGTCGCGCATGTGCCCGAGCGCGCGCAGCTTCGCAGGGTCGCGCACTCCGCCAATCGTTGCTGCTCCTCTGCGAATGAAGGTGAGAATCGCCTCGCGCTGCAAGCGCGTGAGTGCTGGACGCAGAGCAAGAGAGCCCAACACCACGTCAAGCGCGTCTCGCACGCCCTCGAGCTTTTGCACTTCACCGGATTGTTCTTTGACGCCCGGCTGCTCGTCGTCCACTCCGCGATACCCGTGCTTTGTGTGCATGAGCGCGCGAAGCGCTTCATAGATGCCGTAAGGAAACGCGGCCCACACGATTGTTCGTTTCTTTGGGTCATCGGTCTTGAGGAGACGAGGGGTCAGAATCGTGCCTCGTCGCCACCGAACCGGTTTGGCCAGTTTTCTATTGCCATCCCACTCGGTACCCGCCGGGATGACATGATTCGCCACAAGGTACTGAACCGCTGACCCGTGAATGGACGAGGTTTCGAGCTCACGAAACCCATAGGTTGTAAGGAACACGCTTATGCCGCCCACGATTTCCTCCCTTTCTGCGTGTCATCTGTAACTGGTCTGCCGTTCGACCACACCAATCGCGGCCCCACGTCATGCTCCTGCGGGTGCGCCGCATCAGACTCCAACGGCCCGACAATGTCGCGCGCCATCATCTTGAGACGCACGTGCGTCAGCGTCAGAAACGACAGGCGCCCCATGCGCGGAACGTCATGCTCATGGAGACTCCGGATGACAATCCTGCTTCGCAGCCGGTCCACCGTGAGCGCATGGCGCGACACCGGTGATGGACCGAGCCACGGCACCGCGATATTGCCATGTTCATGAAACCAACGCACGTAACGGTCCGGGTTCGGACTCGGCAAACATACATGGATGTCGGTTGCCGTGCGCATGTCACTCATGGCACCCACCATCATCACCATCATCTCGCGCGGCCGACGGCCCAGCACGAACTGATGGCGCATGACCGGCCGCCATCCCCACCCTCGTTCCTGACGGCGGCACATAAACACCTCGGCAAACACCGCCGCTCCCGCGCGGTTCGCCGCCCGCACGTAATGCCCGCCCTCTACATGCGCGAACTCAACCGCATATCCGCCGATTTCCGCCGCATTGAAGTTCAACGGGTCACCGAACACTGCCGGGTCAAATGTGTCGCACCCATCGCCCGCAAACAACAAGTACCGATAACTCGTCTCTCGTATGCGTCGTTGCCTCACCGGCCCTTCCTCCCTTCCTTGTACATGGTGATGAAAAAAATATAGCGCACTCGCGCGCGCTTGTCAATGTGCTTACGTCAATCTCAATCACTCATTCGCCCGCTCCGAATACGCCCCCGTCTCGGTGTTGATAGCTATTTTGTCTCCCTGTTCAACAAACAGAGGCACATTGATGTGCGTGCCATTTTCCAGCGCCGCGTCTTTCATGGGCGCGCCCGAGGTGTCGCCGCGCACGGCCATTTCAGTATCAGTCACCGTGAGCACCACTTTTTTTGGCACATCAATCGTGATGAGGCGCTCCTCAAAAAATACCCCGATAACCTCCTGCCCTTCTTTAATCCACTGCATGCTCTCGGCCGCCGTGTCGCGCGCAAGCGATACTTGCTCATACGTATCCGTGCGCATGAACACAAACTCGGTATCGGTGGTATACAAATACTGCAAAGTCTGGCGTTCCACGCTCACGATATCAACCGGGTCATTGGCCTTAAACGTCTGTTCAATCACGCTGCCGCTTACCAAATTCTTCAAACGCGTGCGCACAAACGCCACGCCCTTCCCCGGTTTCACCGGTTGAAAAAAAACAACGACGTGCGGGTCGTTTTTAATGCGGACAACGACGCTTTTTGCAATATCATTATACGAACCCATAGCTTACCGTGACACGAACGGCATGAGTCCCGCCACACGAGCGCGTTTAATGGCGTTTGCCACCTTGCGTTGATGTTTGGCGCAGAGTCCAGAACGGCGGCGCGGCGCAATTTTCATGTATGACGAAACGAACCGGCGCAAAAGCCCCGCTTCGGTATATTCAGGCGCGCGACGATTCTGTACGCAGAAGTAACACGCTTTTGGTTGTTCTTTTTTCGGTGCTGGCATACGTTTAGAACGGAATATCTTCAACTTTTACTTCCTCCTCGGTGACGCCCGGCGTGGTGGGGGAATCGTAGGTAATGGTGGGCAATGCGTCGGGCGCCGCGTCTGTGGGCGCTCCGGCTGTCGGAGCCTGCCGCGGAGCAACTCCTGCGCCGCCGCCAGCCGATGAACCGCCCGGCGCGCGGTCAAGCATAATCATATCTTCGGCAACAATTTCAGTGGAACGCCGCTTCACCCCGTCCTGCCCCGTCCACTCGCGCGTCTGGAGGCGTCCTTCAACAAACACGCGCCGACCCTTGGCAAGATACTGCCCGCAAATCTCGGCGAGCTTCGCCCATGCCACAATATTGTGAAACTCGGTCTGCTCTTGCTTTTGCCCCTGCGCATCGGTGTACACGCGGTTGGTGGCAAGACCAAACGAACATACGGACGTCCCCTGTTGCGTGTTCCGGAGTTCCGGATCGCGCGTGAGATTACCAATGAGTTGTGCGCGGTTGAGACTCATCATAGTATGATGCGCTTAAATAATGTTACGCATTCTCACTGGGAAGCAGGTCTGATTCAAGCAGCTCGTCAAGCTTCTTATCAATCTCTTCGGCGCTCACGGCGCCCGCCATTGCCGGCTCTTTCTGAACCAACGGCTCTGTCGGAATTGACTTTTGTTCCTCAAATGGCGCGGCGGCCGGAACGTGGCGCTCGGGGCGAGCGGCCGCCGTAACTGCCTCCGCCATCGGCGCTCGCTTAAACACCAAATCTTCAGCGCGCGCTTTTTTGTTGACTGCCACATCAAACCGCCGCACGAACGTGCGCAACAGGCTGGCATGCCGTTCAAGCTCACGGCGGAGCGCGGTCGTTTCAGCGGCCCCCATCGTCACGTACAACGCATAGTAATAGCCGAATCGCGTGTGACGAATGGGATAGGCGAGCCGCTGTTTGCCCAATGCGATGGCATCATCAACAGAACCGCCTGCGGCGGTTACTTTTTGTTTTATCTCGTCAATGGTCCGGCTTGCCTCATCTTGCGTGAGGTCTCCGGAAACCATACAAAAAATTTCGTACATACTGTAAGTGCAACAATCGTACCACGCGCCCTAAAAATCGTCAAGAAAGCAGAACCTTGTTATACTATTCTCACTATTCTTATATGGCCTCCTCTGCCGAACACCTCCTCGCGGCGCTCCTCGAGCACCAGCAGCAAAACAGTCTCCATGCTGACGTAAAAATGGTGGTTGACGATGACCGCACCCACATCACGATAGATAAGGGCGACGCCCCGCCGCTTGCGCTTGACCTCCCGCCGCTCCTCGGCCACGCGCTCGCCGAATTGTTGTTGAAAAAATTGGGTCTTCCGCGCGGTGCGGCCGGCGCGACACAGGAAGGATTTTTTGACGAGATGATTTCGGAGGTGCGACACGTTGCGCTCGTGCGCATCACCGGCACCGAGACGGGTGAAATCGTGACCTTGAGTTACATTGACCCTGACCTTGGCGACCCTGACACGCTCTTTACGCCGGAACAACGCGAGAAGGTGGCGAGCGCGCTTGATACGCGGAGCGGTCTCGTGGGCGTCTCCGGGCCCACGCTCGGGAGCACTATCACCGTACTCCATGCGCTTGAAGAATTGTTGAAAGAATACGCGGCGGCGCATCAGGTTCAGGTTGCTGCGGCGCTCGGCGCCGAACCGCTTGAGGCGCTCCAAAATATCTTGCATCGTCTGCCGGCGTTTGTCCTCACCGCGCTTTCCGATGACCTCGCCTCAAATAAAGCGGCGTGGAACGCAATCACGCAGGCTGCCGCCGCCGGAAGCGTCATCATTCTCGGCATGCCCGGACATGACACCCCATCACTCGTTCGCACGCTCCACGAACACACGCCGTCCTTTTTGTGGAGGCCGCTCTTCCAGCTGACCGTTGTACACGCGCCATTCCCCACCGCGTGCTCTTCGTGCGCCATCCCTATGCCGGTGCATCCTGATGTGGCGGAGCGATTCGCGCGCGACACTGACCCGGCGCTCCTGCGCGGCCTCAAAAGCGCGCATGCGCCCGGGTGCATGGTGTGCAATTTCCGCGGCGACGGGCCAGCGCTTGGCGCGGTAGAACTGTGTACGCCAGACCTGCTGCCGGATGACCTTGCCGTTCCTGACCTCGCAGGCGTCCTCCGCGTCCGCGGCATGCAAACTATGGTCGGCGACCTCGTGCGGCGCGCCTACACCACTCCGGTGCCGCTCACGAAAATACTCGGTCTCTTGAACGATTGACAAAAACGTTTTTTTCAACTACACTACGAGCCGTGGCCACGTGGCGAAGTTGGTTAACGCGGCGGTCTGCAAAACCGCTATGCGCCGGTTCAAATCCGGCCGTGGCCTCAAAACAAAAATCCCGCCCTGCGGCGGGGTTTTTGTTTTACCGTTAGAACACTTCCATCGTGAGCCGTTTCGCGCCGAAGATTCTTGCATCAGGCACGTCTTCCATCCAAATATCCACGCGTCCTCGATAATACTTTTTGTTCATGCGATCCTCAATCGTGAATACCGTATCGCCATACACTTCCGGGAAACGCACATGCGCGCCGATCGGCAAAAAGTTTGCCGCAACCACCCCGTGGCGTGTGCGCGTTCCAGAAGCAGTAATAAATGGCGTGTTGTCCGTTTGCCACGGCACCGAATTATAGGCCGTTGCAAGCACGGTAACGGTCTTGCGTGGCGCGCGATCAGGCGCAATCGGAAGCGCTATGCGCACCACCTGTATGATTGGTTCGCCGGTCTTGGCGTTCACCACCTGTGGATGGTACGAATGCACCAAAAGCGCTATCGTCATAATAAGGGCGCCGAGCAGTTTCATGCTCCACGGGACAGGCTTAATTGTGTATTTATTGGCTATATTCATACAAAAAAGTCTAGGTTGTGTACCTAGAACTGACGGCGTTTATCTTATCATACTTCAACGTTTTTGTCAACAGGTGTATGATGATGGAAAGTCTATGTTACAACACCCGCGCAAATTGGTAACCACCGCGGCCCACCGAGCAAAACAGGTGACCGAATACGGGCCGAAGCTCAAACCAAAACGTATCCTGCGTTGGCTTTTTGCAATACTGGCGCTCGGCGGTATCGGCGCAGCGCTTGTCGGCGCGATTACCGTTGCGGTTGTGAGCAGAAATCTCCCTGACCCGGACAGACTCACGGACCGCATCATCGCGCAGAGCACCAAAATCTACGACCGTACCGGCAAACATTTGCTGTACGAAATTTTCAGCGACCAAAAACGCACCGTCGTTGAGCTGGAAGAAGTGCCGACATACGCCGTGTACGCAACCATCGCGGTTGAGGACCGTAAATTTTTTGAACACAAGGGCGTGCGGTGGGCAAGCGTATTCCGCGCGGCGCTCTCAAATCTGCTTGGCCGCAGAGAGGGTTCGGGCGGGGCATCAACCATCACGCAGCAGCTCGTCAAAAACGCCATCGTCGGCAATGAGCGAACGCTAGTTCGCAAGCTCAAGGAAGCCATTCTAGCCACGAAAATAGAAAAAAAGTACACCAAAAACCAAATCCTCAAGCTCTATTTCAATGAAATCGCGTATGGGTCATCCAACTATGGCATTGAAGCTGCGGGCCAGGCATACTTCGGCAAAACCGTCCACGACATAACGCTCGCCGAAGCGGCCACGCTTGCAGCGCTTCCCCGCGCGCCCACGCGCTATCTCAATGACCATGAGGCGCTTCGCATGCGGCGCAATTACACGTTGGATGCCATGGCGGAGTTGGGGTATATCACCGAACAGCAGGCGGAGACGGCAAAAGCCGAGCCGCTGGAAATTAAAGAGCGCATCACCAACATCACGGCGCCGCATTTCGTCTTTTACGTTAAAGAGTTGCTCACCGAGCAGTTCGGCGAAAAGGCGGTGGAAACCGGCGGGCTCACCGTGATTACCTCGCTTGACTACGACCTTCAGAAAATCGCGGAGGAAGAGGTACAAAAAGGCGGCGAGTATAATGCAAAAAACAACAATGCGTCCAACGCGGCGCTCGTGGCGATTGACCCGAAAACCGGCGAGGTGCTCGCGATGGTGGGCTCCCGCGATTTTTTTAATGATGATATTGACGGCAAGGTGAACGTCGCCACGCGCCCGCGCCAGCCCGGGTCGTCGTTCAAACCGTTCGTGTATCTTGCAGGATTCCAAAAAGGCTACACGCCGAACACTATTTTATACGACACCGTTACGAATTTCGCGGCCGGCGGGAAACCGTATATACCGCACAACTACGACGGCAAGGAACACGGGCCGGTGACGGTGCGAAGGGCGCTCCAGGGGTCGCTCAACATTCCAGCGGTCAAAATGCTGTATCTCGCCGGCGCGGACGCGGTTATCACGCTTGGACAGCGCCTTGGGTACACTACGTTCACGAATCCTGAAAACTACGGTCTTGCGCTCGTGCTCGGCGGCGCAGAGGTAAAATTGCTGGAGCATGTGAACGCGTACGCTGGCCTGGCGCGCGGCGGAACATATCTCCCGCACGTGAGTATTCTTGAGGAGAAAGGAACTGGCGGCGAGACGCTCTGGCGCTACACCTATCCGCAGCCGCTGGAGGTTGTGGGGCCGGAATCCGCGGCAATCCTCACCAGCATCTTAACCGATGATGCCGCGCGCTCGTATGTATTTGGCGCCGGCGGACCGCTGACGCTGCCCGGCCGTCCGGTGGCGGCAAAAACCGGCACGACCAATGATTATAAAGACGGATGGACGCTTGGATACACGCCCTCGCTTGCCGCGGGCGTCTGGGTCGGCAACAACGATAATAAAGTCATGAAGCCCGGCGTCGGTGGCACGGCCGGCGCGGCGCCGATTTGGAACGCGTTCATGAAGCGCGCGCTTGAAGGAAAACCGGTTGAACAGTTCCCGCCCGCTCCCGCAATCAAAGCGCGCAAACCCGTGTTGAACGGCACCGACCAAGGCGGTGTGCCGGTAAAAATTGACCGCGTGTCGGGCAAGCTGGCAACGGAGGATACGCCCGAAGAATTCGCGCAAGAGGTCATATATCTCCAAGCGCACAGCATTCTGCACTACGTGAATAAAAACGACCCCGACGGTCCGGCGCCGTCAAATCCGTCTTCCGACCCGCAGTATGCGGCATGGGAAATCGGCGTGCAGGCGTGGCTTGAAAAAAAGCAAAAAGAAATGAAAGAAAAAGGCGAGGAAACACAGATGGTGCTCGGCGACCCGCCCACCGAATACGATGACGTGCACAAGAAAGAATTGCGGCCGTCGCTCACGGTGCTCGCGCCGCAATCCGGCGCCACTTTGCGTGAACACGTCATTGAGGCATCCGTTGACGTCTCGGCGCCGCGCGGCGTTGCGAAAGTGGTGTATCTCGTGGACGACAAACTCATCGGAACGGTGTCGGATTATCCATTCGGATTGCGCTCTGAAAATCGCGAGCTGGAAAACGGGCCGCACAAACTCATCGTAAAAGCATACGACGACGTAAGCAACGTCACCGCGGTTGAAGTGCCGTTCACGCTTGACGCGCTGCCGGAACCGCCGAACGTTTCGTGGGTGTCGCCGAAACCGGACAACACGCTGTTTGTCTCGCTGTTCCCGCTCACCTTGCAACTGCGGCCATTCAAAGCGGCGAGCATTCAGTCGGTGAAAATGTTTGTGCGCAAGGATGGCGACGAAGCGCGCACGCTCATCGGCGAAACGAGCGCCATCGGCGAAACCGTTGAAATCCCGTGGAACAAAATCCCTGTGCCCGGAACCTACGTGCTGGAACCAAAGCTCGTGCTCAAAGATGGGGGAACCGTGAGCGGGGCGGAAAACCGAATCGTGGTGCGCGAATAGTGGGCAGCGACAGTCCCACCATCCCCGTGATAAGCTATCCTCATGCCCGAAAACAAACTCGTC
>JBBTYK010000028.1:0-5663 GCA_038061815.1 Patescibacteria group bacterium | reverse complement strand
ATCGCCGTGCTCATTGAAACAGGACGGCCGGTTCTCTATCGCAACGAACGCATCGGGTACAAGGGCGAACCGTTTGACACGCTCAAGTTCCGCACGATGAATCAAAAATACTGCATCGGACGGCAATTCAAACATTCCAAAGAGGCGCTGGAGTTTGAACAGCAGCTCATCAAAGAACAAAACACCAAAGCGGGCCCGCTCTACAAAATTAAAAACGACCCGCGCGTCACATTGGTGGGACGCATATTGCGCCGCGTGAGCATTGACGAATTGCCGCAACTGTTCAACGTAATCGGCGGCTCAATGAGTTTGATGGGGCCGCGGCCGCACCAGCCGCGCGAGGTGGAGCAATACGAACGCCACCACAAAGCCGTTCACGACATTCGTCCGGGCATCACGGGTCTTGCGCAAATTTCCGGCCGCTCTGACCTGTCGTTTGAAGAAGAAATCCGCCTTGATACTTTTTACATGGAGCATTGGTCGCTGCTCATGGACGCGATTATTCTACTCAAAACACCATTTATCCTGCTTCGCAAAAGAAAAGCGCTGTGAAACTCGCACTCGTCCACGATTATCTGTCTCAAGATGGAGGGGCAGAACGCGTACTTTTGGCGTTGCAAAACATTTGGCCCGAAGCGCCCACCTACGTCTGGTTTTATAACAAAAAAAACTTCACCGGCGTGTTTGAAGGCAAGGACATCCGCACCAGTTTCATCCAAAATCTTCCATTCGGCGTGAGCCATTACCAGTGGTATCTGCCGCTCCTCCCCATGGCCACGGAACGGCATGACCTTTCAGAGTTTGATGTGGTCGTCTCATCCGCGAGCTCCTTTGCCAAGGGCGTCATCACGCGGCCGGATACGCTGCACATCTGCTACTGTCATACGCCAACGCGCTACCTCTGGACTGACACGCACGAATACATTGAACGTCTGCCGTACAACGCCCTCATCAAAAAACTCGTCATCCCGCCGGTCATCAGCCGACTGCGATTATGGGATCAGTTATCCACCACGCGCGTTGACCATTTTGTTGCAAATTCACACACGGTTGCGGCGCGAATTTGGAAATACTATCGCCGCGAAAGCGCCGTCATTTATCCGCCCGTTGATTTGACCCATTTTGCCGTCGCGCCCGCCACGGAAAACTATTTTGTCACCGGCGGACGGCTGGTGCCGTATAAAAAAATGGACCTGGTGATTCGCGTGTTCAATCGTCTCAAGTGGCCACTCAAAATCTTTGGCACCGGGCCAGAACTGAAACGGCTCCGCGACATGGCGCGGCCGAACATTGAGTTCCTCGGCAAAATTTCCGACGAAGAAAAGGCGCGCCTCATGGCCCGCGCGCAGGCGTTCATCCATCCGCAGGTGGAAGATTTTGGCATCACACCCATTGAATCCATGGCCGCCGGCCGGCCCGTCATTGCGCTTTCAAAAGGCGGCGCGCTTGAAACCGTTGTGCCGGATAAAACAGGCGTGTTTTTCCATCGCCAAACGTGGGAAGATTTGCTGGATACCGTGTTGCATTTTGACCCATCACAATTTAATGCGGAAGAAATACGCGCCCACGCGCTCCAATTCGGCACCAAACAATTCGCCGCGTCAATGCAACGATTTGTGCTTGATAGATACGAAGAATTTCAAAAAGGACTTTATCAGCCGACGTTATTGCAAAAAGAAAACGGGTAGACGCTGTCTACCCGTTGGGAACGGAACGCGGAGCTCATCGCGGAAGCCCCCACCACTCGTTGCGGTACACCTGCCAATCGTTGAGCACACGATGCCAGTCCGGCATCCTCGTCAACCGCCCGCCGAGCACTTGAGCGTTCACCCCTAGGTCCTCGGCGAGCACGACAGTCTCCTCGATGGTGGTGGGGGGTTTCACCAACTCCTTCCCGCGCTTCCGTTCCACTGCCTCAAGCGAAGACCAGAGCGTTTCGCCGTCTGCCCCCTGCTCGTCGCGGTCGCCTCGCAAGCAAACGCGATGAAGGGCGAGGCAGAACTCCGCAATCGTCATCTTCATGTCAGCCTCCTTTTCTTCAGTGTGAAGACGAAGTTGTCATTACCGTACTACACCGAACTCATGTTGTCAACCCTTGCTGCAATCGCGCCGCTCCGGTAGGGTAAGGACATGAAAATTACCGTTGACCTTCGGCCGCTCTTGGAGCCACACGCGCAGAAACACGGCGTAGGCGTTTATACCCGGGAACTCCTGCACGCGCTCACCTTCCACGGCCCAGAACACCGCTGGACTGGTTTTGTGAATGCGTGGTCTCAATTTGTCATCCCGAGCGAGGCCCAAAGGGCCGAGTCGAGGGATCTAATAGAACATGATGTGCCGCCACTACACATCATCACAAAGCATCTCCCCAACAAACTTCTCAACCTTTCGCTATTCACCACCGGCCGCCCGCATCTTGATACATGGGCCGGCGGCGCCGATGTCTGGATTGCGCCAAACCTCAATTTCACCGGCATCTCTCCGCATTGCAAACTGATTCAAGTGGTGCACGACATTTCATTTCTCGTGAATCCGTCTTGGTACTCATGGAAATCCCGCGCGTGGCACCGCGCCATACGAGTACAAAAAGTACTCAACCGCGCCGATGCGATTGTCGCCATTTCGCACGCAACCGCCGAGGATGTCGCGCGACATTTTCCGGAAAACGCGCACAAAATCCATATCATCTACCCGGGCACGCCAACTGCGCCTGCTGTAACGCCGGAAAACCAGCAAATCACACGAAAAAAATACCGCCTCCCTGCCCGTTTCTTTTTATATGTGGGTGCGCTGGAGCCGCGAAAAAATATCTCCATGCTTCTTGACGCATTCGCGCATTTCACCCACACTACCGCCTATCCGCACGAGCTCATTCTCGCCGGCCCCGGCCGCGCGTCATTGCGATCTAACCGCACCCGCTTCCTCGGCCCCGTCTCCGCCAAAACCAAACACGCCCTTCTTTCTCTCGCCGAAGTGCTCGTGTTCCCATCACTCTATGAAGGATTCGGCTTTCCACCGCTTGAAGCGATGTCGCACGGCACGCCGGTCATCGCAAGCTGGTCAACGTCTCTTCCGGAAGTGGTGGGTGACGCCGGCCTCCTCGTCTCGCCGTACAAACCGCATGAACTTGCCCACGCCATGCGCATGATTGCGGACCATCAGGATGTGCGCGAAGATTTATCTCGTCGCGCACTGGCACGGGCACAGCAGTTCACATGGGAGAAGACGGCGAGAGAATTTTTAAAACTATGCACATCGCAATAGACGCGCGCATGTACTACATTCACGGCGGCCACGGACGGTACCTGCGCGAGCTAATCAAAAACTTGGAACAATTGGATACCGCGAACCAGTACACCATCATCCTCAAACCCGAAGGTGCCGCGTTGTATTTCCCGCAAAACCCAAACTTCAAAACAGTAATAACAAAAACGCACTGGTACACGCTCGGCGAACAACTCGCGTTCGCGCGTCTGCTCAACAAACTGAACGCCGACCTCGCGCATTTCCCGCACTGGAACGTGCCGCTTTTGTATCGCCGGCCGTTTGTCGTCACCATCCATGATTTAATTTTACGCGCCTATCCCCACTCGGCGGTCTCTACACGAAATCCGTTGCTATTTTGGATTAAATACCTTGGTTTTCGCATAGTCCTCCGCCACACGCTCACACGCGCCGTGCATATCATTACTATCTCAAACGCTACGCGGGAACAAATTTCTGAATACTATCCCGAACTGTTGACACAAATCACCGTCATCCCGCAGGCGGCATCTCCAACTGTCATTTCGACCGAGCCCTCCGAAGGAGGGCGAGTGGAGAAATCTACCGATAACGCCAAACCAAACCTCCTCTATATCGGCACCGCGTATCCGCACAAAAACCTGCCGTTCCTCCTCCACGCATTTCACCAATTCGGCATCCGCTACGGCCGCACGCATCAACTGATTCTCGCCGGCGCGCGCAGTATTTTTTATGACCGTCTGCTCGCAACCGACACCGCAAAAACGCTTTTGGAAAGTGGCGACCTCTTGTATCTTGACGGACCAGACGATGCAACGCTGGAAACGCTCTACCAAAACGCAACCGCGGTTATCTGCCCGGCGCTGATTGAGGGCTTTGGCCTTCCCGCGCTTGAAGCCGCATCCCGCGGCGTGCCGGTCATCGCATCTCGCATTCCGGCTTTTGTTGAAGTGCTTGGCGATACGGCCGCATACTTTAACCCGCACGATATTGAATCGCTCATCGCGGCGTTGCACGCAGTGTGTCATCCTGAGCGAGTCCGCCTAGGCGGACGAGTCGAAGGACCTCATCCCTCGCTTATCTCTCGCTCCCGCCAATTCTCCTGGCGCCGCACCGCAGAGGAGACTATAAAAATCTATCGTGCCCTCAACGATTGACAATCTGTCGCATTGTGGCCTAAGATTGGCTCATGCTAAAAATTTCGGTTCTTCTCCCCATTCACAACGAAAATCCGTTATTTCTTGCTCAAGCAATTGAAAGCGTTCTTGCGCAAACGGAGCGGGATTTTGAGTTTTTACTTTTAGACGACGGCTCCGATGCGGCGCAGGCCGCGCACCTTGATGACTGGGCAAAAAAAGACGAACGCATCCGCGTGCTCCGCTTCCCCCATCGCGGCGTTACGCAAACACTGAACGATGGCATCCGTGCGGCGCGCGGTGAATTCGTCGCCCGCATGGATGGCGACGACATCGCGCTCCCGCATCGTTTTGAAAAACAAATCGCCTTTTTGGAATCGCGCCCGGACCATATACTCTGCGGTTCTTTCGTGCGTTTTATCAACAAAGACGGGGCTGGCGAATGGGTTAAAACATATCCGACAAACCACGGGGACATCGCGCGCGGTCTGGTGGCGCACAACCGATTCACCCACTCATCGCTGATGTTCCGCGCGTCATTGCTCCGCGCGCTCGGAGGTTACAAAGAAAACTGGAAAACGGCGCAGGATTATGACCTTGTGTTGCGCGCCGCGCGTGCGTACAAGGTGGCCAACATTCCGGAGGTATTGTTAAAGTACCGCTATCGCGCGCACGGTCTCTCGTGGCTCGGCAGCGGCAAACAACAGGAACGCGACGCCATTCGTATCCGCTGGGCCGCCGTCCGAAACTACGGATACCCGTGGTGGCATGCCGTGTATCTGCTCCGTCCGCTCGCGATGTACGCAGTGCCAAAATCTATAAAATTCAACGTCAGAAAACAGCAGTGGAAACCCAATGGTCATCATGAGCGCGCTCCGAACCAGATTAGATTCTTCGGCGCTTTGCGCCTCAGAATGACACGCCTCGCCTACCGCGCGTTAAAACAGCGCGGCCCGCTGCCGCACTATCGCGATACGTTCTCGCGCGATGCGGCCATCGCCTTCGTTGACTCGCTCCGTCTCCCGTTTGAACCGTTTGGACAATGGCGCCTCGCGCCGTCAAATCCAGCGCCGTCACGCTTCGCCAGTTGCTTCGCGTATTTCGCATTGCGCGAATTGGACGCGCTCAATCACTATACAAAAGAACAGCGCATCGCGTGGGTGCGCTACATCAAAAGCTGGCAACGCGAGGAGGACGGGTTGTTTCACGAACTGGAGGAGCATTCAAAAACGCACGATGCGGAATACATCGCGCTCCAGCTCACATCGTTTGCGCTTGAAATTC
>JBBTYK010000027.1:0-9855 GCA_038061815.1 Patescibacteria group bacterium | reverse complement strand
TCGGATTGGCTGGCACGCCGCGTGGAGGCGGGCGTGGCTATTTGGGAAAAACGCGCCACGGAAATTATCAACACGTGCGGTATGCAGGAGGCGCGCGACATTGGCGACCGTTGTGATTTGCCGATGATTATTTTGAGCGGAGATAACGGCTGGAAGCGGGCGGATGAAATTGCGGCGATGCGCGCCGTGCCGGATATTACTACCGTTCCAGCCGACCAGATACAGGAAGATGGCTTGAACGCGCGCACCGTTGATTCTTGCTGGCGCGCAAAAAATGTTTTGGGCATTGACCGCGCGATTTTGGTAACGCAAGCGTTCCACATGCCGCGCGCGTTGTATTTGTGCAATAAACTTGGCGTTGACGCGTACGGCATTGTGGCGGAAAACGGTAAAAAAAATCTCCTTCGTTCGTATCTTCGCGACTGGCTCGCGTCCGTCCGGGCATGGTGGGACGTGGTGGTTGGCTATACGCCGGAGCGCGTGCAGTAATGTCATTCCGAGCGAGTCCCGACTTGTCGGGACGAGTCGAGGAATCTAATCCGATAATTCAGGATGATAAACAAAAAAAGACCGCCTCTCGCAGTCTTTTTTGTGTTCGGAAGGTGGTTGCGGCTATCGTCCTGTGGATAACAGGGGTTGCAAGGTATTTTAAGGTGGTATAAACTGGAATCTAGTGGGGAATTGTGGGGAAGACGTCGGTCTGTCCCCAGCTTCGAGTATGTTTATCGGCGAATATCATCATACACTCGACGACAAGGGACGGCTGGCGGTGCCAGTCAAATTTCGCGTTGAATTGGCGAAGGGAGCCGTGGTAACGCGCGGCCTTGACAGTTGCCTGTTTTTGCTCACGGGCGGCGAGCTGGACAAACTGGCGGCGGAACTGGCGGCAGGGCCGCTGAACAAATCAAAAATGCGCGCGTATGCGCGGCACATGCTGGCGGGCGCCATGGAAGCGACGCCGGACAAACAGGGACGCATCATGGTTCCTGACCATCTCCGGCGGTTCGCCGGTTTGAAAAAAGATGTAGTAGTGGCCGGCCTCTACAATCGCATTGAAATCTGGGACAAGGCCGCATGGGAGGCGTACACGAAGCAAAATGAAGCGGCCATAAACGACATCGCGGAGCAGTTGGGGGAAATCGGCATGTGACCGCCCATATGTCTCACATTCCCGTTCTCGTCTCGGAAGTGGTGGAAGGACTCGCGCTTACACAGACATCGCACGTCATTGATTGCACGCTCGGAGACGGGGGACATGCGCTGGCGATGCTGGAACGCGCCGCAACATTGCTCGGCATAGACGCTGACCCCGCGGCCATTGCAAGCGCACATCAGCGGCTGAAGCGTTTCGGGAATCGCGCGATGCTTGTCCACGATTCCTTCCGCAATCTGCAGACCATCGCAGATGCGCATCAGTTCCGGCCCATTCATGCGATTCTCTTTGACCTCGGCTGGTCAATGCCGCAGGTGAAAGAACGCGGTCGCGGATTCTCGTTCATGCAGGATGAGCCGCTGGATATGCGGTTTGACCCAACGCAGGGCGAGACCGCGGCAGAGTTGATTAACCGTTCAACGGTTGACGAACTCGCGCGCATCCTGCGCCTCTACGGCGAGGAACCGCGCGCTCGCGCTATAGCGGAGGCGCTGTATCGCGCGCGGCCGGTGGCGCGAACGACAGATGCGGTGCGGGCGATTGAAACGGTGTACGACAAACGCCGCGGCCGCATTCACCCAGCCACGCTTACGTTTCAAGCGTTGCGGATTGCCGTGAATGATGAACTCGGCGCGCTGAAAGACGCGCTTCCGCAGGCGGTGAACATGCTGGAACCAAACGGCCGGCTCGCGGTCATCACGTTCCATTCGTTGGAAGACCGCATCGTCAAACAATTTTTTAAGGGAGAGAAACGGATACGCATTATTACTAAAAAACCAATCGTTGCGCGCGTGGAGGAAGTGACACAGAATCCGGCCGCGCGCAGCGCGAAATTACGCATCGCGGAGAAACTATGAATCGTCTTGTCGCATTATTGGACAGAACATCGCTCAAAGTGTGCATGCTTGTGGTGATTGTATTTTTGGGCGTCGGGTATATTGGGAAAATCAACAACACCTCCACGCGAGGATACGCCATTCGTGATTTGGAAACAAAGGTGCGGCAATTGCAGCAGGAAGACCAGCAGTTGTCCGTGGAGATTGCGCAATATTCGTCCATGCAGACCGTGCGGAAGCGCGTGGAGCAGCTGGGAATGGAGCAGACGAAAGAGGTTGAGTACGTGAAATCGGTTGACGGCGCGGTGGCG
The DNA here is from genome assembly GCA_038061815.1 of Patescibacteria group bacterium. Classification (GTDB taxonomy): domain Bacteria; phylum Patescibacteriota; class Patescibacteriia; order Magasanikbacterales; family JBBTXJ01; genus JBBTXJ01. The sequence goes on along the minus strand of JBBTYK010000027.1, from coordinate 7,555 downwards.
AGGAGATAGGCGGTACGATACAACATAAAAGGCCGGAAGCGGCTTTTTGTGTTTGACGGTTGACAAGAAGCAAGGAGCGTGGTAGGTTCGGTATAGCAAAAGGAGGACAAGATGCGGACGGTATTCGGAGTGCCGGTGGTAGAGCACATGGATGATTTGGCGCCTACGGTTGAGCGACTCGGGATTCGGCCGTGGACGAAGAGGGGTTCGCCTGTGGATTTGGACGTGTATCGTTTCGGTTTGGCAGATAGCGACCCTCTTTATGTCAACTCCCTCCGTGAAGAGGTTCGGCGGTTCGCTCCAAAGTCCGAGGTATTGTTTCTGCGTTCGCCCGGCGGCACGGAGGCGGAAGAGGGGAGATATTTCCGCTCCGTGGGTAAGAACTGGGTTGCGGTGTTCGCGCCGTTTATGGACCCCAGCCTTCCGCTAGAAACGAGAGAACAGCCATGGAACTTCCTGGTTCCCATCGTGGCGGAGTGGAAGCACGGCGTCGAGGTGACGGTCATCGGCCCGGTGTACGGTCAGATGAACGAAGGCGAGTCGCCACGCGACTGCGCGCTTCGTGAATTCCGCGAGGAGACGGGGTTTGAACTTGCCGACGTGCAGCCGCTCACGCGGGACGGCCTTGCGGTTTCGCCGCGGCAGTCCACCCAGCAGTACTTCCCGTTTCTCGGGCGTTTGCAGGAGCCGATTGCGCGCCACGATGTGCATTTGGACAAGACCGAACACCTGCGGTTGGTCTTCGTGACCCTCTGGGCATGGCTCAACTTCATAGTTGACGGCCGGGCCCGGGACGACAACGCGTACGCCACCACGTTCTTGGCTCTGTCGAGGATGAATCTGTTGCGCTTCAGCCCGTAGCGCGCGGCGTCATCCTTCCATCATCCTCGTGCTCATCGCGCGGTGCAGAAATGCAGCGCGCGTTTTTTTATGCTATGATATATACCGTCTATGGGCCTCGTGATTCGTCGGCTTTTGCTTGATGCGCTGCTTGATATTTTCCGCACGCCCGTGTGGTGGTACACCGCCGGGCTTAAGGCAGTCGCGCATTGGTGGATTTACATGGTGAGAAGGGGAAGCGCCTCGCTCGGCGTTTTATTGTGGTTGAAAAATTTGTTCGTGCCGATGTTTGGCCAGCATGATTGGCAGGGCCGGCTGATTAGCGTGCTCGTGCGGTTCGTGCAAGTGATTGCGCGCGGTAGTGCGTACGTTGTGTGGATGAGCGTGATTACGGCGTTTTTGTTTTTGTGGATTGCCGCGCCGATTATATTGTTTTTGGGATTGGTATTGACGATGGTGGAATAATGGTCATGCTGGAGCGAGCCCTGTGGGCGAGCGATAGCATCCAGTTAATTTCTGGATTCTATCGCCACGCGAGGCGCGTGGCTCCAGAATGACGGTTCGTAACATGAAAACTGAAACAAACCCACAACTCACGGTAGGACTGTGCAGCGCATGCGGCGGTGTTGGGTTGACGGCGGCGGGGCGTCAGTGTCCGTCGTGCAAGGGCGTTCCGGCGGGCGTTCAAGACGTCCTTCGACAAGCTCAGGATGTCCTTCGACAGGCTCAGGATGGTGCGCTGGTATGGACGCGGGCGTTGTCTGCCTATGGCGTGGCGTATCGCCGCGCGCGGCGGAGCTTCAAAACGATTCGTTTGCTCGCGGTTATCGTGATTGCGGGGTTGTTGTGGACGTGGTACGGATGGCTCGTGTATTTGGCGCTGGGGCAAGGGTTTCCCGTTGCGAGCGTCAACGGCGTGTGGTTTTGGATTGGCGCGTTATTCGCGGCGTATGCTGTTTCATGCGCAATGCGATGGGGACGGCCGGTGTATAAAGTGAGCGAGGTGCGCGGGCAGAAAGTGCCGGATATCAAAATTGCGATGACGACGGAGTTGCTTGACGTGATTGACGATGCGTATCGCGTTGCGGCGGCGCGCAAGGATGCGGAGGTGGCTGCGCCGCACTTTTTGTTGGCGCTCGTGAAACTGGCGGTGGTGCAAAATATGTTCGTGCGGTTGAGTATCCATCCGGATACCATCACGAATGCCGCCATTTCGTTGCTGGGGACGCCGGCAGGCACCACGGCGCCGGTGGTGTCGCAGGAAACATTCGCGTTGTTATTTCATGCGTTTTTAGAGGCCGAAGGCGCTCATCAGTTGCAGGTGCGCGCGAGCGATTTGCTGTTGGTGACGGTGCGCGCGCTCCCCAGTTTGCAGGAACAGTTGTACGATATAGGCGCTGACATGCGAAAGTTCAACAACGTGGTGGCGTGGGTGCGGAGCCGCGCGCAATTGCGAGACCAGTTGCGCATCTTCCGCGTTATTGCACGCACGCGTCCCACCAGCGGCATTGACCGCGCCATGACCGCCATGGCCACGCCGATGCTCAATCAGTTCAGCGAGGATGTCACGCTCCGCGCGCAGTTTGGGTACATCGGCGCGATTGTGGGGCGCGACCGTGAGATTGCGGACGTACTGCATTTGTTTGAAGGCGGCGCGGCGGGCGCGCTGTTGATTGGCGATGCTGGAGTGGGGAAGATGGCGATTGTGGAAGGCGTGGCGCAAAAAATGGTGCTGGAAGAAGTGCCGGAAAATCTAAAGGACAAGCGGCTCGTGCGCATGGAAATCAGCAGTTTGTTGTCTGGCGTTTCCGCGTCCGAAGCCGGCGAGCGGCTGTTGGAGATGCTGTTGGAAGTCCAGCGCGCGGGGAATATCGTGATGTGCATTCCGGACATTCATACGCTGGTTGCGGCGCGTGAAGGCGGCGAGGGCGCTTTGAATGTCGCGGGCGTATTGCAGGAAGTAGTGGAACGTTCGCACATTCCGGTCATCGGCACCACCTCGCCGGAACTGTATCGTCGCGTCATTAAAGGAAGTCCGCTTGAGGGGCTCATGCGGCCGTTGACGCTGGAACCGATGGACAGCAATCAAACGGTGCAGGTGCTGCAAACGAAAGTGGGCATCGCGGAATACGAACAGCAGGTGTATTTTTCGTATGATGCGCTTGAGGCAATCGCGGATTTTGCGCGCAAACATTTGCAAGACCAGCAGATGCCGGAGAGCGCGATTGCGCTCATGAAAGAGGTGGCGGTGATGGTGAAAAATAAAAAAGGAAAAGATTCGTTGGTCACGCGCGAACATGTGGCGGAAGCGGTGGCAGAAAAAACCAAGATTCCGGTAACGTCTTTGAACGAAGAAGAGGGAGAGAAACTGATGCGGCTGGAGGAGGAAATGCACAAGCGCTTGATTGGACAGGATGAGGCGGTGACGGCGGTGGCGAATGCGCTGCGCCGCGCTCGCGCGAAATTGACATCCGGCAAACGGCCGATTGCGAATTTCTTGTTCGTGGGGCCTACGGGTGTCGGTAAAACAGAACTCGCTAAAACCATCGCCGCAGTATATTTTGGCGGCGAAGACAAGATGCTGCGTTTTGACATGTCGGAATATCAGACGCCGGATAGCATCTATCGTCTCATAGGCCAGACGGATAAACAGGGGTCCGGATTGCTCACGGAGGCGGTGCGTTCGCAGCCGTTTTCGCTGTTATTGCTGGATGAATTGGAAAAAGCGGACAAACAGGTGCTGAACTTATTTTTGCAGGTGATGGACGACGGCCGTTTGACAGACAGTGTAGGCCGCGTGGTAGATTTTACGAACGTGATTTTGATTGCCACCTCAAACGCTGGGAGCCAGTTTATTCAAGATGAGGTGCGCGCCGGCGCAGCGTATGAAACGATTCAAGAGGGACTGTTGACGAAAGAATTGCGCAACCATTTCACGCCGGAGTTTATCAACCGTTTTGACGGCGTGATTGTGTTCCATCCGATGACGGAAGACAATATCCGGCAGGTGGCGCGGTTGATGCTCGGCAGTTTGGCGAAGAAGATTGAGGAGCAGTACGGCGCGGTGCTCACCGTGACGGACCATGCGCTGGAAGAGCTGGCCGCGGCAGGATTTGACCCGCAATTCGGCGCGCGTCCGATGCGCCGCGCGATTCAGGAGCATGTGGAAAACGCGCTCGCAAAAATTCTGTTGGAACAAAAAGTGGAGCGGGGGAGCAAGATTATTTATGACGCTGGAGGGGCTGTGAGGATTGAGTGATGTCATCCTGGAGCCCCGCGAAGCGAGGCGATAGGATCCAGAAATTAACTGGATGCTATCGTCCGCCTTCGGCGGACTCCAGCATGACGGTAATGATGTCATCAAGTTATGTTCGTATTTGCCGCTGGAGGAGTATTTGTCGCCGCTATTCTTTTAACAGTAGCAACACGCGCTTTTGCGCGTTATTTTAATATCGTTGACCGGCCGGTGGTGGGCGGGCGGAAAATTCATGAGAAGCCGGTGCCGTTGTTGGGAGGCATTGCGCTTTATCTTGCCGTTATCGCGGCAGTGGCCGCGATACTCGCGGCGCGGCCCGAGCTGCTCACCGTCAATATGAGCATCCGTCAGCTCCTCATGGTTGGGATTGGTGGGCTTATCATCGTCATCGGCGGCACGGTTGATGATTTGTACAACTTGAAACCGTGGCGGCAGATGATTTTTCCTATTGTCGGCATTCTCACGGCGCTTTTTGGCGGTGTGGCGCTTCCGTATGTTACCAATCCGTTTGGCGGTATTTTGCAACTGGGCGCGTGGGGCACGGTCATCGCGTTTGTATGGCTCCTTGGCATGACGTACACCACAAAATTGCTTGACGGATTGGATGGATTGGCAACCGGCGTGGTCGGCATTGGCGCGCTCATGATTTTTGCGTTGTCGCAGTTTACGAAGTTTTATCAGCCGGATGTTGCGCTGTTGGCGCTCATCGTGGCCGCGGCGTGCGCGGCGTTTTTGTTGTTTAATTTTCATCCGGCGTCCATTTTTTTGGGCGAAAGCGGGAGTCTATTTCTTGGATATGCGCTCGGCGTGCTCGCGATTATTTCCGGCGGTAAAATTGCGACCACGCTGTTGGTGATGGGGTTGCCCATTTTGGATGTCGCATGGGTGATTGTACGCCGCGCGCGGCAGCGGAAGTCCATTATCCGCGGCGATGCGTGGCATTTGCATCATCGGTTGCTGAAGAGTGGATTTTCTCATCGCGGCGCGGTACTCTTTATGTATGCGGCAAGCGCGGCGTTCGGCAGTTTGACGCTGGTGCTGCAGAGTAAACAGAAATTGATTGCGCTCGCGTTGCTCGCGGTATTTATGGTTTTTCTTGGCATCTGGCTTGTATGGAGGGCCGATCATCGTTCCGCGTAGGAAACATATCTTTTTACACGATTTTTTTCATCGGCATGCTGGCGGCTGCCGGTGTGTTGTGGGTACTGCAACAGCGCACCGTGATTGAGCCGTATCGCATCGGCGCGACGGTGCTTGATATGGAAGTGACGCAGACCGCGCGTGATAGGGTGCGCGGACTTTCGGGGCGCGATGCGATCGGCAAAGCAGACGGGATGTTGTTTGTGTTTCCGGAATCCGGCCGACACGGCATCTGGATGAAGGACATGCGGTTTGCCATAGATATTGTGTGGGTTGCGGAAGGGAGGATTGTTGACATGGCGCCTCGCGTATCATACGTGCAGACGACGCAAGAATTGCCTATTTATTATCCTCGCCTTCCGGCGGATTGGGTAATTGAGGTTCCGGCCGGCACGGCAGAGCGGGAAGGGTGGAAGATAGGGGATTCTGTTGTGCCAGGCCCTTGACATCTTCCACTATTCGTGCTATGCTCCCAACGCATCAAGTACGCAGTACTTGAGGTTCAAAAAAACAAGAAAAGGGAAAGGAAGGAAAGAGAAGATGAAGAAAATCGTGCTGTCCGCCATCGCGGCCATCGTGCTAACGGTGGGGGTGTATTGGGTGGTGCTCGCGTTCGGCGTGAGTCAGGAGCAGGCCTTCGTCGTCGTCGTCGCCTCCGCCGCCGTCGTCGTCGCCGCCGTCGTCGCCGCCGCCGCCTCCGCCGCCGCCTCCGCCGCCGCCTCCGCCGCCTTCGCCGCCGCCTCCGCCGCCTTCGCCGCCTTCGCCGTCGTCGTCGCCGTCGTCGTCGTCGTCGCCGCCGCCTCCGCCGCCTCCGCTGCCGCCTTCGCCGCCGCCTTCGCCGCCGCCGTCGTCGCCGCCGCCTCCGCCGCCGCCTCCGCCGCGGATCAGAAAGGAATCCGGTTCCGGTGGGTGTTTATGGTGTATGGGCTGGAAGCGCTCGCTATCTGGGGAGCGCTCGCTGTAGGCAACCTCGGCTGGAGCGTGGCCGTCGCCACCACCGGCATCGCCGTCATCGGCGGCATTTACCGCCTTTGGCGCGCCATTGCGCCGGAGTCCGGCCGGAAATCCATCCCGGCCCAAGGGCAGAACCCCGTTTGAACCATGCCTCATCTTGACCGTTACCCCGCAGGAGATTGGCTCGCCAGAGTCGGTTTCCTGCGGGGTGTTTTTATTTCCTTGACATTTTTTTGACGGTCAGGTACACTGGATCCATCTTTTATGTCATCCTGGAGGGCCGATGGCCATCGGCCCGATAGGACCCAGATTTTACTTGTAACCTATGCTCGCAGTCATTGAAACCGGTGGAAAACAATATCTGGTGCGCGAGGGCGCTGCTTTGACGATTGAAAAAATTGCCGGCGAGGCCGGCACCGAAGCCGTTTTTGACAAGGTGCTTTTAGTTGCAAAAGAGGATGGCTCCGAAGTGCAGCTTGGTAAACCGTACCTTGAGGGCGTTACGGTTGCCGCGGAAATTACCGGCCAAGGCCGCGCCAAAAAAATTCGTGTGGTGAAATTCAAGCGCAAGGTGCGCTACCACAAAGTGCACGGCCATCGCCAGCACGAGACGAAAGTGAAAATCAAAACCGTATAATCAAAAACCCGCCGTATGGCGGGTTTTTGATTCACAACGCTTGCCGTCCCTTGAGCGCATCGGTGAGCGTAATGTCGTCCGCGTAATCCACATCGCTCCCCAGCGGCAGGCCGCGGCCGAGGCGCGTAATGCGGACAGTATACGCCTTCAATTGTTTGGCGAGGTAGAGTGATGTCGTTTCGCCGGGCAAATCCGGATTGAGCGCGAGAATGATTTCCCGCACGGGCGGGTTGCTGGTTTTGACGCGCTCCAGCAGTTCGTTTATTTTCAAATCATCCGGTCCAATGTCCCGCGCCGGTTCAAGCACGCCGCGGAGCACGTGGTAGCGTCCGCGAAACGCGCCGCTCCGTTCAATGGCCTGCACATCTTGCGAATCCGCTACCACACAAATGGTTGTAGAATCGCGGTCAACGCTCGCGCAGATGTGGCATCGGTCATCTTCGGTGAAATCAAAACAGACGGCGCAAGAACGCGCGCTGTCATGGAGGGTCGTGAGCGCATCGGTGAGTTCAGTCACCGTGCGCCGGCCTCGTTTCAGGAGATAAAACACAAAGCGCTCGGCCGTTTTCGGCCCCACGCCCGGCAGTTTGGTAAAACGGTCAATGAGGTGTTGAATGGATGGAGGGTACATGGCTACTGTTTGAACATGTCCAATCCTCCCTGTTCCTTGAGTTTGCCCGCCATGATGCGCTGCACTTTTTTTACCGCATCGTTGAACGCTTCTTTCA
>JBBTYK010000026.1:2287-20050 GCA_038061815.1 Patescibacteria group bacterium | reverse complement strand
CGGTTCTTGGTGAACACGTTGTGCGCGAGGAACGTCGCACACACTAGGAGGAACACCACCGTCACAAACAGAATCATCAACGCGACCACGCTCAGCAACAGGGTCGCAATGATGAAAACAGTGCCGTTGGCATGCCAGATGTCACGCGCTCCGCGGAACGCCAAGCCAGCCACTCCAAACACTGCCCATGCACCGAACAGCACCCCGAACACCTTCCACACGTCCTTCGTGAGGAACGGCGTCTTCCAGGCCGTTACCGCCCCTGCGGCCACCTCGCACTCGTGACACTTACCCACCACTTCATGCCTGTCCACATCATGTTCCACCGCTCCCTCCTTCATCGCGCGGCAGACCCGGAGTCACTCGGACTCATTCTGCCGGCTGAAGCGCCGCGAGTGGCCATTCCCCTGTCAGGGGACATTCCATCCGCGGCATGGTTTTGAAACCCCTTTCGGGGGCGCCTAGGACCGTCCTAAGCCGCACCTCACCATATCACACCCCCGCGCGGCTGTCAATGACACTACACATCCTGGCCTTCTTTTATAACAAAAATCCGCGTTCACGCGGATTTTTGTTTGGAGTTCCTGAAACAAGTTCAGGATGACCATTTACAATCGCTCGTATTCGCGCATCGTGAGCTGCGCTTCTATTTGTTTTGCAATTTCAATGGCGACCGAAACCACAATCAGGATGCTCGTGCCGCCGATGACGAGCGACTGCGAGCCGGTAAACTGCTGGAGCAGGAGCGGCAGTATCGCAATCGCGGCCAAGAACAATCCGCCGAACAAGAGAATGCGATTGGTAATGTGTCCGAGATAGCGCGACGTCTCGCTCCCCGGCCGGATGCCCGGAATGAACGCGCCCTGTTTTTGCAGATTTTCCGCCACCTGGTCCGGATGGAAGATGACGCTCGTGTAAAAATACGTAAACCCGAACACCAGCACAAAATACGCAATGCCATAAAACAGCTGGTCTTGAAACACGCGAATCACGCCGTTCGCAACGTTAATAATCCACTCGCTTTTCGCGCGCACGAAAAACTGCGCCATCATGGGCGGAAATAAAATGACGGAAATGGCGAAGATAATCGGAATCACGCCGCCCATGTTCACGCGGAGCGGCAGATACGTCTGCGCGCCGCCCGCCATGCGTCCGCCCTCCAGCCGCCGCGCGTGGGAAATCGGAATTTTGCGCTGGGCTTCGTTCAACAGCACCACGCCGATAATCGTGATGAGCGCAATGACGACGAACAGCGCCCAGTTAATCACCTGCGAACGGTCAAACGTGACGAACGCGTTCCGCAGCGCGGAGGGCAATCCCGCAACGATGCCCGCAAAAATTAGCAGTGAAATGCCGTTGCCGATTTGTTTTTCAGAAATCAGTTCGCCGAGCCACACCAAAAACATCGTGCCGGCCGTTACCGTCATCATAATAACGAAAATGCGCCACGCGGACACGTCTTCAATAATCGGCAATGACGCCTGTCGCAAAAGCGTAATCGTGCCGTATCCTTGCAGCATCGCGAGCGGCACGGTGAGATAGCGCGTCCACTGATTGATTTTTCGCTGGCCCATTTCGCCTTCCTTGGAAATTTCCTCCAATCGCGGCACAATCATCGTCAGCAACTGCAAAATGATGGACGCCGTAATGTACGGCGCAACGCCAAGCATGACCACGGAAAAATTCTCCATCGTGCCGCCGGAAAATAAATTCAGGAGGCCAAAAATCTGATTTGACGCGAAAAACGCGCGCAGGTTCGCGATGTTGACGCCCGGAATCGGCACATGCGCCGCCGCGCGGAAAATAACGAGCATGATAATGACGAACAGGATGCTATTGCGCAAATCCTTGCTCTGCCAAATCATTTTCAGTTTTGCGAGAAAAGTATCCATTGGATTATATTAGATCCTTCGACTCAGTCTACCCTGAGCGAAGTCGAAGGGCTCAGGATGACAAAAAAAGTCAGGGTGACAAAATAGAGCCGCCCGCGGCTTCAATGGCGGTTTTTGCGCCTGCGGTTACGCGGCAACCTTTAACGGTCAATTTCTTTTTCAGCGTGCCGGAGCCAAGGATTTTCACGCCGGCGCGGCCGCTTTCAGCCAGGCCCTTTTTAACAACCGTATCCGGACTCACGACGGCGCCGTCAGAAAACGCGCGCTGGAGCGCATCAAGCGTCACCACGGCCGGCCGGATGCGATGGCTCTTGAACCCGCCCACTTTGGGAATGCGCTGCAGCGTTTGTTTGAATCCCAAAATCTTCAACCCGCGTCGTCCGCCGGAACGCGCGCGCTGCCCTTTGCCGCCACGGCTGCTGTACGTGCCGTGGCCGGACGCGTTCCCGCGTCCGAGGCGCACCTTTCGCGTGCGCGCGCCTTTTCCCGTTTTCATCGTATGCAATGACAACATATGATTATGCGGCCTTCACCGCGCGCGGCGCGCGCAATGCGCACAGCGCCTTAATCGTTGCGCGCACGGTAGTAATTTTATTTTTGCCGCCAAAAATTTTCCCTGACGCGGATTCCACGCCCGCCAAGTTCAACACGATGCGCATCGCGCCGCCGCAAATGAGACCGGAACCAGGCGGCGCCGGCTTGATGAGCACGCTCGTCGCTTTGTATTTTGCTTCGGTGCGATGCGGAATGGTGCCGTTGACCAGTTGGATGCGCACCACGTGTTTCTTGGCGAGACGCACGGCCTTCTCCATGGCAATCTGCACATCGCGACCCTTTCCCGTGCCCTCCCCCACGCGTCCGTGGCGGTCGCCCACAACAATACACGCGCGAAATGACATCTGCTTTCCGCCTTTGGTGACACGCGTCACGCGCGCCAAATCAACGGTTTGCTGGTCAAACTCGTCTTTCGGTTCAAATCCGCCGCGTCTGCCTCTATTGTCTTGTCGTCGTGCCATATTAGAAAACTAATCCGCCATCGCGCGCGCCTTCAGCAACCGCCTGCACGCGCCCATGATACCGATACCCGCCGCGGTCAAATACCGCCGCAGTAATCTTCTGCGCTTTTGCTTTTTGCGCAAGCGCATATCCAACGCGATACGCCTCGGCCGTTTTACCCTTTCGTTCGCCCGCGTCAATTTTCGTATCGCCGTCCTTTACGCTTGCCGATGCGAGCGTCCGGCCGTTCACATCGTCAATGGCCTGCGCGCGCATGCCGCGCAAACTGCGAAAAATAGAAAGCCGCGGACGTTCTGCCGTGCCGCGCACCACGCTCCGCACCCGCGCATGACTGCGCGTACGGCGGAGCAATCGGGTGAGTTGTTTGGACACTACTCTCGTCATATAATTTATGCGGCCGCTTTCGTGGCTGATTTGCCGGCCTTGCGACGCACCACTTCATTCACATACCGAATGCCCTTTCCTTTGTACGGCTCCGGTTTTTTAATGTGGCGAATCTGCGCGGCCGTCTCACCCACCTGCTGCTTGCTTGCACCCTGCACCGTAATGATGTTTTTGTCAACCGACACAGCAACTCCCGCTGGGATGGCAAAAAACACGGGATGCGAAAATCCTACGTCAAGCCGGAGGTTCTGGCCTTGCAGCGCCATCTTGTATCCCACGCCCTGCATCTCCAGTTTCTTTTCATATCCCTGCGTCACGCCGGTAATCATGTTGCGGATAAGACTGCCGAACAATCCCCAGAGCGAACGGTCGCCTTTTTCTTCCGCATCAGACACCGAAACCGTAATCGTGTTGTCCGCAATCTGCACGGTTACATGCGGATGCAGGCGCTCTTCCAGCGTTCCTTTCGGGCCGGTGACGCGCACGACGCCATCCGCCACCGCAACGGTGACGCCTGATGGAATGACAATGGGTTTTTTACCAATGCGTGACATATTAGTAAATTTCGCAAATCACCTCGCCGCCCACGCCAACCTTTGCGGCCTGCTTGTTCGTCATGAGGCCCTGCGGCGTGGAAATAACGGCAAGTCCGTAGTGGTTCAACACCTTCGGTAATTCATTTTTCTTCGCGTACACGCGGCGGCCCGGCTTGCTCACGCGCTCAAGGCGCATAATTTTCGGCCGATGGCCGTCATACTGCAATGTGATGCGGATGGAACCATGCCGGTCTTCAACTTTTTCCACACGCTCCACAAACCCTTCCGTGCGCAAAATCTCCGCAAGCGCGAATTTCAATTTTGAGTACGGCACCATCACGTCATGCTTTTTGGCGAGTGACGCGTTGCGGATGCGGGTGAGCAAATCGCTGATAGGGTCGCTGTACATATTACCAACTGGCTTTACGAACGCCGGGAATCAAACCGTTATTGGCGAGTTCGCGGAAACAAATGCGGCACAGGTCAAAATCGCGCAGATAGGCGCGTCCGCGGCCGCATTTCCAACAGCGCCGCACGATGCGGGTGCTGAATTTCGGCTTCTTGCGCGATTGTGCTCGTTGTGCTTCGGTTGCCATATTATTTCTTTAACACATCCCTAAACGGGAATCCGAGCGCCTTCAGAAGCGCGACGCCGCGCGCGTTAGTGCGCGCGTTGGTCGTCACCGTAATCTGGAGCCCCTGCCCCAATTCAATATCTTCCGGATTCACTTCAGGAAACGCGTTCACTTCAGGGAATCCAAGCGAATAATTGCCGCGGCCGTCAAATCCCTGCGCGCTCACGCCGTGGAAATCCCGCGTGCGCGGCAACACCACCGTCAGCAAGCGCTCAAGAAAATCATACATGCGCGCGCCGCGGAGCGTAACTTGCATTCCGACAATCATGCCCTCCCGCATCTTGAATCCGGCGATAGATTTTCGCGCCGCGCGCGGCGCCGGCTTTTGGCCGGTGATACGCGCAAGCAGCTGCATCGTGCGTTCGTTGTGTTCGGCGCCGTCTTTGCTGCGCTTGCCCACGCCGGCTTGCACAATCACTTTCAGGACGCGCGGCACGGCAAGCGCATTGCTATACCCAAACTCCTTCTGCAGGGCAGGAATCACAGCCGTTCTATAATGAGATAACAATACTGCCATACTAAAAAGGTTTTTCGCACTTTTGACAGATGCGCTGTTTTTCTTTGCCGACGCCTGCGTATCCCACGCGCGTCAGTTTTCCGCAGCTCCCGCACACCAGTTGCACGCGCGATGCCGCAATGGGCGCAGCGAGTTCAATACGCTGGCCCGGCTGCCCCTGGCGGCCGCGGAGATGCTTTTTCAACACGTTTACTTTTTCAACCACAATTTTACCGTCGCGCGGAAACGCCTGAATAACCTTGCCCTCTTTGCCGCGGTCTTTCCCCGACATGACGCGCACGTTGTCGCCGGTTTTAATCTTCATATATTAAAGCACTTCAGGCGCGAGTGAAACAATTTTCTGAAACCCGAGGTCGCGCAGCTCGCGCGCAACCGGCCCAAAAATGCGCGTTCCGCGCGGTTCTTTGGTGTTCCGGTCAACGAGCACCACGGCGTTATCGTCAAACCGAATGTATGTGCCGTCCGCGCGGCGCAGCTCCTTTCGCTGGCGCACGATGACGCCGTGCACCACTTCGCCTTTCTTCACCAATCCGCGCGGCGCCGAGTCCTTCACGTTTGCCGTAATGATGTCGCCGATGCGTCCGTAACGCCGGCGGTATCCGCCGAATACGTGAATGCAGGACACTTTACGAGCGCCCGTGTTATCGGCAACATGCAAAATAGTGCGGAGTTGAATCATACGATACGCCAACGCTTATGCGCGCCCATCGGACGCGCCGCTTCAATCGTCACGGTGTCGCCGACCTTCACGGCATCCTTCGCATCATGCGCGTGATACTTTTTGTGCGTCCGATACGCTTTCTTATACAACGGATGCACGACGCTCCGCGCCACGCGCACAATGGCGGTTTTCGCGGTATGCGAAACCACCACGCCGGTCAATCGGCGCTTTCCAACGTTCGTTTTCGCTGTCCGTTTTGCGTCAGTGTCCATAGGACTGCTTAGTATACAACGCGGTCTTTAATTGCGCAATCTCCCGCCGCGTGGCCGCGAGCTGATGCACCCGTTTCTCGCCGCCGCCCGCAACAGCAAACCGAAGCTGCTCAAGCGCAACCTCTTTTTCCTTGAGCGTGAGCGCAAGGTGGGCGACGTCTAATTTCATCAGGTCAGCAAACCGCATATGATTATTCTTTGGCGACAAACCGCGCGGTCACAGGCAATTTATGCGCCGCCGACTGCAGGGCTTCGCGCGCCGTCTCCACCGGCAAGCCATCCATTTCAAACATCACCATGCCCGGCTTCACGACGGCCACATAGTGGTCCACAGTTCCCTTCCCTTTTCCCATGCCCATTTCTTCACCCTTGCGCGTAATGGGTTTATCCGGGAACAGGCGAATCCAAATCTTGCCGCCGCGTCTCACATGGCGCGTCATCGCGCGGCGGGCGGCCTCAATCTGACGCGAATTAATCCACGCGTGTCCTTCCGCCTTCAATCCGTACGCGCCAAACGCAATCGTCGTGGTGCGAGAAGCAATCCCCACGCCACGCCGACGGCCTTTGTGCCACTTGCGATGTTTTACTTTTTTGGGTAACAACATATCATTATTCAGCCAAATCCTTCCGCACGAACACCGGCCCGCGATAAATCCACACCTTAACGCCGATGCTCCCGTAAATGGTATGCGCGTATCCCTGCGCGTAGTCCACGTCGCTCCGCAACGTCTGCAGCGGAATCTTTCCGAGCGCCAATTTCTCGCGCCGCGCAATTTCCGCGCCGTTCAATCGGCCGGCCATGGCAATTTTCACGCCCTGCGCGCCCGCTTTCATCACCTTCGCCATGGTTTGTTTCATCACGCGACGAAACGCGATGCGTTTCTCCAAATCCGCCGTCACCTGCGTCAACACCACTGCCGCCGACAAACTCGCGTTTTTCACTTCCTGCACATTGAGCCGCACCTTGGTGCCGCTCTTCACCATACGACGCTCCAGATACACGCGCACCTCGTCAGCGCCCTGTCCGCCGCGCCCGATGATAATACCGGGCTTCGCCACGCGCATGTTGATAATCATTTCCCGCGGCGACCGTTCAATGATAATCCGGTCAATGCCGGCCTCTTTGAATTTCTTGCCGAGATACGTACGGATTTTAATCTCTTCCTGCAGCCATATGCGATACTGCGAGAACGGAGAAAACCACCGGGAATCCCAGCTGTCAATCACCTGTAATCGCTGTGCGCGCGGATGTACCTTATGTCCCATAGGATTATGCTTGTTTTTCCTCCGATTCGCCGGTTAACACTATGGTCACCCGCGAACTCCGCTGCCGGATGGGAAACGCGCGCCCATGAGCGCGCGGGCGCCACCGATTTTCCATCGGCCCCTCGTCGGCGCGGATTTCTTTAATCCTCAACGAGTCGCGGCGCAACTGATGATTGTGCGTTGCGTTCGCCATGGCCGACCGCAGGAGTTTCAGCACCGGCAACGCGGCGCGCTTATTGGCGAAGGTCAATCGCTCTTCCGCCGTGCTCGCCTTCAGACCGCGCACCAAACCCAATATCAACCGCACCTTTTTAGGCGACGTATCCAATCGTTTCAAATAAGCGCGTACTTCAATCATATTATTTCTTGGCAGGAGCCGCCGGCGCCTGCGTCGCTTTCGTCGCTACCGCGGCCTTCGTGGCGGCCTCATCTTCAATCGCTTTCTGAATCTTTCCGCCATGCCGAATAAATTTGCGCGTCGGCGAAAATTCGCCCAAGCGATGCCCAACCATGTTCTCGTCAGCCAGCACCTCAATAAAATCACGCCCATTGTGTACCGCAAAACGCATGCCGACCATGTCGGGTGTGATGGTGGATGCGCGCGCCCACGTTTTAATCGGCGCGCGTTCGCGCGTCGCCTTGGCGCGCGTCACCTTCTCCATGAGTTTTGCGTCCACGAACGGGCCTTTTTTGAGACTGCGTGACATACGATTACCGCGTGCGGCGGGCCAAAATTAATTTATCGCCTGCTTTTGGTTTTCGCGTTTTCACTCCGAACGCGAGTTTGCCCCACTTCGTTTTGGGGCCGCTCTTCAATCCAATCGGCTGGTGTCCTTCGCCGCCGCCGTGCGGATGGTCAACCGGGTTCATGGCTTTACCGGTCACGACCGGCCGCCAGCTCTGATACCGCCGCCGGCCTGCCGTGCCCAATCGCACGAGGCGAAAATCAGGATTACCCACCACTCCCACGGTCGCGGCGCATACTTTCGCAATCAATCGGCGCTCGCCCGACGGCAATTTCACCTGCACATGGTCACCCTCAATACTCATAACCTGCGCGCCGTTACCGGCGCCGCGCACCAGCTTTCCGCCCGTGCCCTGGCTGAACTCAATGTTGTGCACCATGGTGCCAACCGGGATGTACTCCAACGGCATCCGATTGCCCGGCTGGATTGCAATGGCCTTCTGCGAAGATACCACCGCATCGCCCGTCTTCAACGATTCAGGCGCTATAATGTAGCGCTTTTCGCCGTCCTGGTACTGAATCAGTGCGATGCGCGGGCCACGGTTCGGGTCGTACTCAATAGCCAAAACCGTTGCCGGCGCATCATACTTGTTTTGCATAAAATCCACTATGCGATACAAACGCTTCGCGCCGCCGCCGCGATGACGCACGGTCAATTTGCCGGTTTGCGCACTGCGACCCGCCTGTTGCTTCAAATACACCGTCAACTTCTTTTCCGGTTTTGTCTTGGTGACATCCGAAAAATCCTGCACTGAAGCGCCACGTCGTCCCGGAGTCGTTGGTTTGTAGCGTTTGATAGGCATACTTATACTCCTTCGTGGACGTTAATGGTGACGCCTTTCGGAACGGTAATGAGCGCGCGTTTCCAGTCGCTGCGATGGCCGGACGTGCGTCCGAAGCGCACGGTTTTGCCCAAGCGATGCATCACGTTCACTGAACGCGGACGCACGCCGTAGCGCATTTCAAACGCACGTTTAATGGTGCGCTTCGTCGCCCGCGGCGCCACCGCAAACTGATACGTTCCCTGCGCCTCCAGATGCGTGCCTTTTTCGGTCACGAGCGGACGCAGGAGCACGCCGGTCACCATCTTTTTGACCGAAACCGCTGACGCGCGCGGCGTTTCCTTTTTCTCGGAAACCCGCGCAGCCGCCACCGCCGGCTTCGCCGCCGGCGCGCCCTCTTCCTTTGCTTTCTTTTTCAAAAAATTAAACAGCCGCATAGGATTAGGCGTACACCGATTCAATCACCGTCACCGCCTCTTTCGGCGCAATGATATATTCAGAGCGCAACAGGTCAACGACATTTAAACTGCGCGCGCTCTGGGTTGCGGTGCGCGGCACATTGCAGAACGCGCGAATGAACGCGTCATTTTTTTCTCCGAGCACCACGAGCGCCGAACGTCCGGCACCCGGCAGCGCGCGGCGCACAGCCGCCATTGTTTTGGTTTTAGCGTCCGTCGGCAAACCGTCAACCACGACAAACTTTTGCGCGGCCACTTTATCCGAAAGCACCATGCGCAGCGCGGTCTGGCGGATTTTTTTGTTGACCTTCACCGCGAAGGAACGGTCGCTGCGCGGACCGAAAATTACGCCGCCGCCGCGCCATTGCGGAGAGCGGATTGAACCCTGACGAGCGCGCCCGGTTCCTTTCTGCTTCCACGGTTTGCGACCGCCGCCCCGCACGTCGCCGCGCATTTTGGTGTGCGCGATGACAGCGCGGCTATTCGCCTGCTGCGCACGCGCCGCCTCGGCAACCACCAATTCCTTCACCGGCACGCCAAACACCGCCGTGGACAACTTAAGCGTTCCGGTTTCTTTCCCTTCGTGGTTGTACACAGATACCTGCGGCATATTACGTGGTTACTGGCTCTTCCGCCACAGGCGGACCCGCCTCTGGCGGGGATGCCGGTTCTGCGGCCGGCATTTCTGATGCCGTCACTGCTTCCACCGGCGCCTCTGCGGCAACCGGCTCAATCACCTCAAGCACACCCTTGCCGGCAATCACCACCAACGAACCGGTTGCGCCCGGCACTGCGCCTTTCAACACAATTTCATTCGTTGCCGGGTCGCTGGAAATCACCTCAAGATTTTGCACGCTCACCTGTTCGCCGCCCATGCGGCCCGCCATACGCATACCTTTAATAACGCGTTGCGGCCCGGTTGCGCCGATGGAGCCCGGCATACGCGCATTGTCTTTATGACCGTGCGATGCGGGACCGCCGTGAAAATGATGGCGCTTCACGACACCCTGGAATCCCTTGCCTTTTGACGTGCCGGTCACCTGCACGCGGTCGCCCGGCTTGAACATCGCCACCGAAAGCAGAGCGCCGCGCGTTATGGTTTCCGGCAATTCTTCCACGCGAAACCGGCGCAACGCATGCATCGCCGGCAACCCTTTCAAGTGCCCCGCGCGCGGTTTTGACGCATGTTTTTCTTCACCGAATCCCACCTCAACCGCCGCGCCCGTTTTTTCCTTCACGACCTGCGTCACCACGCACGGTCCGGCCTGCACGCGGGTAACGGGAACAACGCGCCCGTCATTGGCGAATACCTGTGTCATGCTTAGTTTGGTGCCCAAAACGAATTTCATACCATTATGTCCTCGCTTCGCTGTGACTGGTAACAAAATACCAGAAACCCGCTTTCGAATGATCTTTATCCGTCTTCTGGCGGATAGTTTTCATTCAGAGAGAGGATTTCTAGTATCTTTGAATCGTTGCCTTCACCGAGCTGGATCCTATCGCGCCGCCCGGGGCGGCGCTCCAGGATGACATGCGGCTGCGCCGCATGTCACATTTTAATCTCCACATCAACTCCGCTCGGCAAATTCAGATTCATCATGGCGTCAATGACCTTCTGGTTTGGATTGAGAATGTCCACCAACCGCTTGTGAATGCGCATCTCGTACTGTTCGCGCGCGTTCTTATGAACGAATGTTGAGCGGTTGACGGTGTATCGTTTCTTCGCCGTCGGGAGCGGCACCGGGCCGACGAGCGTCGCGTTGTTGCGCTCCGCCGTTTCTACAATCGTCTTCGTCGCCTGGTCAATAATCTTATTGTCGTACGCGCGAATTTTAACACGAATGCGGGTGTTTTCCGCAGTTCCTTCTTTCGTTTCCGCCTTTTTGGTTTTCGCTGCTGCTTTTACCATGTATATATGGGGGCTGTCGCCCCTTTTGAAGAAACGCCACTGCCTCGCAACGAGCGAGGCAGAACGCATTACTTCAAAATCTTCGTCACCGCTCCGGCACCAACCGTGTGGCCGCCTTCGCGAATAGCAAATCGCTGTTTCTCTTCAAGCGCCACCGGCGCAATCAGTTTCACGGTCACTGCGACCGTGTCGCCCGGCATGACCATTTCCGTGCCTTGCGGCAAGGTAATTTCGCCGGTCACGTCCGTGGTGCGGATGTAGAATTGCGGTTTGTATCCGGTGAGGAACGGCTTGTGGCGTCCGCCTTCCTCTTTCGTCAACACGTACATCTGGGCTTCAAATTCCGTGTGCGGCGTAATGCTGCCCGGTTTCGCCAACACCTGACCGCGCTGCACTTCTTCCTTGCGCGTGCCGCGGAGCAAAATGCCGGCGTTATCGCCTGCGCGGCCTTCGGTCAGCTGTTTGTTGAACATTTCAATACCGGTTGCCACCGTTCGCTTTGATTCGCCGAGACCGACAATTTCCACTTCATCATTGATTTTCACCATGCCGCGCTCAATACGGCCCGTCACCACCGTGCCGCGGCCTTCAATGGAGAACACATCTTCAATCGCCATGAGATACGGCTTTTCCACCTCACGCACCGGCTCTGGAATGTATTCGTCCAACTTGTGCAGGAGCTGCACCACCGGCGCGCCGCCCTCGCCTGTCGGGTCCTCAATGGCCTTCAGCGCGGAACCCCGAATGACCGGAATCTCGTCGCCTGGGAATTCGTATTTCTTCAACAGGTCGCGCACTTCTTCCTCAACCAAATCAATCAATTCCGGGTCAGTCACCTGGTCAACTTTGTTCAAAAATACCACGATGTAGGGTACGCCCACCTGACGCGCCAAGAGAATGTGCTCGCGCGTTTGCGGCATCGGGCCGTCAGCGGCGGACACCACGAGAATCGCGCCATCCATCTGCGCGGCGCCGGTAATCATGTTCTTCACATAGTCGGCGTGCCCCGGACAGTCAACGTGCGCATAGTGCCGTTTGTCGGTTTCGTACTCCACGTGCGCCGTGGCAATCGTAATGCCGCGCGCTTTCTCTTCCGGCGCGTTGTCAATGTCGTCAACTTTCTTATCCTGCGCCGACCAGCCCTGTCCGCGCGCGACCGCTAAAATGGCCGCCGTCAAGGTGGTCTTTCCGTGGTCTACGTGACCGATGGTGCCCACGTTAATGTGGGGCTTGGAGCGTACAAATTCTGCCATACTTTAATCATTGTTAAATTGTCGGATTGTTATAAGGTTGGTTGCTCTCCCAGAGAGCGTGGCTAGTATAGCAGGAGGCGCGAAATCCTGCAAGTGCCTCACGCGACCGGCTCAATGTAGAACTTTTCCTCCTCCGCAGACGCCGGTGGCGTCATGGGCGCCTCGCCGCCGGGCACCGGGGTCAGGGTGAGCTCGTCAAGGTTGGCCGCCGGTTCTGCGCGAGGAGCCGCCGCAGCCGAAACCGCCTCTTCCGCGCCCTGTTCCTGTGCCGCCTTCCAGGCAGCGATGTCGCGGTCTATGCTATCAATCAGACTCTGTTCTGTCAAGGGGGTTTCCGAGGTCTCGTTCAGAGCTTCATCCGATACCGGCTCCTCCCACGGTTTCTCATCAAACGACGGCGTCCACTCTTCGTCAAAATCTTCAAACGCATCCTCATCGGTATCCTCCAGCGCCCCGCTGTCCTCCAGACGTTCGTAGACGCTCAACGGAATAATCACAAAAGCGCGCTCGGTTTCGGGGTCCACCACGACGAGTTTTTTATGCTTGCGTGCAAGGTTGAGAATACGTTTTATCATATATAACGGTCATTCTGGAGCCCGCCAAAGGCGGGCGATAGAATCCAGTCTGGATCCTATCGCGCCGCCCGGGGCGGCGCTCCAGGATGACATGCGGCTGCGCCGCATGTCACTTTTGCCGTCCTGCGACAATCGTTTGCGCGACGTTGGCCGGCACCTCCGCGTAATGCGCAAATTCCATGTTGTACGTGCCGCGCCCTTGCGTCATGGAACGCAATTGCGTGGCATAGCCGAACATGTTGGCGAGCGGCACGAGCGCGCGAATCACTTTGATATCCGACCCGCGGTCAGTCATTTCCTGAATCTGCCCGCGGCGGGAGTTCAAATCCCCTACCACGTCGCCCATGAACTCCTGTGGCATGAGCACTTCCACTTTCATCACCGGCTCAAGCAGCACCAATCCGCCTTTCCGCGCGGCATCCTGAAACGCGAACGACGCCGCCATCTTAAAAGCAATCTCGCTGGAGTCAACATCGTGGTAAGAACCATCATACACGGTTACCTGCACATCCACAACCGGGTAGCCGGCAAGCACGCCGCGCTCGGTCGCTTCCTTGGCGCCCTTTTGAATGGCCGGAATGTACTCGCGCGGAATGACGCCGCCCTTAACCTCATCCTCAAACACAAAGCCGCCGCCCGGTTCCAACGGTTCCACGCGTAGCCAGCAATGTCCGTATTGTCCGCGGCCGCCGGTTTGCTTGATGTACTTGCCTTCCGCTTCCGCAGCTTTTTTGACGGTCTCGCGATACGCCACCTGCGGCGCGCCGACATTCGCTTCAACATGAAATTCGCGCTTCATGCGCTCCACGAGCACTTCCAAATGCAATTCGCCCATGCCGGAAATGATAGTCTGCACCGTTTCTTCATCCGTGCGCACGCGGAATGTCGGGTCTTCTTCGGCGAGCCGCTGCAACGCAAAACCCAATTTTTCCTGGTCCGCTTTTGTTTTTGGTTCAATAGCCACAGAAATAACCGGTTCAGGAAAGGTGATTGCCTCAAGCAAAATCGGCGCGTTTTCATCGCACAACGTATGACCGGTGAACGTATCTTTCAATCCCACGGCCGCCACAATCTCGCCGGCGTACACCGCTTTTACATCTTCGCGCGTATTTGCGTGCATACGAAGCAGGCGCCCGATGCGCTCTTTTTTGCCCGTGGTGCTGTTCAATACGTAGGAGCCCGCTTCCAGCATTCCCGAATATACGCGGAAATATCCCAGCTTCCCCACGAACGGGTCGCTCATGATTTTGAACGCGAGCGCGGAAAACGGTTCACTGTCATCCGCATGGCGCACCAATTCTTTTTCAAGGTCTTTCGGGTCATGACCAGTTACCGGCGGAATATCCAGCGGCGACGGAAGAAAATCGCATACGGCGTCCAACATCTGCTGCACGCCTTTGTTCTTGAGCGCGCTGCCGCACAAAATAGGCACTATCTTGCCGGCAATGACGCCCGTGCGGAGCGCCGCCATCAGTTCCGGTAGACCGATTTCTTTTCCTTCCAAAAACTGCGCCATGAGCGTTTCGTCCTGCTCAACAATCGCTTCAATCAATCCACCGCGATAGCGCGCCATGGCATCCTGCATATCGGCCGGCACGTCGGTTTCCTCAATGTCTTTTCCCAAATCATCCTTGAAAAGGAACGCTTTCCGCCGCAACAAATCCACCACGCCCAGAAAGCCGCCTTCAATGCCGATGGGCAGCTGCAGCGGATAGGCGTGTTTGGTCAGACGGTTATGAATGGACGCGACGTCTTTGTAAAAATCCGCGCCCGTGCGGTCCAGTTTGTTGATGAAACAAATGCGCGGCACGTTGTACTCGTCGGCGTAGCGCCAGTTCGTTTCGGACTGCGGCTCCACGCCCGCCACGCCGTCAAACACTACCACGGCGCCGTCCAATACGCGCAAACTGCGCTTCACTTCAACGGTAAAATCAATGTGCCACGGGGTGTCAATGATGTTAATGCGGCAATCGCGCCAAAAACAGGTGGTCGCGGCGCTCGTGATGGTGATGCCGCGCTCACGCTCCTGGTCCATCCAGTCCATCGTCGCTTCACCTTCGTGCACTTCGCCGATTTTATGTTTTTTGCCGGTGTAAAACAAAATACGCTCCGTCACCGTGGTCTTTCCAGCGTCAATGTGAGCGATGATACCGATGTTTCTGGTTTTTTCTAAACTGTATTCACGCGGCATACGTTAGGAACCACCATCGTTAATGAGCAACGCGCGCAAAGTGCGCAAACGCGCGGTTCGCTTCGGCCATACGATGCACATCCTGTTTCTTTTTCACGGCATCCCCAATCCCCTGTGCCGCATCCATGAGTTCCGCCGCCAATTTTTCCGCTATGCCATGGCCGCCCTTGCGCAAACGCGACGCGGCTCGCAGCCAACGGAACGTCAACGCGCGCTGGCGTTCGCCGCGCACCGGCATTGGAATCTGATAGTTAGCGCCGCCCACGCGCCGCGAGCGCACCTCCATTTGCGGCGTGGTGTTGGCAATCGCCTGTTCAAATATCTCAAGCGGTTTCTTGCCTGTCTGCTCAATCGCGTCAAACGCGCCGTACACCGCGCGCTGCGCGAGCGTCTTTTTGCCGTTCAGCATGATGAAGTTGATGAATTTTGCGACGTCAACGCGCCCATACTTTGGGTCCGGCAACGGTTCGCGATGAGTTACTTGTTTGTGTCGCATACGTTATTTCGTTTTTGCTCCGTACAATGACCGTCCGCGTTTGCGATTCGCCACGCCCTGCGTGTCATACACGCCGCGCACGATGTGATACCGCACGCCCGGCAAGTCTTTCACGCGGCCGCCGCGAATCAACACAATGGAGTGTTCCTGCAAATTGTGCCCTTCACCCGGGATATACGCAATCACTTCCGCGCCGTTGGAAAGCCGCACCTTCGCCACTTTGCGAAGCGCGGAGTTCGGTTTTTTCGGCGTGGTGGTGTATACCTTCAAACACACGCCGCGTTTGAACGGGCCGCCCTTGGCAACGGGTGTGCGTTTGCGCTCAAGCGCGTTCCACACAAATTGCAAGGCGGGCGCCTTGCTTTTCTCCGGATTCCGTTTCCGGCCTTTGCGGACCAGTTGGTTAATGGTAGGCATGTAAGATGGCTACACTCTACAAGAGGGCCGCGGGCTTGTCAAATAGGACGGTGTGGATTATAGTTCCTCATCAGAAAGGAGGGGGCGTTGGCCACCACAGAATCCGCACAAACAAAGGTGAGTCTGAAAGGCAAAACGATTCTCGTAGTAGAGGACGAACAGACGGTGCGCACTCTGTTGACGAAGCTCCTTGAAAAGAACGATGCCACCGCGCCGAGCGCCGTTGACGGTCTCGCGGCGCTTGAGTGGCTGCAGAATCATACGCCGGACCTCATCCTGTGCGACGTCATGATGCCGCACCTTGACGGATTCGCGCTTGCGCGCGCGTTGAAGTTTCTCTCCGAGAAACACGGATGGCGGCCGACGCCGATTATTTTCCTGACGGCGAAAACCGATGCCAGAGCCATGATTGAGGGCATCAACGTCGGGGCGAAGTTCTTTCTGACGAAGCCGTTCGTCATCGGAAACGTGCTCGCCAAAATCGCGAGGGCGCTCGGCGAACGCAGTGAACGCGGACAAAAGACCTAGCCGGCAACGTGGGTTGCCGGTTTTTTTATGCTCTTTAGAACACCCCCGGCGCGCCGCCGACAAAAAGCTGATACACCCAAAACACAATTGGCGTAATCAGTTTGTAGAAAAAGAAAATGAACAGGAGCAGCAGAAGAAAACCCTGCTTTTCAAGCGCCACGCGTAATTTCCACAAGCGGTCCGGTAGAGCCGCGAACAGCACTTTTGAGCCGTCAAGCGGCGGAACCGGCACGAGATTGAAAATCGCAAGCACGACATTGGCGTACACAATCATGGAAAGCAGCAGCGTCAATTCTGACAGCGGCAACAAACGCACGAGGATGGCGAACGCGAATGCGAGAGCCAGATTTGCGAGTGGCCCGGCCGCGCCCACCAGCGCAGACCCCCATTTTCCGTTTCGTAAATTATACGGGTTGTACGGCACCGGTTTTGCGTACGCAAACAAAAACGTTCCGCCTGATGCCCACATGAGGAGAATCGGCAGCGCGATGGTGCCGAAAAAATCTATGTGCGCGAGCGGGTTCAGCGTGAGCCGTCCCTCGTGCTTTGCCGTGGGGTCGCCCAACCGGTACGCCATCCACCCGTGGGCGTATTCATGAATGATGGACGACGGTACGATAATCAGAAAAAAGAAAAGGAGTGATGCGAATTCCATAGTGGATATAGTGGATGGAGTATAGCGAGTTGACAGCGTTTTGTCTAACTGCTACACTGGTGCCACTCCTATGATTTCAACAACCTGTTCACTCTGCGGCCGCGGTCCGGTGCGCGCAAATTCGGTAAGCCACTCCAAGCGCCGCATCCCACGCCGCCAGCGTATCAATATACAAATGCGAACGCTTAACGGCGTCCGCGTTGCGGCATGCACGCGCTGCGTGCGGACATTGGCGAAAGTGTAATTTCAAAACCGGCTGTGAGGCCGGTTTTGTGATTCTCATACTATCTGTTATAGGTGTGCATCTTTTCGTACTGTTTCATGAGCGCCCGTTGCTCTCGGTTGGCGGCACGCGCGGCATCCTCAAGTATCTTTTTTTGTTCTTGCGGATTTGCATTAAGGAAAAAATCTGAAAGCCCCGCTCTCCGTTGATGCCTTTTGCCACCAAAAAAATGGAGTAAGCGCTGTATCATAATATTTGTTCTAACATATCTTGAGTATATGATAACGGTATAAGGCTGTCAATACTATCCACGTTAAGTTCCGACCATTCTACCCCGCTCTTATTGATGAC
>JBBTYK010000026.1:0-2187 GCA_038061815.1 Patescibacteria group bacterium | reverse complement strand
TGTCAATACTATCCACGTTAAGTTCCGACCATTCTACCCCGCTCTTATTGATGACCCAAATGAACACCTGTTTTTTTAAAATATCCTTAACACGGTTTACATTCTCTCTGGCGGCAAAAAATTGTTTAATAAAAGCATCTTTCGGTACACGCCTGCCATCTATCAATTCCCGAGCCTGGGTAAATTGCCAAGCGGTTTTCGGATTTTGGTATACATACAAAATAACCACCGCGCGTCCCCTCTTTAGCGAGCGCTCTACATTTAAGAGCGCCTTGTTATAATTGGCAAACGTACCATCGAGAATACAATCTTGCCCACTCGTAAGAACATAATCGTATAACAGCTCAACGCCGATTGAAGCCGCCCGTTGAAATAACGACGCGTTCATTCCATTATATCCCGGTAACAGTATTCGTATATCATCAGCATCTATCCGTACACTTGGCCTCTCAAGCGCCTCAACAAGTTTTATCGACAATTCCGTCTTACCAGCACCCGGTGAACCGGCCATAAAAACAGACAATGGTTTCTCTACAGACGGAAAACGCGTGGTGTCTGCAAATTTTTCAATGAGCAAACTCCTATTTTTCCGTACGAATCGAACCGCATTATTAGTCAACTCTTCATCGTCTCCACGAACAAACATAATAGGGTGTTATCCCTTCACTGTCTCTTTCGCCTCCTCCAGTTTCATGCTCACCACATGCGAGACCCCATCATCGCCCATAGTAACGCCGTAGAGCGCGTCCGCCGCCTGCATGGTTGAACGGTTGTGCGTAATCACAATAAACTGCACTTTGCGCGACAGTTCCTGCAAAATGGCGGCGAACCGCGCGGAGTTTGACTCGTCAAGCGCCGCATCCACTTCATCCAGCACCACAAACGGAGACGGATTGATGGTCATAATGGCGCACAGAAGCGCGATGGACGTCATCGCGCGCTCGCCGCCGGACAGCGTATGCACTGTCTGAATCCGTTTGCCGGGCGGACTTGCCTGGATATCAATGCCGGCAATCATATCTTTGGGAAGCGCGTCTTCCGGCTCCTCCGTTTCAGCGTCATCAACACCGTCCTCCGCTTCTTTCGCCTCAATCTGCACGAGCGCGGCCTTGCCGCCGTCAAACAACGCGCTGAAAAAATGCTGAAATTCGCGATTGAGCGCCTCAAACGCGCTCGCGCGCTGCGTTGCGATGCGGCGGTCCAATTCCGCCATCACCTGCTCAAGGTCCGCGAGCGACTTCGTCAAATCCCGCGTTTGCGCGGTCAAAAATTCATAGCGCTCGTTCAGTTCTTTGTGTTCGTCATGCACCGTCGGTTCAATGCTCTCAATCATCTCCGCGCGGCGGCGCAGCTCAATCATTTGCGGATGAAGGGCCTGCGGGTCAACGCCGAGCATTTCATCGGCGGCGGCGCAGCGGACAATCTCAAACAATTCCGGCGCCTCGCCGCGGATTTCCTGTTCCAACGCTTCAAGCTGCGTTTTGACGCGCGTGTGCTGAATGTACGCATCATTGAGCGTCCGCTCCGCCTGATGAACCGCCTCTTGTTTCGTCTGCAATTCGCGCTGTAAATCAAAAAACGACGTTTTCACGCGCGACGCATCTTTGGACGCCGCGAAAATCTGCTCGCGCACCTCGCGGATGCGCACGTCAAGCACCACCACCTCCTGCCGCAGATTATCCAATTCACGGCGAGCGCTCGCGGTTTCATCGGGCTTCTCCGCCTGCGCCGGTTTGAATTTCCGCAATCGCTCAAGCAAATTTTTAATGCTCGTTCCTACGCGCTCCAACGCGCGGTGAATCGCGTCCGCATCCTGCCGCTCCACGGATGTCGCAAGCGCCCGATGCTCATTCGCAAGCGCCTCAACCTCATCCAACACCGTATCCGCCGCAATAAGCGCGCGATGTGACGGCGCATTGCCGCGCGCTTCCGCAATGGCAATCGCGCTCTGCAGTTGCGCGCTTTTTTCATTCGTCTCCTGCCGTTTACGCAGCAAATCATCATACTCGCGCTGCACTTCCTCAAGCGCCGGCGCATCCGTGTGCGCCTCCTCAAGCGCCCGCATTTTTTTCATGAGGTCTCCCTGCGCGCGCTGCGCCAACTCTTCGCTTTTCGTGAGCTCCTTCATGCGGCTGTTGATGCGCTGTTCTTCAGCCGCCAGCTCAACCCATCGCTTGCCGTAATACT
>JBBTYK010000025.1:12428-17066 GCA_038061815.1 Patescibacteria group bacterium | reverse complement strand
CGCCGCCGTCGCCGCCGCCGGCACCGCTGCTGGCATCATCGTCATCGCCAGCGCCGCTGCTGGCATCATCGTCATCGCCAGCGCCGTCGTTACTGCTGCTGCTGGCATCACCACAGTTGCTGCTCTCGCTAAAAAGGCGCACATCCAGTTTAGATGGGTACTGTCTTTCTATACGATTGAGGCGCTCGCGATTGTAGGCGCGTTCACGATTCCGAACCGTGGCTGGAGCATCGCCGCCTCATTCGGCGGCATCTCCCTTCTGCTCTTCCTCTGGCGCATTGCGCCGGATACCGGCCGGAAATCCATTCCGGCCAGCGAGCAGAACCCTGTTTGACCAGCGCCCTGTTTTGACCGTTGCCCCGCAGGAGATTGGCTCACCAGAGTCGGTTTCCCGCGGGGTGTTTTTTTGATTCAAGATTGCGGTATTCGGAATGATGCTCAACTTGACACCCTTTTGGGCTTCTGGTACTATAAATGCACCATAGACTGCAGCTGCTTCGGCTTAATTGGTTGCGCGCTTCGACAAGCTCAGCGCAAAACTATGCTGCATAGGCACGAAGTGCCGCCATCGCGGGCGCGCAAAGGTCGTTTTTGTGCAAAATACGTCTGTGGTAACACAGATTTTTTGTATGGCGAAAACCAAACAGGAAAAACAGAATATCATGCAGGAACTCGCGGATGCGTTCGGTAAGAGCAAATCCGTGGTCTTTGCGAACTTCAGCGGCTTGCCGGTGAAAGAGGCGGAAGCGTTGCGCAAACAGGCGCGCGCGGAACAGGTTGGGGTCATGGTGGCAAAGAAAACATTGCTTGAAAAAGCAACGTCCGATGCCGGCTTGACCGATGTTTCGCCGCGGAGTTTTAGCGGCGAGGTGCTCACGCTCTTCGGTTATGACGATGAAGTGGCGCCGGCGCGTTTGCTCCACACGTTCAGCAAAACCCATGACATGGTGAAGATGCTCGGCGGTATTTTGGAGCGGCATTTCGTTGCCGCGGCCAAAGTGAAAGAGCTCGCGCTCTTGCCGAGCAAGCAGGAATTATTGGCGCGGGTGGTCAGTTCCATAAACGCGCCCGTGTCCGGATTCGTGAACGTGCTTGCGGGGAATCTGCGCGGTTTGGTGCGTGTGCTGGATGGGATTAGGGCGAATAAGGTGTAATTAATTGGTCATTGCGAGGAGCGAAGCAACGAAGCAATCTAATTAGATCGCCACGGCCCGCTTCGCGGGCCTCGCGATGACAATATAAATATGTCAGACGAACAAAAAACGGTGGAAGTTCCGGAGAAGTTCAAGGCGCTCGTTGCGGAGATTGAAAAAATGAGCGTGCTGGATTTAGCGGAATTGGTGAAAGTGTTGGAGGAAAAATTCGGCGTGTCTGCCGCGGCGCCGGCCATGATGATGGCGGGTCCGGCAAACGGCGCAGGCGCGGCTGCTCCGGTTGAAGAGAAGACAGAGTTCAAAGTGGAATTGACGGAAGCCGGCGCGAACAAAATCGCGGTGATTAAAGCCGTAAAAGAAGTAACCGGCCTCGGCTTGGCCGACGCCAAGGGTTTGGTGGACAAAGCGCCGAGCGTGATTAAAGAGAACGTGAAGAAAGAAGAGGCGGAAGAAATGAAGAAAAAGATTGAAGAGGCAGGTGGAAAAGTGACATTGTCGTAAGACAGTGTCAACCCGACAAAACCGGCTTCAGCCGGTTTTGTTATTGCGCCAGATGCGCCAGCTCAAATTCCCATACGCCCTCCTGCGCAACTATCCGCGTCCGTTTCGTTTTTTCATCAACCGCGAAATCGGTGGCAGTGGCAAAAACGTCCGCGCGATACTGCGCGCGGAGTTTGCCTTCTTTATCAAAGACGATAAGCCGCATCTGCGCAGTGTCAAGGATGTAAATAGATTTCGTGATGTCGCTTGTCCACACCTGTTGTATCGTTGCGAGCGGGGGGTCAAGCGGCGCCAACGTAAACGGCAGCGATTTTCCGCGGCGGAATTTTTGCACGGACCCGTTCACGCTGAACACGTACAGGTCGCCGTCGGCAACGAGAAAACGCGCATCAAACGGGAGAACGGTTTCTTCCGTAATCCACGGTTTTCCGTCGTTGGCGAATCCGGCATCCTTTGGGGCTACCTGCAAGATTTGTTCGCGCGCCGGTTCCAGCAGATAAAGCCGTTTGTTGAACACTGCGTAGTCGCCGTCCGGATTCAATCGTTCAAAAGCCGGAGTCAGCGTTCCGTTTTTATCCATGGCGAGGAGTGTGGCGCCTTGTTGCCAAAAGAGCGCTGCGCCGTCGCGGGCGGCATTCCCCAGCGGGCCGGGCGTGGAAATTTCCTGCGTTGTGCTCGCGGCGGGATTCAGCATAATCGCGCGGGCGGTATGCGCAGACGCCGCCACGATGATATCGTCCAGCATCCCCAGCGCTCGCGGCGGCGCGAGCGTAGCGTCCGTGAGCGGAAGGATGAGGCGCGGCTGAACGACCAGTTCTTTTCGCAGTTCCGCAAGCGCGTTCGCAACGATGGCGCGTAGATTTTCGCGTTCTTGTTTTTGCGCGCGGCCGCGCGCCGGAAGTTCGTTCACCATTTGTTCCGCGTCGCGAAGGAGCGCGCGCGCATCGGCATCGGCGCCGTAAATTATTTTTGCTTGCGCCTCTTCTTGGTTTCGCGTAATGCGTCCGAAAAGGTCATTATATGAAGCGACCCGTTTCGCCTCAACTCGCTGATAGATGAGCGTTCCTGCGCCGCCGATTATGAGCACGACCATCGCCGTTACGCTAAGCAGGGCGAGTTGTCTGCGCGGCGGCAGCGAACGATAGCGGCGATACCAAAATGAAAAGCGCCGCCGTGTTTCCGTAGTCAGTACGGAGCGGATTGCGCGGCGGTCCGTGGGCGTGCTGCGTATCCACGTGGTGAAAAAGAGTATCGTGCGCCAGAGCAAAATAACGATGCCGCGGAGCAGACGCATAATCAGGAGCGTGATATTTTTCAGTACATACCAGAGCAGGTGCCCGATGAGCAGGTCTCCGCCCGGCGCCGCGCCGGTTGGATGCGCCGTGTGGCGCGTGCGGCCGCTGCGAGGGCGCGCGTCCCATTGTTCTTTGAACCACACCATGGTGTTGCGGAATACGGTGGGGGTCAGAAATTCCGACGTGCGGTCACGGCCGGCGAGGAGCGCCTCAATGGATGCGTGCGAGCCGAGCGCGAGTGACGCGGCCGGTTTGTTGCCCGGCGCCGGAACGGCTTCAATGACCATGCCTGCAAACGCCAGTCCGCTCCCCAGCTCTTTCAAGATTTTCAACAGATGCCGCGCGATTTCATCGCTGGAATGGCCGCGCACGATTTTTGACAGGCGGTCCGGCGTGAAATAGTCGCCGACGTGCGTGCTCGCGCAGAGGATGATATCTTGAATGGAGAGCGTTCCTTCAACCAACTCTGAAAAAAACGAACCGCTCTGCGCAGCATCCTTAGGTTCGTGGGTTACGAGCGCGTGCGGTTCGTGTATGCCTTTGGCAAAAAGCCAGATATGCGGCTCGCCGTGCGTGGTGAACGTGAGGGTATTTTTTTTGGTGAGGCCGATGACCGCGTGGATGCCGGTATTCGTCGGCAACTGAAATCCGCGAAGAAGCTGGTTAGTTTTGAGCACCGTGTCTTCAAAATGGTCGCGCTCGCCTTTGAATTCATCGTAATAGGTGCGTTCAATGAAACGAATGATGTCATGCGCATACTCGGTCACGCGCGCATTGCCCTGTTCTAATTCAAAAATAATGAAGAGCGTGCCCTTCTGGCCCGCCTCCGCCGCGTCTTTTGGTTCGGTAATGGCAAGAATGGCATGCGAACGGTCCGTGTCGCGCGACTCAACAAAAAATTCGTGGGTTCTGATGGTGAGAGAACCGTTCATATTGACGGTGGATAGATGGGGGTATTATACTCATATCGCCGGTTCATGGCAACGCTATGCTTGAGTACTTATTTGGTTCAAAGACGCGGCTCAAAGTGCTTCATGTTTTTTACCGTGAACCGGGGACGCGGTTTTTTGTCCGAGAACTGGCGCGTTTGGCGGAGACGCAAGTGAACGCCGTGCGGCGGGAACTCGCCACGCTGGTGCAGGCGGGTGTTATCCACGAGATTGAAGATGCGGCCGAGGGCCGCAGAAAATTTTATGTGTTGGATACCGGCTCGTTCATCTATCAGGAACTAGGCGCGCTCCTCATGAAATCTGCGGTACTTTCGGAGCAGGCATTCACGCGCGCATTAAAATCGCTGGGCGATGTGGAATTGCTTCTGCTTTCGGGGCGATTCGTCGGAGACCTCTCGTTGCCGACGGATGTACTCGTCGTGGGCGCGGTATCCGAGCGTTCCATGCGCCAGCTCGTAAGCCAGTTTGAGCAAAAATTGGGTTTTGCGATACGCTACACCATCTTATCCGGTGAGGAATATCTGGAGCGGAAACAGATGATGGACCGATTTTTGTACGATATTCTGGACAACAAACCGAGTGTGCTTATTGACCATTCCGTATGACGGAACGCGTGTTGACGCTTGCGAGCGGGCCGGATGGATTGGCGGTGCGGCTTGAGACCGGCCGTAAAACCGTGCGCGCGCGCGTGCCGGCGCGGCATCAGGTGCTGGAAACGATTGACAGAGTGCTTCGGAA
>JBBTYK010000025.1:0-12328 GCA_038061815.1 Patescibacteria group bacterium | reverse complement strand
GGATTACCGGCGAGGTGCAAGGAGTGGGGTATCGGTTTGCTGCAACGCGCGAGGCGGCGCGTTTGGGCCTTGGCGGCTGGGTACAAAATTCGTCCGATGGTTCGGTGGAACTGGAATGCGAGGGCGAGGAGGCGGCGGTGCAGGAGTTTATTGCCTGGTGCAAGCGCGGCTCGTCGGATGCCGCGGTTGACCGCTGTGATGTGACCACCGTTCTGCCGCGCGGCGACACGCTTTTTACGAGTCGGTGAACCATAGACCTTTTGCGCAATAACCTTTTCTCCTGCAACGTCCAGATTTCGGCTGCAAATCGTTCAGGGCTCCTCGAAATATACTCCGTATATTCCTTCGTCGCCCATTCACGATTTTCGCTCGGAATCTGACCGTTTCGGTACGAAAAGTTATTTCGCAAAAGGTCTTATGTCTGATTATGTCCGCTATCGTCTGTACGAAATACTCCCCGGGGCGCTCACCTGGGGCGTTTTGGTATTGGGCGTGGCGTTGTCTTTTGCGAAGCCGCTGTGGGTGATTTATTTCATCATCGTGTTTGACATCTATTGGGTGTATCGGGTGCTGTATTTTTCATTGTTTCTCGTGGTGTCGTGGCGGCGATTACGGCAGACGCTTGCCGTTGATTGGATGGCGCGGCTTCGCGCCATGGCGGGGTGGAGTCAGGCGTATCATCTCGTTTTTCTCCCGATGTACAACGAAGACGTGACAGTGGTTCGGGCGACGTTGCGGCATATCGCGGACGGGACGTATCCCGCCGACCATCTGATGGTGGTGCTTGCCGGTGAAGCGCGCAAGCATGAGCATTTTGCCGCGGTTGCGGCGGCGATACAGCAGGAATTTGGCCAGCGA
This sequence comes from Patescibacteria group bacterium, assembly GCA_038061815.1. Classification (GTDB taxonomy): domain Bacteria; phylum Patescibacteriota; class Patescibacteriia; order Magasanikbacterales; family JBBTXJ01; genus JBBTXJ01. The sequence goes on along the minus strand of JBBTYK010000025.1, from coordinate 11,470 downwards.
TTTTTTCGTTTTTGGGTGACGGAGCATCCCGCGGATTTGTCCGATGAGGTCCCAGGCAAGGGGTCCAATCTGTATTATGCGGGTCATGCGGTGAAACGGCATATTGATGCGCTCGGCATGCCGTACGAACGGATTATCGTGTCGTCGTTTGATGTGGATACCATTGTGCATCCGCAGTATTTCGCGCATCTCACGCACGAATACCTCGCGCACCCCGACCCTACGCACACCTCTTTTCAGCCGATTGCGCTCTACAACAATAACATGTGGGAATCGCCGTCCGTTTTGCGCATCATGTCATTCGGCACGACGTTCTGGCTCTTGTTTGCGCTCGCGCGGCCGGACACTATCACCACGTTTTCGTCTCACAGCATGAGTTTCAAAGCGCTCGTGGACGTGGGATTTTGGCAGAAGGATGTAGTCTCCGAAGATTCGCGCATTTTTTTGCAGGCGTTTTTGCGGTATCGCGGGCGGTATCGCGTGCATCCGCTGTATGTGCCGGTGTCCATGGACACGGTGCGCGACGATACATGGTGGGTGAGCATCAAAAATCTCTATAAACAGCAGCGGCGCTGGGGATGGGGCGTGGAGCACGTGCCGTATTTGCTGTGGCATTTTCATCGCATGGGCGATGCCATTTCGTGGCGGCTGCGCTTCAAACAGGTGTGGTATCAGTTGGAAGGAAAATTTTCATGGGCGACGACGGCGCTCATTCTGCTGGTGTTCGGGCGCTTGCCGTTGTGGGTCGCGGGCGATGCGGTGCGGCGCACGGCGTTGTTCCAGAATACGCCGCACATTTTGGAGTGGCTCATGGTGATTGCCATGTTCGGCCTCGTGATTTCCATGACGTTGAGTTTAACGCTCTTGCCGCGCGCGCCGCAGCATGTTAAAAAGCATACGATGGTGTTTATGGTGCTCCAGTGGGTATTGTTGCCGGTTTCGCTGATTTTCGTATCCGCGATTCCGGCCATTGATGCGCAAACGCATCTCATGCTGGGGCGGTATCTTGGATTCAACGTTTCTCAAAAGAAACGGGCGTATGCCTAACTTCGTTCACCTCCACACACATTCCCATTACTCCCTTCTGGATGGGCTGACGAAAATTCCAGACCTCGTGCGCGCCGCAAAGGCCCGCGGTTTTTCGGCGCTCGCGCTTACGGATTACGGCTCGCTCTACGGCGCGATTGAGTTTTACGAAACCTGCCGCAAGGAGGGCATCAAGCCGATTATAGGATATGAGGCGTACCTCGCGCCCAACGGCCGATTTTCCAAACAGCCGCACGTGGACGCTCATGCGCCGCATCTCATACTTCTCGCGGAAACCTATGAGGGATACCAAAATCTCATGTGGCTTTCCAGCAGGGGACATCTTGACGGGTTTTATTACAAACCGCGCATAGATAAAGAACTGCTCCGCGAACGCCACGCCGGCATTATCGCGCTTTCAGGGTGTATGGCCGGCGAGCTGGCGCAGGCGGCAAAGAATGATGATACGTTGGAACAAGCGAAACGCGTGGCGCAGGACTATCATGAGCTGTTTGGCGACGGCAATTTTTTTATTGAGCTGCAAGACCATCCGGAACTGGACGGCCAGATGACGGTGAACACAAAACTTGTTCAACTGTCGCGCGAGCTCAACATCCCACTTGTGGTCACGCGCGATGTGCACTACCTCAATCCAGAGGACGCGGAGGCGCAAGATATTTTGACGTGCATCCGCGAAGGCAAAACCGTTGACCAGCCGAATCGGTTTACATTCCGCCACGTTGACCGCTCGCTCTGCGCGGCCGCGGACATCGCGGGCAGGTTTCAGCATGTGCCGGATGCGCTTGAGAATACGGTGAAAATCGCCGAGCGAGTCAGGTGCGAAATCCCGCTCCACCAGTGGCATTTTCCGCCGATTGCGCTTCCGGAAGGCAAAACCGCCGATGATATGTTGCGCGAAGAAGCGCAGCGCGGCATACGGGAAAAACTTACCGTAACGCCGGATATTCAGGAGCGCATGGACTATGAGTTGGATATTATCACCAAAAAGGGATACTCGCCGTATTTTTTGGTGGTGGCCGACCTCATGCGCTATGCGCACGAGCACAACATTGTGGCAACCACGCGCGGTTCGGCGGCCGGTTCGCTCGTGTCATACGCGCTCGGCATCGTCAGCGTGAATCCGCTCTTTTTCCGGTTGCCGTTTGAACGGTTTTTGAACCCGTATCGTCCATCGCCGCCAGATATAGATATGGACTACGCCGATGACCGGCGCGATGAGATGCTTGCGTACGCAACAGAAAAATACGGCGTGGAAAAAGTGGCGCAAATTATTACGTTTGGGACCATGATGGCGCGCGGGAGCGTCCGCGATGCGGGCCGCGCGCTCGGATTTTCATACGGATTTTGCGACCAGGTGGCGAAACTGATTCCCTTCGGCTCGCAAGGATTTGCGATGACGATTGAACGCGCGCTGGGCGAAGAACCGGAGCTCAAAAAATTGTACGAGAGCAACGCCGACGTGAAGCGACTTCTTGAGGTGGCAAAGAAAATTGAAGGATGCGCGCGGCATACGTCCATTCATGCCGCGGGCGTGGTGATTGCGCCGACCGCGCTCACGGATTTTACGCCGATTCAATATGAAACCGGCGGCGAAAAAATTGTGACGCAGTATGAGATGTATTCGGTGGAAGCGGCCGGCCTTTTGAAAATGGATTTTTTGGGCATTCGCAACCTGTCCATTTTGGGGCACGCGGTTGAGTTCGTGGAGAAAACAACGGGCGCGAAGGTGGATATCAACGATTTGCCGTGGGATGACAAGCTGACGTTTGAAATGCTCGCGCGCGGCGAGACCATGGGCGTGTTCCAGCTCGGCGGTTCAGGCATGACGCGCTATCTTAAAGAACTTCGCCCTTCGTCCATTTTTGACATCATGGCGATGGTGGCGCTGTTTCGTCCGGGGCCGATGGAATCCATTCCGGAGTATATTCGCCGCAAGCATAATCCGTCGCTCGTGACGTACCCAGACCCGCGTCTGGAAAAAATTCTTGACCGTTCATACGGCGTTATTACGTATCAGGATGACGTGTTGCTTACCGCGATGGAACTTGCCGGTTACAACTGGGAGGAAGTTGATAAGTTTCGTAAAGCTATCGGCAAGAAAATTCCGGCGGAAATGGCGAAGCAGAAAATTAAATTCTTTCAGGGATGCCGCGACCACGGACAACTTACGGAAGAAAAAATTGAGGAATTGTGGCAGCTCATAGAACCGTTTGCGGCGTATGGGTTTAATAAATGCTTAACAGGGGATACGCGCATTATGGATCCGCGTGACGGGTCATACGCAACACTCGCGGAATTATTTGTGACGCAAAAGAAAGGGGCGGCGGTTGCATTGCAGAAAAATTATAAATTGCACGGCGAACCTCGTTTCTTGGTGATTCAGAACGGTGTCAAATCTATCTATGCGCTCCAGACGCGGTCGGGTCGCCGTATTCGCGCAACCGCCAATCATCCCTTTTTAAAATTTGAAGGGTGGACACGTCTTGATGCGTTGCGCGTAGGGGATAGAATAGCGGTGCCGAGAACATTACCTACACCCAAAGGTCTTGATATTGACCCGCGAACATTGCGTGTTCTCGGTTATCTTATTGCAGAAGGTAATTTGTGTCATCCGCACGGTGTGTATTTTTATTCAACACGTGATGATGAGATAGAGGATTTTATCCGTGCGGTACAGGTATTTTCTAATGTCCGCGTAACGGTAGATCGCTCTAAAAGCGCGGCGTCAGTGTATGTTGGTCAAGTGGATCAAAAAAAGGGGAACGAACTCATGCGGTGGTTAAAACAACTCGGTCTTTTTGGTAAAAAGGCAACAGAAAAAAAATTGCCCGCATCGGTGTATCAGTTAAATCAGGATGAATTGAGCCATCTGATTGCGGCACTTTGGCAAGGCGACGGCAGCGTACAAAACGATGCCTACGGCCAAATTTTTTATGCTACGAGTTCTCCCGAGCTTGCGGGGCAACTCCAGCATCTCTTACTTCGGCTTTCTATTCTTTCAACGATTCACCACACCCGATTTAACTATCGTGGCGGGTATAAGTACGGTTATAGAATTACCGTGTCGCAAAAAGATATGGTGGAGCAATTTGCACGTACCGTCGGCAGGTATTTATTGAAAGAAAAGAAAGTGGCTCTTGGTGCCATTCTTTTACGATTAGAAAAAATTTATGCGGGTCGGCGCGGTGTGATTGCGCGAGGCACTAAAGATACCATACCGATTGCTGTGCAAATGGTTGTGCGCCAAGAAATGGTTGCGCAAGGATTTTCGCTGGGGCGGATGATACGCGAAAGCGGACTTGCCGAGAGATTGTTTCATGATGACCTGCGTCGGATTGGATTCACGCGTCCGGTATTGAAAATAATAGGCGAGGTGATGAGGTCAAATCGGATTCAAGAAATTGCAGGAAGCGATGTGTATTGGGATGAGATTGTTTCAATCACGCCGGCAGGCAAAGAAATGACATATAATCTTGAGGTTCCTGGTAGTCATAATTTTGTTGCCAACGATATTATTGTGCACAATTCTCACGCCGCAAGCTACGCGGTGGTGGCGCATCAAACCGCGTATCTCAAGGCGCATTATCCGGTGCAATTCATGACCGCCATTTTGACGGCCGAGGCGGGGGACATGGATAAAGTGGCGGCGATTGCGCATGAGTGCGAACGCATGGGCATTGCCGTGCTGCCGCCGGATGTGAACGAAAGTTTCAGAGATTTCGCCATGATTCCCGTGGCGGAAAACGAACAGCCGCGCATTCGGTTCGGATTGAACGCCATCAAAAATCTCGGCGCGCACATCGCGGATGTCATCTATCGCGAACGCAAGGAGCGCGGGCAATATACGTCTCTGGATAATTTTCTGCTGCGCATTCAGGACAAGGATTTGAATAAGAAATCATTGGAAAGTTTAATCAAATGCGGCGCGATGGGCAGTTTTGGCCATGACCGCGGTATGCTATTGGCGAATACTGATACCATTTTGTCGTTTCACAAGGCGGTGCAAGACGAGGAAAAGCAAAATCAGCATTCGCTGTTCGGCGAGGGAGCGGCGGCACAGCCGAAATTGACGCTCGCGGAGGCGCCGCCGGCCGCGCCGGAAGATACGCTTGCATGGGAAAAGGAATTGCTCGGGTTATATGTGTCCGCGCATCCGTTTGATGCCATCGCGCGTGTGATGGAGGGAGCGCTGACGCCGGTTTCGCAGGTTGCGGAAACCGGAGCGGGGCAGTGGGTGATTATCGGCGGCGTGCTCGCAAAAGCGGAGCGGAAGATTACGAAAAAAGGCGACGTGATGTTGTTTGTGACGCTGGAGGACAAGAGCGGCGCGGCGGAGATGCTCGTGTTTCCGCGGCTGTATCAGCAGAGCGCGGATGCGTGGAAAGAGGGCGCGATGCTGTGCGTGATGGCAAAAACGTCAAAAGAAGAAGGCGACAACAAATTGTTTGCGGAAAAAGTGTATCCGGTGAGCGTGGAAACCGCGCCAGCGCTTGCAACGTCATTGCGAGGAGCCGCGCCGCGCGGCGACGAAGCAATCCAACCACGTCATCCTGGAGCTTCGCGAAGCGAAGCGATAGGATCCAGCCAGTACAACACCGCCCACGAAATCCACATCTCCATCACCGGCTCGCTCGGCGACAAACGCGACAAACTCCGCGCGCTGTTTGAGCAAAATCCGGGAACACAGCAAGTTTGTTTTGATATTCACGAAAACGGCGCAACCAAACAAGTCAAAACGCGATATTTTGTGGAGTGGGAGAAGATTGAGAGTGAGGTGGGGGATGTACTCTCTACAACTCCCGCAACCCTGCCTCCGTAAACCGATACCACCCTCGCCGCAGTATCGGCATATCGCGTTGGTGGATTTCCAACGCCACTTCGGGAAGCGTAATAATGGTCGGAGATTCAATGCAAAAATCCAGCGCGAAGGCCTCGCCGTTTGACGAATAGATGAACGGCGAGCTCCCGACGCCGCACGGCTCAACCTGCGTGTCTGGAATGAAAGAAAAACAGGCCGCATCCTTGCCGCACTGCTCCCACGGCACCTGTTTAATCGCGCCGGTCACGCCTTCGTGCGCGGTGAGCGCGGCAGTGGTCCCGTCGGACAGCACAATTCCCAGCTGCGCGGGATGAACACCAGATGTGTTCAACGGACTCGGTGTCGGCGGAAACGAGCCGGTTTCGCGTTTCCACGTCACCAAAATATCCAAATATCGTTTCGCCAAAATCTGGCGATACAAATCGCGGAGCGTGGTGTCCATCGTGCGATTCATGCGCGCCGCTGTTTCAAATTTCGCAACGCGGAAACGGTCTTCTTCCGTGCCGAGCGGCGGCAGGTCAAGTTCAGTCAAACGCGTCCGTTCGTGTACTTCGGGTCCGATTTCGTATTGCGAAAAAGCAAATTCGTCAACATCAAAAACATAGCGATTCCACGTTGGGCCGAACAGCCGCGCGGCGATGGCCTCGTTTCTGATAGGCCGCAGCAGGCGGCCGAGCGTTGCCACATACACAATGGGGGATTGCGGCATTTTGAGCAACGAACCCGGCGCCGGCAGCACGTTGCCGTGCGAGGTGGTGTTTTCAATCGCCTCGTCGCGAAAATGGCGCACCGGCACAAAATTGCCGAACCACGTGCGATAAATTCGCTCGTTGGCGAACAAGAACCGTTCGCCCACGAGGGTTTTATTCACCACCGTGCCGTGTATGAGATACACCCCCGGCCCGCTGCCTTTCGCAAGAAACACCGGCGTTTTGGTAAGTCCGATGCCTTCCGCAATTTCCGGATGCGCTTCAAGCACGCGGTAGAGGAGCGAAATTTTTCCGCCGCCGAACACGTCCGGTTGCGGTTGCTGAATGAGTTGTGCGTGCGCAATCGGCGCCATCAACAAAGACAGCAGGAGCGTGCCTGTCATTATGCAATGCGCCAGTTTGGGTCTGCGGTGATTTTTTTCCATGAGGTGAAGTCCTTTCGTTTTGCGTGAAAATATCCGGCAACGGCAATCATCGGCGCGTTGTCAACAGTAGCAAAAAGCGGCGGAAGGGTCAACGCGCCTTCGGGATAGTCTGTGGATACCGAAGCGGCGAGGGCGGCGCGCAATTTTGTGTTCGCTGCCACCCCGCCACCTAACATGACGGATTTCGGTTTGTATTCTTTCGCGGCGCGAATTGTCTTTGCAACGAGCACATCCACGATGGCTTGTTCAAACGAGGCAGAGACATCTGCGATGGAGTACCGTTTGTGTTCACGCAACCAATACAGCGCCGCGGTTTTCAAACCGGCGAAGGAGAAGTCATAATCGTCTGAATGAATCATCGGACGAGGGAATGCGATGGCCGCCGGATTTCCGCCTTTAGCAGCCTCTGAAATTTTCGGTCCGCCCGGATACTCAAAGCCAAGCAGTTTGCCGACCTTGTCAAAACATTCGCCTGCGGCATCATCGCGCGTTTTGCCGATGAGTTTATAGTTTCCGTGGTCGCGCATCAGAATGAGCTCCGTATGTCCGCCTGAAACGATAAGCGCAAGCGCCGGAAATGCAATATTTTTTTTGGACGCGAGCCAGTTTCCGTAGACGTGCCCTTCTATGTGATTCACCGCGACAAGTGGCACGTTCCAGGCATAGGAAAGCGTTGCCGCCGTCTGCACGCCAACCATAAGCGCAGTGATAAGACCGGGGCCGGCGGTCACGGCGATGACATCGGGCTGTTCACCATCTAACGCCTCCTCCACTAACGGCATCACCAGCTCCGCATGCGCTCGCGCCGCCACTTCCGGCACGATGCCGCCATACTGTTTATGCAGGTCAATCTGCGAACTTCGTCGTTCGCGCATAACCGTAAAACGGCCGCGTTTTGCCTCAACCAACGCGGTCGCCGTGTCGTCGCAACTCGTTTCAATGCCGAGAATCTTCATGGAACGAAAAATATATCATTTCATCACCAGTATAGCAAGGATGCCGCGATGGTGGACAGCCTGTGGATGACCCACTTGCTTTATTTTACGCAGAGGGGTACGCTGGATATAGACTATCTTATAATTATTCACTCTCTGCCATTCCAGAGTCCCAAACGGCGCGCGGCCGCGGGGCGACAGAATGGCCCAAGAATATGGTACGAAAAGCCAATCCGGCGCTCCTTAAGCCGTTGCAACCATCGGCGCAACTCGCGGCAATTGTGGGGTCAGCACCGCTCCCACGTGGTCAGGTGGTGAAACAGCTCTGGGCGTATATTAAGAAGAATAATTTGCAGAACCCAGCAAATAAACGGAACATCATCGCCGATGACAAACTGCGTCCGGTGTTCGGCGGAAAGAGCGAAGTGAACATGTTTGAGATGACGAAGCTGGTATCGCAACATCTGTCGTAATTAGGCCCGACACATTGAAGGGCTTTAATCATATGGACACGATGGGATACTGCGTCAAATGTCGCGACAAGCGCGCGATGAAAGACGCGCAAGAAGTGACGATGCCCGGCAAAGGCGGCTCAACCCGCCACGCCATGAAAGGCAGCTGCTCAACCTGCAGCACGGGCATGTACAAAATTTTGCCGAAGGCGGCATAACACGATGCAAAAAAGAAAACCCCGACATGTCGGGGTTTTCTTTTTTGCAGTGTTTGACAGGTCTTGTGATGTGGAATATGCTTGAGTTACATGAGTAGACGTTTATTGGCATCGCATGAATATTCTTTCACGGTACTCTATGAGCCGATTGGCAAGAGTGGTTTTCAGGTTACTGTTCCATCATTGCCGGGTTTAGTAACATATGGCAGAACGTTTGATGAAGCGCGTACGATGGCACGCGATGCCATCCGATGTCATGTCGGAGGATTGCAAAGAGATGAAGAAACGATTCCAGATGAACAATCTATTATCCAGGAACATGTAACGGTTCACGTGTAAGGTGATATGGGTAAATTACCGGCTCTCAAGCCGAAGGTTGTGTTGAAAGTATTAATGAGAGTCGGTTTTTATATTCACTGTCAGAAAGGTAGCCATGCGCAGTTGCGTCATCCAGTGCATACACAACTTCGGATTACTATTCCTATGCATAGCAATTTTGATTTGCCGCCGCAAATAGTTCATTCCATTTTGAAACAGGCCGGGTTGTCACGGGATGAATTTTTACGATGGTTGTGACCACAGAAAAGCCGGCGCCGGTAGAGCGCGCGCCGGCAGGGGCCAGGGCGCGCAGCTACCTGCGCCGGCATTGCGCTCTACCGCTCCGCCAGCACACCGGCTTGCCGCCGGTCAGGGTAGGAGAACGCTCGTTCAGTAGTATAGCAATTCCATTCAAAATAAAAAATCGCCAGGACGCGGGTGAACCCACATCCTGGCGAACGAACCTACTGCGCGAACGGTCTGCAGACGCGCGCCTTGAGTTCCATGAATCGGAGGTGCAGCGTCCGGTGAGTCGGCGGCAGGGCATCCACCGTCACCTTCGGCCGCGTCACGCCGACCATCTTTTCCGTCTCTGGACAGGTGAGTGGTTCGAGCCGCCGCTGGTAGTAGCGAATGAACGCCTCGTGTGCGTGCCGATTTTTTTCCGCTTCCACCGCCGCTAGTGCTGACCGTTCATGCTCGCGGCGCGACGCCTCTCTGGCGTTGTACCGCCCTCTGATGCTATCACGGATGAGGGCCACGGAGAGCATGAGCGCGACACACGTCCCGGCGATGACCGCGAGGAAGACCATGAAGAATGCAGGTCCGACGTTCCACGGCCCGATGCCGCCCCACCGTCGCCAGGCGAACCACGCCATCGCGGCGTAGGCCACCCAAAAGAGCGGCGTGGCGGACAGGAAGAAGAGCGTTGAACGCGGCTTCTCATCTCTCGTGACCTGCGTCCAGTACCCGCGTGAATCCCGGAGTCGGTACTTCTGGTCTCCATCTACTTCACTGAGAATCATGGCGAACGGATGCCAGATTGGAGAAAGCGCGATGTAGCGGCGTCCAATGAGCGCCAGAGTCAGTGCGCATACGGTGCGTACGATTCCCTGGAACAAGCACCAGAGGAGCATCGGTAGCCACTTGATGCCGAACGCCCACAGGAATCGGTTTCGGAACTGGCACTCGTCCCGTGGTTTGCCGTTGCACCACAGGTTCACGTACCACGCGAGCCATGCTGGCGGCTTTTTGGCAAAGAACCGAGCGTCTACCAAGACGCGGAGTTCTGCTACGTGGTCCAGGCATTTGATGCCCCACGGAAACTCTTTGCCTCCGATGAATTCCTCCCCGTTGATGAGGCGACTGCGGTAGCCGCCACCAACTTTTTCCAAAAAACACGCGTATAGCGAAGTCCAACGTGCGGTGTCGGTGGACATATCGGTTGCCCACACTACCATCGCGTAAACGCGATACGCGCCGGCTCTCGGGAACATCACGCGGTCCATGCCGCGGTCAAGCGGCAGAAGCATGTGCTCCAGTTCCTCAAGTCGGTGACCGAGTTCCGCGTCTGGATTTTCCCGCGCCACCACGACTAGGAGATGCGGGTCGTGCGCCTCCCGTCCCTGCAGTTTCGCAAGCGCTTCCTTTGACAGACACCACCGAACCGGCATGTTGGCATCCGCGCCGTCGGTTCTCTCCACCGTCAGCCGGAAGAGCGGCGGCTTACCGCCAACGGGTTCGTCCGTGTCGCACCCGGGCGCTGGGGCGTCCGTCCCCGCTGGTCGCTTCGCTATCAGTACCTGCTCCCCGTGCGGTTCCCTGCGAGTCGCACCGTTCCTACCCTTTCCCATGGTCCTCCTCCTTGTTTTTGCGTTTCGAAAGCCAGTACTAATTTAGCAAATACAATGACTTTTGTCAACTTGTGACCCCACCGGGAGTTGAACCCGACTTTTTGGGATGAAAACCCAATGTCCTAGCCGATAGACGATGGGGCCTGGTTGAATGAATATAGGATACGCTATTTTTTGTGCATTGTCAATTGTGGTATACTAGTACCATCTCATTCTCCTTACTTCATGCGTATGCCAAACGACCCATTGCTCGCCGAAAATATCATCACCACGCTCGGGCTGCAGGATATGCCGGATGATGAAAAAGCGAAGTTGGTTGACCGCGTGCTTGATGTGGTGCAGAAACGCATTATGTTGCGGCTGACGGAATTGCTTGCCACCGAGGACGATGCGGTGGTGAGCGAACTCGCAAACGACCCGCCGCGCCTGTTCGCGTTTTTACAAACTAAAGTGCCAAATTTTAATGCTATTCTTGAGGAGGAAATTGTGGGCGTGAAAAAGGAGCTGCTTACAAGCGCCCAGCCATCTTCGTAATATGCCACACGGTGCAGAAGAGCCCCTTGATGAGCAGGACGATGAGGAGGGGCGAGCAAAAACAGAGCCGGAGTTGCGCGTTATACCTGGAGGAAAGGACGCGGGTTTTTATTTGCCGGACGAACCGGATTTGAGCGAGGAAGCGGTGGCGCGCGCGCA
>JBBTYK010000024.1:9276-10673 GCA_038061815.1 Patescibacteria group bacterium | reverse complement strand
AAGATGGCGAATGCGAATTGCCGTTGCTCGACGCTTTCCCGTGTCGGGGAGTGCGTCCACGCCCCGCAGTGCCCCGTGAATGGGTGCACGGGCGAGACGTTCTCGGTGTACGAGGAGGGATCGGGCAGGATGTACATGGTCCCGAACTTCGGGGCCATGGGGAACCTCTCCATGGCCACGGACGACTACGTGGGCGGGCACTGCTCCGTCCACGGGGAGTTCGAGGACGAGAAGTTCGCCGCCGCTTGTGCGGCGCTCATGGAGCTCGACCGGCGCGAGAACATCGCGCGGATGAAGGCCATGGGCGTGCACTGCTGCCCGAGCTGCAGCGACGACTAGCTAGTTTGTTCGTGAGGGGAACAATACCGCGCCCCTCGGGAAGACGAAGTAGTCGCAAGACGAAAAGTTGACCCGCGTGTTGATTTGAAAAAATCGACACAAAAGTAAAGCCGAGAAGTTTCGGCGCGGCGTTACTCCGGAGGCTTGCCCGTTACGTGGCCGGAGAACGAAAGCTGACAATGGGCATCATGGGGACAACAGTGTGCTGATACAGCCACTCGCGTCCCCACCTTTATTCAGAATCTGTCTCTAGTCCTTCGACAGGGCTCAGGACGGAATCTGATGGAGGTTTTACAACAACATTTTTCCCGTCGCCGACACGACGGGTTGGAAGGGGAAAGAAAAGATGCGCAACAACAAGAAGAGCGACGCGACCGGCAGGATCATCAACGGGATGTACGCGCGGATGCGGCGGCTGCGGGCCGCCGGCAACCACGAGGGGCAGAAGCACCTCGTGGCGTTCGCCGCCGAGGCGGTGGGCGGCAGCGGCAACGCCGCCCAGCGGCGCAGGGCGCGGCGGCAGGCCCGGCAGTGGGCCGTCGCCAACGTCCGGCGGCTCGTGGCGGAGATGGCGTGATGTACGTCGCCGTCGCCATCATCGTCTCCATCGTCCTCCTCGTCGGCCTCATCGCGGCGATCCCGGCCATGCTCATCGTGGAGCATGGGCAGGAGGAGCGGCAGCAGGGCGAGTAGCGAGAGCTCTCGCCACGGTGAGACACACGAATTGAGAAAGGAACGATGCTCAAACAAAGCACCCCGTAAGGATACGGGGCAACAATGGGGGCAGATACACCCCCTACACGCCCGACTGCGAAAGCGGTCGGGTTTTCTTTTAGATTGACTTTTTTAGGATGAATGAGTAGGATTCACGTATGACCTACTCATTTTCTAAAACAGTGGAGGAACATAATTCGGCGGTGATTTTTATTGAGAAGAATCAGAGGGCACTGCCGCGCGAGGCGCGAGATTTGCCGGAGGCGGCGCGCGTTGCAGTTGTGGAGTTTTTGGCGGCCGGGGATTTTAAGGGGGAGGTAGGAGAGGTGGGTGTTGTGTACCCC
>JBBTYK010000024.1:5107-9176 GCA_038061815.1 Patescibacteria group bacterium | reverse complement strand
GGCGAGCGGAAATCTTTTGATGCCGGAGCGGCGTGGAAAGTAATCGCCACGGCCGCGCAATGGTTGCAGAATAAAAAACAGGATGCGTTTACATTAGTAGCGCCCGCGTGGTTTGTGACGAAATTCAAACCGGAACCGCTTGGCGTTTTAATTGCAAAAGCGGTGGGTATGGGGACGTACCATTTTGACCAGTACAAGACAGACCCGGAGCGGAAATCGCCTGCAATAAAACACGTTGCGCTGTTTGGCGTTGAAGGACGATACCGCCGCGCGTTTGAACGCGGCCTGATTGCCGGACAAATTCTGGCGGACGCAATCAATCACGTGCGCGACCTTGGCAATCTGCCGCCGGTTGAAATGACGCCGACATATCTTGCGCGCGAGGCGGAGAAAATCGGCAAGCAATATCCGAAATTAAAAGTAACCGTGCTCGGCCGCGATGAGATGAAGAAACTCGGCATGGGCGCGTTGCTTGGCGTTGCGTCCGGTTCGGTGCAGCCGCCGGCATTTATTGTGCTGGAATGGATGAACGGCGCGAAAACCAAAAAACCACTCGTGTTCGTGGGCAAAGGCATCACCTTTGATTCCGGCGGTATCTCCATTAAGCCGGGCGAGGCGATGGATGAAATGAAGTATGACATGTGCGGCGCGGCTGCGGTGCTGGGCGCGATGCGGGTGATTGCGGCGATGAACATAAAGAATAATGTGGTTGGTTTGATGCCGGCAACGGAAAATTTGCCGTCCGGCAGCGCGTATCGGCCGGGAGATATTGTGCGCACCATGGGCGGAAAAACTATTGAGGTGTTAAACACGGACGCCGAAGGCCGGTTGATTTTGGCCGATGCGTTGTGTTATGCTACAAAGTACGAACCACGCGCCGTGATTGACCTCGCCACACTGACCGGCGCGTGCGCGTTTTTCATGGGACCGTGGCACGCCGGATTGTTTTCAGACAACGAGGATGTTGCGCGGCATGTTGTGAGCGCGGCAAAAACGGCGGGTGAAGGCGTGTGGCGTTTGCCGCTGTTGCCTGACCACACCAAAGCCGTGAAAAGCGAAATGGCGGATGTGAAGAATATCGGCGGAAAAATTTCCGGCGCCGCGACTGCTGCTGCGTTTTTGAAAGAGTTTACTTCGTATCCGTGGGCGCATTTGGATATCGCCGGCACGGCCTGGACGTGGAACATGAAAGCGGAGCCGTGGATGCGCGCGGGCGCCACTGGTTACGGCGTGCATTTATTGGTGGAGTTGGCGAAGGAGTTTACTTAGTCATTGCGAGTCCGCCGCGGCGGACGAAGCAATCGGATTAGATTGCTTCGCTTCGCTCGCAATGACATTTGGAGGATATATGCCTCTTGCGAGCCCTGAAATGCGTCCTCGGCAAGAGAATGCCGAGGCGCGTATAGAGGCCCCCAAAAAAATAGAGGGCGGTGTTCGGATTGTTCGGTTAGATGAGGTGGCGGAACGATTTGCGGCGGGACAGCGGGCAGAAGCCACGCGCGCGGAATTGACCGAGCGAGTTGCACGAGAAGAAATTGGGAAAGCTCAAGAATTAGCGCGCAGATTTAACAATCCGGCGCTGGCAAGCCGTTTATTGGCCGAAGCTGGTCCTAAAGAACGCGTAGCGCAAAAAGCGGCGGCGGACCGCGAGATGTCAACGCTCAAGGCGGCGGAAGCAGGCGCGGTTGCGGAACTGGTGAAGATTGAAAAAGACCAGGCGGCCATGGATGCGTGGGAGCGCACGCGAGAACAAGAGGCGGCAAAATTAAACGCAGAACTCAAGCAGAATCCGGAGAACAAGCAGGCGCGGGCACGAACGGCGGAGATTAAAGTGCAACTGGATACCGCCATGAATTTAGGCGCGGCGAAGCAACGATTGTTGGAATGGAACCGCGCACAACAGCAGCCGCGTGTTGAAGCGCCGCGGATGGCGGCATAACTATGATTACACGCATTACCGGCACGATTGTAGAACGAGGGCCGGAATTGGTGGTGGTGGAAACGGGAGGCGTTGGGTACGCGGTGCGCGTGCCGGCAACGCTTGCGGTTGGATTGCACGACGGAACCGGCGTGACGCTTCACACACACCTGCATATTCGGGAAGATGCGCAGGAATTGTACGGATTCAGCGACCGCGCATCGCTTATTTTTTTTGAAAAACTCATCGGCATTTCCGGTGTGGGTCCTAAAACGGCCATTCATATTATGGCGCTCGGCACCGTGGCGGAAATAAAAACGGCCGTTGCGCGCGAGGACGTTGCGTTTTTGACAAGTATTTCCGGCATTGGCCGAAAAATTGCGGACCGCATTATTGTGGAATTGAAAGAGGCCATGCAAAAGGAAACCGGCGCGGTTGCCGCCGCGGGCACGCCGGCGCTTCAAGAGGTGGCGGAGGCGCTTACCTCGCTGGGGTACAAAACGCCGGAAATTCAAAAAGCGCTCGTCGAGCTCCGGAATAATCCGGAGGAAGGAGGAACGGAAATGCAACTAAAATACGCCTTGCGTTATTTGCAAAATATATGAAACCACACGAACAGCGAGCGGAGACTTCCGATACAGACCAGGAATTACTGCGGAAGGCGCGCGAACGAGCGCGCGAGGCGCATCCGGACGTTGCCATACCGAAGCGATATGAAAATTATGCGCGGGATTTTGAGCTGTCGGTTGAAAACGTAAAATTTCCGCTGGAGACGGATTACAGCAACGAGGAAAAGAAAATAAAAACGGATACGGAAATGTCACTTGCGTATGGAGCGCTGCTCGTGCGGTTGCAGGCCGCGGCGCGTGATGTGGCGGAACTTCTCGGCGCCGACAACGCAGCGGTGCGCGAAGTGCGTGAGGTGGTGGAACGTTTTAAACATGACGGACAGGTAAAAATGGCGGACGACTATTTTAATTTGATAGAGGATATTCTTGGTGAGCACCCAAGCAATGCGGCGCTTGAGCTCGGCCGGAAATTAAAACTTGAACTTGCCCACACCGTTGAATTGGGTTCAGATGAACACGCGGCGGAAAGTGAGACGTTGGAAACTGCGTCAGTTGCCATCGCGCGCGGTGAGGGCGTAAAGCGAGAGGCGGCATCTGTGATACGGGAAGTGGTGTATGTGGGGAGTTTGTATAACGTACAACGGGAAGCGATTTTGAAAGCAAAACAGGCGCTCAAGGAAATTGCGCGTATTATTCGGCGTGAGGGTGCTTATGAAGCAGAACGAGGCCAACAGGCCGTATAGCGGCGCTTTTTTGCAATCGCGCGAGTGGGGCGCGTTTCAGGAGGCGGTGGGACGACGCGTGGAACGGGTGCGTGTTGGTGACCACGAGACGGCGCTCCAGTGGGTGCAGTTGCCGTTTGGGTTACGATACGCGCATGCGGCGCGCGTTGATTTTGATGATGTGGGATGGCAACAGATTGTTGCGCATGCGCGAAAAGGAGGCGCGGTGTTTATGAGGATTGAGCCGCTCACGGATGCGCCGATGGATTCTGCCGCGCGGAAAGTCCGCGACCACCATCCATCCACAACGCGCATTATTGACCTTTCGGCATCGGAAGAGCAACTCCTCGCGCAGATGAAACAGAAGACGCGGTATAACATTCGGCTTGCCGCAAAACATGGCGTGGTGGTTTCTGAAGCAAGTGGTGTTTGGGGTGTGCGGCGGTTTTTGAAATTGCTTGCGGAAACAAAAGAGCGGCAGCGGTTTACTGTGCATGCGCCGGCGTATTATGAAAAAATGCTTGAAACGCTGGGCGCGGGCGATGCGCCTGTTCCTGCGCGCTGCGAGGCGCGGCTGTTTGTCGCGCGGTACAACGGTAAAGTACGCGCGGCGAATATCGTCATTTCGTACGGCGATACAGTGACGTATCTCCACGGCGCGTCATCAGACAAAGACCACGAGGTTATGGCGCCGTATCTGTTGCATTGGATGACGATGTTGTGGGCGAAGAAGTGCGGGTTTCGGTGGTATGATTTGTGGGGGTGCCTCACGGGCCGAGCAAGCGCAGGCCCAGGAGTGGCGCCGCCCCCTCACCCCAGCCCTCTCCCCCGAGTGGAGAGGGAGATTATACATCCGCTTG
>JBBTYK010000024.1:0-5097 GCA_038061815.1 Patescibacteria group bacterium | reverse complement strand
GGGGGGGGGGGGGGGCGCGGTTCGGCGCCACCAGCCATGCGTTGATGAGCGTGACGCGATTCAAAGAAGGATTCGGCGGCGCCATGGTTTCGTATCCTGGGACGTTTGAGATTCCCTTGTGTAGATTTTGGTATCTTTTCATTCGCCTCCATCGGCGCGTGCGCCATCTTGTGTAGAATGTGTTTTGGTGTTATAGTTTGGTTCGATTGCTCCCATAGTTCAACGGATAGAGCGTGGGATTCCGGATCCCAAGATCGAGGTTCGATTCCTCGTGGGAGCACACGCTATCGTGGCATTTTTACTTCTGTCGCTTTGCGTGTGATGGAACGCGCGAGGATGTCGTCCGTTGCGGTGAGCGCGGTTTCGCTCATGAGCGCGGTTTGCGTCGGGTCAGCCGATTTTATTTTGATGGAGAAATTTGCCGTTGCGACTCCCTCCGTTGCCGCGAATGCCGGGATATCCCACGTCACCGCGCGACGAATGGGGTCATATGTGACAGTGCCATCGCTCGTGTCGGTTTGATTCAGCCATTCAATCGTTCCGAAGAGCGTTGCCTGCACCTGTACGCCGCTGATATTGTGGAAGTGGTGATTCATCGTCCATTGTAGCGTCACCGCGTCCCCCGTTTTCACCGCACCGGCCGCAATGCGCGTGTCGGCCGCGAGCGGAAGCGTGATGGGCTGGGCGGTAGCGGTTTGGTCGCCTGCCGCCTGCACTTCAAACGACAGCGCGATGGAGGCCGCGCCGATGGGCGTGTAATCAAATTTTTCACTTGTTTTAATCGGGATGGAAAACGAGAGGATGCCCGACTGATTCGGCGCGATGGTTTCCAATGTCGGAATAGTGGCGTACGACCATGTGATGACGCCGCGGCGCACCGTGTCAGTTTGTTGTACGCCTTCAACGGCTGGCGAACCGGTGGTTTCAATGCGGTCCCATTCCAAAATGCTGTTGCGTTTTTTCGCGGGCGCGTCAATGGAAAGCACGAGTTTCGCTTTCTCAACGGCTTTGGCGCTTTTGTTGTGATAGCGCACCTCTCCCTTCAGAATGTCGCCCGGGCTCATCGTTTCTGGATTGTTATCAAGCGCGATGGTGAGGATGAGCGGCTGGGGGCTTACGGCGACGGTTGGCGATGCGGCGGCGATGACGTACTCGGCGCCCTCTTTACTCATCGTGATAGTCCATGCAAGCGCCGTTGAACCTTCCATGTCGCTTGCGAATGAGCCGTGAAATTCGCGGGAGAGCTGGGTGTTTTTATCCAGTTCCGCAATCGTGAATGCCGTCTTGTCATCGGTGAGGGCGAATGTTTTGCCGGTTGGCGGTTTGATGGTGAGGCCGGCGAGTTTTTCGTTGCCGCTGTTTTTGATGTTTGCGGTGAATACTACCGGCTCTCCGCCGCGGATTTGTTCGGGGCCGGTGACGTTGAAGGCGAGTGGTGTTGTTTTGAGTTCAACCGTGTGGATGGTATTCGTTTGGAATTCGGAATCAAAGTTGCGCGGCGTGTAGGTGAGCACGGCGCGGATGGTTTTTTGCTCGTTGAGATTTCCAAGAAATACGCCTTCCAGTTTGATGGCCGGGTTCTTTTTGAAGTCCTCCGGCGCAATGCGCCACACGCGTTCGCGCGCGCCGGGCGTTTCCGTAAATGTTGGTTCGGTGTTGGTGAGGTCAAAACCCGTGGGGAGAAACACCGAGAGCGCCGCGTTTTTCACCGCAGTGTTGCCCGGGTCAACATTTACCGTGAATTGGTACGGCGAAAGCAGTTGAGCTTCTTTTTCGCCCGCTACGGCGACCGCGACGGTTTGCTCTTTCGGCGGACGATTGAAATTAAATTGCCCGCCTTTTTGTTTCCACGCAATCACACCCGCGATGCCGAGCAGGATAACAATCAGTGTGAGGACGGCGGCGCGGCCGCTGCCGCGCCGGCGTTCAAGCGCGCGCATGGGCGGCATGTCGCCGTTGTCGTCGCTATAGATGGTGCGTAACGCTTTTTCGCGCTGTGACACCTTCTTGTGTATACCAGTTGTTTTTCCTCCTGTTTTGTGGGATGTCGTGCGTGGCCAGGTTGGCATAGGGGTTATTTATGTGCGGCGACGAAGCCCATGAATTGGTCTTCGGTGAAATTATTGCGGCGTGCGATGACGCGCTGTCCCAGTTCAAGATTGGTGTCGGTGAGCCAAACCGGCTCCCATCCGTCGGGCAGATGTACGGACGTGATGAGTTCCGTATTGCGGAGCCCCGGCTGTTTTATCGCGGCGGCCGAGAAAGAGAACGATGGCTGTTTGCGCAGGAGTCCGGCGCCGCGCACTACCCGTGTATCAAAGAGTCGTTTCGGGAGGATGTAGTCGAGTTGGATGATACTGGTTTCGCCGGGCGGCGTCAACTGCCATCCGGCGAGCACGGTTTTACCGAATTCTTCGTAGATTTTCACGCCGCTTTTTGAATCATATACGCCGCGTTTTTCCGCTTCAAGAAGCGGATGCTCATCGTACCATGTTTCCGGCGCGTGAAAAACGGATTCCGGCGGCGGCATGAATCCGCTTGCCGAAACGAGCGCGCTTCCTTGCGGGACATACACGCGCGCATACATTCGGTTCGGCGGGTCAACGGCCGGCGCGCCCGTGTGCGTGCGGGTAATCGTCACCTGTTTCCGCACGTACCCGTCCGGCTGGATTTCAATGCGTTCAATGATTTTTTGTTGGATGCGCGTGTCGGTTTTGCCGCCGCCGATGTTGCTCTGCACCACGAACAGATAATCCTGTTCCGCAGTTTGGTCAATCGCGCCGTCCCATGCAAGCGTGTGGAGCGCCTGTGCGACGCCCGCATCTTTGGCGTACACGAGGATGTCTTTTTGGTTGCGCGCGGTGTTGAAGAGCTGGACAAATTGCATAAATTCGCGCGGCGTGGCGGCGCCGAGCTGTCCCGCGAGATACGGACCGAGCGCGGCGATGAGCTGTTTGGGAGGAAGGCCGCGCGCTTTGTTGGTTTGAATGTCGCGGTAGATTTGTGCGATGACAGTATTGCTCCCGATGACCGCGGCGTTATTGGCGGAAATGATGGGGCCAAGAATATCAAGCAATCCGGTGAGGAGGCCGGTGTTGACGGCAATGACGCCGTCAACCGTTGCGCCGTGCGAAAGTTCGTAGAGCCGCATGATGGTTTCGGCGCTTGCGGGAAAATCCGGGAACCAATTTGCGTCCTGAAATTCAAAACGCGAGTTGATGGTTTGGAGCGCTTCGGGCGCGCGCAAGTATGCGGTGAGCTGGCCTTGCACGGCGTAGGAGCCGCTCGGCGAAACATCAAATTTTTTCAGTGAACCGTCGGCGATGTCCAAGATTCCGAACGAACCGATGAATCCGCCGGTTGCGCGGAGCTCTTCATCGTTTTGGAACAGCACGAGGAAGCGCGCGGGTGCATCGGCGCCGAGGAGCGCGAGAAGCGCTTCCGTGACGCCGCCGACTGTTTTGAGGTCGCGCTCCACCGCCGCAACGAGATTGACGATGCCGGGCAGGTGCGGCCGCGCTTCTTCCGGCACGTCGCGCGGATTGATGTGCGCGATGGATGTTTTTATGTCACCGATGGTTGGCTCAAGCGCGCGAACGGTTTCCAAGAGTATGCGCGCTTTGTCCGCAGTGCGCGCGTCTTTGGGAAAATTCGCGAGCGTATCAGCGATGGCGGTAATGGTATTTGAAATGGCGAGGCCCGCTTCAAAAAGCGCCGCGTTTGATTGTAATTTTCCGAGCGGGATGGGCGCGAAGGCCGCGAGTTTCACCAGCTCCTCGCCAGCGCCGAGTTGTTGTTCGGCGTCGTGGAATGTTTCAACCAATTGAAAGAGCGACGGCGCGAGCGAGGTCGGCGCGGCGCCCGCCTCAAGCGCCGTTTGGAGTTCGGCCAGTTGTTGGTCAAGCGAGGTTTTGGTTTTGAAGAGCGAAAGAGATGAGAGTGACTGCAACGGTAGCACGAGCAGGAACGACACGAGCGCGAACGAAGCAATCGCTTTGCCGCGCGTTGCGGTGATTGGCGTGGTTTGCCAGCGCGGGAGATGAATTTTTGGTAGCGTGAAACGAGGCGCTGTCGGTGTTGGTGGAGTTTCTGGTTCAGCAGGCCGCGCCGCATGGAAATAGCGATACCAGCGCAGCGGATGACCGAGGAGCGCGAGCAGTACCGAAAATCGGTCGTTGCGTTCTCCTTCTTCGGTTGATTCGTTTCGGCGTAGGATGAGCTGGCGCGGCGGGTGCGGTATAACGGGGGCTAGCTTGGGGACACCGGACCCCTCTACGGCGCTCCACGGCTGGAGCAATCGGCGGGCATCAATAACATGCGGCGACGGTTGAGTCGCGTCAGTTGCAATAGTAATCCGCCGCGGGCGGAGCAATGGTGCATTCTCCACGTTCACGCATCGTATTATAGCATAATTCTCGCGATGGTTTTGAGCCGGAACCATGTTGAGAAGATGTCTGATTCGCCGCGCGCGCAGGCGAGGAGCGGAATGCCGCTGTACGTGAGGGCGACGTATGGATTGTACGCAAAACCGCCGTCTTCACGCTGCATCGCCGCGAGTTTTGCGTGGACGGTGTTGAACACTTTTTGTATTCGTTTTTGTGTTCGTTCGTCAACGAACGGATGTCCTTGCTTCAAAATTTCCACGGCGTCCATATCTTCACACGCGCCGCCGTAGCCGTAGCGGCGGAACAGACCGTCCGGATATTGAAGTTCCAGAGTTTTGGTGACGGCAGTATGAATATACGGCGGCCGGCGGTTTAGTTTTTTGTACAAGATATATTGGTGATACGCGCCGAGCATGGCTGGATATAATTCGCCGTCTCCCCAAAAGCCGGTTTTTTGATTGACCGTTTCATTGAGCCAGTTGGTGAGCTGGCCCAGCACGGCGGTTCGTTTTTCGTGAAGCAATAATTCGCCGACAAATAAAATCCTATTTCCCTCTTTCCACGGGTCGGAAAAGTTGCGTTGGTAGAGCCATGTGGGGAAAGAGATTTTTTCAAGCCACATGATGGGATAGTCCGGTTCGGCGCCCTCGGCGCGGAGAATTTCAAGCGCAAACGATGTGAGCTGGAGCGCGATGTATTCCGCATCGTGCGT
>JBBTYK010000023.1:0-8439 GCA_038061815.1 Patescibacteria group bacterium | reverse complement strand
GGTTTAGCCGGCGTCAATACAAAGGAATCCTTTGATTTCAGGGCCAAATATTTTTACGACCCGACGACTCAAGCCAAAAGCTTTGAAACCGGCTGGTTGTTTACTGACGGGGTTGTCTGCCGATACGGGTATGAATCGGGGATGGAGAGATAGTGTTGCCGTGGAAGAAGCTTCCAAAAAAACAATGTGGCGATATCGGCTTTTTTTAGAGGGCCTTCATGTGTTCCGTATAAAAAATCCAAGATTTTTGCTACACTAGAGCGGTATGGTGTTGCCATCACTTACCGCGCTTCGTCAACTTGCCGGTCGGCGTATTTTTTTACGCGTTGACGTGAATGTGCCGCTTGCGGCGGAAGGGCGGACGATGCTCGTGGTGAACGATTGGCGCATCCGCACGGCGTTGCCGACCGTTGAATTTTTGGTTTCGCGCGGGGCGCTGGTGGTCATCGGCGCGCATCTTGGTAGGCCGGAAGGGAAAAAAGTTGTCGCGCTTTCGCTCAAGCCGGTGGCGGCGCATTTGGCGCGGCTTTTGAAACACCCGGTGTCGTTTGTTGAAACCATTCCCGCGAAGGCATCGCTTGCGGCGCAGAAACCCGGCTCGCTCGTGATGCTGGAAAATCTGCGATTTTATCCGGGCGAGGAAGCCGACGATGCGGCGTTCGCAAAAAAACTGGCGGCGCTCGCGGATGCGTATGTGAATGATGCGTTTGCGGAGTGTCATCGGAAGCACGCGTCGGTGGCGGCGATCACTGAATATCTGCCGAGTTATGCCGGGTTTTTGTTGCAAAAAGAAGTTGAGGCGCTTCGCGCTGTACAGCATGCACCCAAACGGCCGATGGTAGTGGTATTAGGCGGCGCGAAAGTGGAGGGAAAGTTATCGGTGTTACGAGCGCTCCTCGGTGTTGCGGACAACGTGGTGGCGGGCGGGCTCTTGTATGTTGCGTATCTCCATGCGCGGGATTATCGGATTGGGGGGCAGACGTTTGCGGACGAGGTGCTGGGGCAGGCGGATGCGTTGGTAGGGAAGCGAAAAGTGTTTCGGCCGGTTGATGTGGTGGTGGGGCATGCGGATGGAAGCGATGCGCAGGCGCACGAACTCGTCCGCGGCGGCCATCTGCGTGTTGAGCCGGGTCATGAGATTTTTGACATCGGCCCCGAGAGCATTTTGCAGATTGGGATGTTGTTGGAAAAAGCGCATACCATCATTTGGAACGGCGCGATGGGAAAATTTGAACAGCATCCGTACGAGTACGGCACCTACGCCATTGCGCGCATGATGGGCGCGGCGGCGTTGCGGGGCGCGTTTACGGTTGCCGGCGGCGGCGAGACCATTCAGGCGCTTGAAGATGTGGGCGTTCGTGATAAACTATCTCATGTATCCACCGGCGGCGGCGCGATGCTGGCATTTCTGGCTGGCGCGCCGATGCCTGGCATTGAGGCGTTGGTTTCTGCTCGTCATCCTGGAAGCCCGCCTGCGGCGGGCCGATAGGATCCAGCGAGTATGTTATACTAGATTCATATTTATTAAGATTCTGGATTCTATCGTCCGCCTTTGGCGGACTCCAGAATGACAAAGTATCTATGTCCTTCAAGATAAAGTCAATCTCCGGAATGGAGATTCTGGATTCTCGCGGGAATCCGACGGTGCGCGCGTTTGTAGAGTTGCAGTCCGGCTGCGTTGGCGAGGCGTCCGTGCCGAGCGGCGCGTCAACCGGCACTCATGAGGCGTGGGAGCTGCGCGATGGCGGCAAGCGCTACGGCGGCGTGGGCGTGCAAAAGGCGGTGAAAAATGTGAACGAGTCCATCGCGCGTGCGTTAAAAGGAATGGACGCGCGCGAACAGCGCAAGATTGATGAAAAAATGCTCGCGCTGGACGGCACGCCGAATAAAAAGAAACTGGGCGCGAATGCCATTTTGGCGGTTTCGCTTGCAACGGCGCGCGCGGCATCGTGGGAGTCAGGATTGCCCACGTTCAAGTATCTCCGCAAATGTTTTCGTTTGAAACATAAAACATTTGAACTGCCGCTTGCCACGATGAACATTATCAACGGCGGCAAGCATGCGGATAATAATTTGACCGCGCAAGAGTTTATGGTTGTCCCGCAGGCGCGATTGTTCCGCGAACGCATCCGCATCGGTTCGGAAGTGTTTCACGCGCTGAAAAAGATTTTGAAAGAAGGCGGATTTGTGACGGCCGTGGGTGATGAAGGCGGTTTCGCGCCAAACGTGAAAGATAATGAGGACGGTTTGAAATGGATTATGCAGGCCATCGCAAAAGCCGGCTATAAAGCGGGTAAAGATGTTATGATTGCCATGGACACGGCCACTTCTGAATACTATAAAGACGGCAAATATTACTTCAAGAAAAAAGACGGTTCCGTGGCATGGACGCCGGAAGAATTGCGGAAAGAGTTGGCGCGATGGGTGAATACGTATCCGTTCATCTCGCTTGAAGACGGTTTGCACGAAGACGATTGGGACAACTGGGTTGAGCACACGAAAGAATTGGGTGGCAAGATTTCAATTGTCGGCGATGATTTGTTTGTGACGAACAAAGACCGTTTGGCAAAAGGCATTGCGATGGGCGTTGCCAATGCCATTTTAATCAAAGTCAACCAGATCGGCTCGCTCTCTGAAACCATGGACACCATCATGCTTGCGCAGAAACATAATTATAAAATATCCATATCGCATCGCTCCGGCGAAACCGGCGACACGTTCATTGCGGATTTGGCCGTTGCCGTGAACGCGGATTACTTGAAGAGCGGCTCTATGTCGCGTTCAGAACGCGTGGAGAAATATAATAGAGTGATGGAAATTGAACGAGAGTTGGGGCGATAGTTTCTATGCCCGATGAGAAAAGGCAACAAGAGGCGCCGGAAGTGACTGCCGAACAAAAACCAGCCAAGCCGCGGCCGGTGGTGTTGGTTATTTGCGACGGCTGGGGCGTGGCGCCGGATTCTGACGGCAACGCCATCACGAAGGCGCAGTTGCCAAACTTCAACAAATGGATTCGCGAGTATCCGGTGATGACGATTGTCGCGTCAAGCACGGAGGTGGGATTATCCTGGGGCGAGATGGGCAATTCGGAAGTGGGGCATCTGAACATCGGCGCGGGACGCGTGTATTACCAGACGTTCCCGCGCATCAACAAGGAAATTGCAAGCAAAGAGTTTTTTCAGAACGAGGCGTTCAAAAAAGCGGTAGAGCATACCAAGAAGAATAATTCTAAATTGCATCTCATCGGTATTTTGAGCCCGGGCAATGTGCACGGTTCGGAAGAACATTGTTGGTCACTTTTGGAATTTGCCAAACAGCAGGGCGTGACCAACGTGTTTGTGCATGCGGTGCTGGATGGCCGTGACGTGGGACGTGATACGGCGAAAATTTTCGTGCCGCGATTGCAGGAAAAAATGAAAACCATCGGCGTGGGGCAGCTCGCCAGTATGTCCGGCCGGTATTATGCCATGGACCGCGACAATCGTTGGGACCGCGTGGAAAAAGCGTATAACGCGATGGCGCTGGGCAAAGCGGACGCGCAGACCGAAGACCCGCTGAAAACCATTGAAGAAGCATACGCCAAAGAAAAATTTGACGAAGAGTTTATTCCCACCGTCATCACGAAAGGCGGCCAGCCCGTCGCCAACATTGAAAAAGGAGACGCGTGCATTTGTTTTAATTTCCGTCCGGATCGTTCGCGGCAGATTACCCGCGCGTTTGTGATGCCGGATTTCAAGGATTTTGCGCGCGAGAAAATTGACGACTTGCTGTTTGTCACCATGGCGGAATATGAAGCCGGATTGCCGGTGGCGGTGGCATATCCGCCGGTGGTGATTAAAAATTGTTTGGCGGAAGTGGTGAGTAAAGCGAACCTGAAACAATTTCATGTGGCGGAAACGGAAAAGTACGCGCACATCACTTTCTTTTTGAACGGCACCATTGAAGAACCGTTCCCGAATGAGGACCGCAAAATTGTTCCGTCGCCCAAAGTGCCTTCCTACGCGGAGAAGCCGGAGATGTCGGCGATTGAAGTGGCGCAGGAAACCGTGAACGCCATTAAATCCGGGAAGTACGATGTCATTTTTTGCAATTTTGCGAACGCGGACATGGTGGGACATACCGGCAATGTGGAGGCGACCATCAAGGGCGTGGAAGCGGCGGATAAGGGTATGGCAATGGTGTGGGAGGCCATACAGGCGGCAGGCGGCGTGATGCTCATGACCGCAGACCACGGGAACGGAGAAGAGGTGGTAAATATCAGCACCGGCAAAATGGATAAAGAACACAGCACCAACCCGATCCCTTTTTTGATTGTCGGCGCGCAGTTGAAAGGCCAAACCGGCCCCACGGGCGACCCGCCGGGCGGCGACCT
Source organism: Patescibacteria group bacterium (assembly GCA_038061815.1). Taxonomy (GTDB): domain Bacteria; phylum Patescibacteriota; class Patescibacteriia; order Magasanikbacterales; family JBBTXJ01; genus JBBTXJ01. The sequence goes on along the minus strand of JBBTYK010000023.1, from coordinate 4,067 downwards.
TGCGCAACTCCCGCCTGTCGGCATGCTCGCGGACGTCGCGCCCACTATGCTCAAAATCCTCGGCATCCCGCAACCGGAGGAGATGACGGGCCGGGCGTTGTTATAACGGCGCCATTGACAAACCGCGCGCGTTCTATTACGATTATGTTGTCAACCATACGGAGGTGCGGCGATGGCTATTATCGTACCCGCCGCACTGCGGCGATGGAGGCCTGTCGGCAGAGCGCATGTGCTTCGAGAAAAAGGAGGTCTTGCGCTCGTTGAACAGCGGTTTCGTCATCCGGGTACCGGCAAGGCGGTTCCGTTCATCAGTTTCACGCGCCAGGATGGCGTGACCGTGGTGCCGCTTACTACGGATGGCGAGATTGTTCTCGTCCGGCAGTTCAAGCAGGCAGTCCGTGATTTGATTCTTGAAGCGCCCGGCGGTGCTCTCAAGCCAGGCGAGGACCCGGTAGAAGCGGCGCGACGCGAACTGCGTCAAGAGACTGGGTTTGAGGCAGCAACGGTTGTGCGCACGAGTCCTCGCGTGGGATTCCTTATCTCACCACGTCGTTCGCCGAGTATTTTCCACACCTGCATTGCAACCGGCTGTCGGTTCCATGGAAAACAGCGGCTCGATCGCCGTGAGGATGCGATTGAAGTGCGTACGTATACGATGAGCGAGATTTGGCAGCTCATCAAAAACGGGGAGATTCATTCGGAGGAGACGGTGTTCGCCATCCTTTATGCGGAGCGGCTTGGCCTTCTACCGCTCTGACGCCGGAGGTACCTACTCCGGCTTTTTCTTGCTTCGGGCGCCGCGATTCGCTATCATACTCACCATGAACTTCGTCATATTGGCAGGCGGCGTGGGCGAGCGGCTGTGGCCGCTCGGCACCACGGAAAAACCAAAGCAGTTTCACGCGCTGGTAGGGGCGGAGCCGTTGGTGGCACAAGCGGTGCGGCGCGTAGAAAAAGCTGGCGGCGACATTTTTTTCTCTACCAGCGAACGTTACGTTCCGCTTTTGAAAGAGTTGTTTCCGCATATATCGGATGACCATTATCTTATTGAGCCTGCGCGACGGGATACCGGGCCGGCCATGGCGTACGCTGCGTCACGGTTGATGGAACGTGCGCCGGATGAACCGATGGCGTTCATTCCGTCTGACCACGTCATTCACGATGAGCAGTGGTTTGCGCGGATGCTGCGCGTGGCTGAACAGATTATCCGCGAACAGGGCGTGATGGTTGATGTGGGCGTTCCGGCGAAATTCCCCAGCACCGTGCTTGGCTACACGCATGTCGGTAAAAAATTGGAAGCACGCGACGGCATTGACGTGTATGAGTTTCTCGGCCATACGGAAAAACCGAACCGCGCTACCGCAGAAAAATATCTCGCATCCGGCGAGTATCTCTGGCACGCCAACTACTACATGTGGACGCCGCGCAAGATTATGGCGGCCGTTGAGAAGCACGCGCCGGATTTGCTCGCGGGAACGCAAAAAATTTCATTTGATTACGCTATTACCGAACATATGGACCCTCAAGACGTACGAATTTTAAAAGGCGATGGATGGAGCGATGTCGGCGCGTGGGATGTGTTGTATGATGAGCTGGCGAAAACGCCGGGCGAAAACGTGACGCGCGGCGAAGTTACGGCGTTAGATTGCGAAGGCTCGCTCGTCTTTGCACAGGGCGGCCGCAAAGTGGGCGTGATTGGACTGAAAGATATGGTGGTGGTGGATACGCCCGACGGCCTCCTCGTGTGCCCGAAAAATCGGGCGCAGGACGTAAAGCGGCTCGTGACTGACATGAAGTAACGTATGCGTAAAGTCATAGCATTTCTCATTCTTGTCGCACTCGGCTACGGCCTTTTTATCGGCTACCGTTTGTATTGGCGCACAGGTGACCCGGATTTGGCGGCGACCATCGTGATTCCTGAAGGCGCGCAGTTTCCGGCAGTACAGGAGCTGTTGTTGCAGAAAGGCATCCTGCCGCCGCGCGATGCGGACCTGTTGAAATGGTACGTGCGCTGGAACGATTTGGACACCAAACTCGCCACCGGCGATGTTCAGATTGTCATCGGCGGGTCGGTGCAGGATATTGCACAGTCCATCGCCAATAAACCGCGCGCGGTGAAAAAACTCACCATCATTGAGGGATGGAATCTGCGCGACCTCAAACAATATCTGGAAGAGCAGGGCATCAAAGGCGCCGAGGATTTGTTTGATTACACCGGCGTGCCTGCGCGGGATTATCGCGCGGATAATGGGCAGCCGACGAAATTTTTGAATGAATCGTTCGGCGTGCTGCAGCAGAAACCGTGGTACGTCTCCATGGAAGGGTATCTGTTTCCGGATACGTACGAGGTGTATGAGGATGCGGCGGTGGAGGATGTGCTCAAAAAAATGCTCGCGCGCATGAGTTTCTTTATTGACAAGGGCGCGATTGATTTATTCCGATTCAACGACATGAATCCGCACGAGGGACTGACGCTCGCTTCCATTGTGGAACGGGAGGTGCGCGGTTTTGACGACCGGCGCAAAGTGGCGGATATCCTCATTCGCCGCCGCGCGCTTCACTGGGCGCTTCAGGTGGATTCCACCGTGAATTACGTGACGGGCGGGAATCGGCCGGCGATTACGCTGAAAGACGCGGCGGTGGATTCTCCGTACAATACGTACAAGTATCCCGAACTGCCGCTTGGGCCGATTGCCATGCCGAGCAAAGAGGCGCTGCAGGCCGTGGCAAATCCATGGGGCAATCAGTATTTTTACTTTTTGACTGATCCGGAGGGCAATGTGCATTACGCGGAGACGCTGGAACAGCACAATGAGAATAAACGGAAGTATTTGAAGTAATCCACAGGGCGCCGCTTGACATAGTTTCAAGGTATCGGTACTGTGGAGGATAGATATGGAAAACGCTAGTTTCCTTTACCGACATTTCTGGAAGATGTCGCCTGTCGGCGATGGTCTTTTTGTTTGTTTGTCGGATGGTGAATTGCGTACGTAACCTCCTTTCATAAACAAGCAAGAGAACCCTCGCCGACCGGCGAGGGTTTTTGTTTGTTCTTTTCACCAGCGCCTGCGGGCGCAGAGGAGGAGAGGATGGCAGCACGGTTCACGGTCTTTGACCGGCTCGAGGAGGTGTGGTTGGCCGGTTCCTACACGAACGCCCTCGCGGACGACTTCTGCGGGAGCCGCGCCTTCCGCACGGCCGCCCGCATGGACTGGCTCGCGGACGGGGTGGCGGTGTACATCCCGCGGCCGCCGGACGGGTGCCCGGACCCGGACACCATCTGGACTCCGCGCATGGTCCTCGTGGTCGCGGAGCGGGGCACGGTCATCCCGGAGAACTGCCGGGTGGAGGGGCTCCCGTTCTTCCGGGAGCCCGCCGCCGTCTTCCCGCGCGGCCAGACGTTCTGGCGCCGGAAGTGGGTGGCGTGGGATGACTACACGCCGCCGCAGCCCGTTCTGCGTGTGCTCGGCGGGTGTTCTATGTAATGGTATCCCGGGCGGGAAACCGCTCGGGGTACCATATTTGACACCCCGTAGTGGGCTGTGGTATCGTAAAAATACGACTATGGAATACTATCGTCACAACTATCTTTGTATGACCAAGCAGATCGGGGATTTCAATCCCGATTCCGCGTTTTTGTCATTCTCGGATAGTATGGCGCTGATGTAATCTTTTTCACATAAGCTTCATAACGACCCGGGAATACCGGGTCGTTTCGTTTCACCACGGAGGGAGAAGACGCTATGCGGCCAGAACGCCTCTATTATCTCTTCACCGCGCTCGTGCGGTTGGGTCCCACCGTCACCGTGACGGCGTACGTACCATTCTTGTTGTCGCTCGGTTTGAGTTTGGGCGAGGTTGGACTGGTGAACGCGGTGTTTTGGGCGGTTGTGATGCTCGCGGAAGTGCCGACAGGCATGTTGGCCGATGGTCGCGGCCGCGCGTGGTCGCTCAAGATTGGGGCGTTCATACAACTAGTGGGTATAGCGCTCTATGTAACCGCCACCGGCCTTTACAGCGCCATGTTTGCCGAGGCGATGCTTGGCATCGGCGCCGCTTTCCTCTCC
>JBBTYK010000022.1:0-8471 GCA_038061815.1 Patescibacteria group bacterium | reverse complement strand
AAACTTGACAACCACTTATCCACAGGGTATAATTCAATTAGCGGGGTAGAGCAGTTTGGCAGCTCGCCAGGCCCATAACCTGGAGGTCGCCGGTTCAAATCCGGCCCCCGCAACAAAAAGAGCCAGCGGTTTATGCCGCTGGCTTTGCGTTCAGTACAGAATTTCCATCACCCGTTCGCCCCATGGCGTGAAGTCGCAGGAGCGGTTGTTTTCGCCGCATTCTCCGATGAGGTTGAAATGCCACTCGCCCTCGGAGAACTCCGCGCCCGCAAACAGCGTGTGGAGCTGGATGAAATGTCGCTCTTCGTATCCCAGCACGAGTCCCACGCTGTCGCGGTACTCGCGTAGCCAACCGTCCATGCGCGCGATAGAGCCCGACGAAAATCCGATTTCTGCCACGCCGAGCGCGGCATCGGGATACCGTTCGTGCACGTCGCGGAGCGTTTGGCGGAACATGTCCGCGTTCGGTTCCACGTTGATGGCGGGCACGGTCAGGGCGATGCCCGCGGCCAGTTCCACCGTTTCCTCGCTCGGTTCCATGTGGCCGTAGTACGTGAGGCCGATGGTGACGGGCGCCGGTTCTACCGTGGTGTCGCACACGCCTGCGAACGCATCATCGTTACAGCCGCGGATGAGCGCGTCCAGCAGCCACCAGTTGTGGAGATGTTCAAGCGTGCGGTCAGCGGCGGCGCCGGTGTTGCCGAGGAGCGGGCGCACGTTTACCGCGATTGCCGGTTCCAATCCAGCATTCCGAATGAGCCGCACGCCTTCACGGAGTGCATCGCGTGCGTGCAGGAATGCTTGCGCCATGCGGCGCCCGGCGTTCTTGCCGCCCGGCGGCCACTTGCCCGATGGGTCAAGATAGCCATTAAAAAGCGATGCCTCCAATTCGTTCGCCACATAGATGCGGCTGCCGGCGGGGAGCACATCGCGCAACATCGCGATGACCGAACCCGCGTACGCGGTGAATGAATCCGCGGCGGATTCGTGCGCCCAGCCGCCAAGGTCAAATCCTGCGCCGCCGTGCAGGTTGGCGGGGTAGGAATCGTGGTGGAGCAGCGTGAGTTCAACGCGCCAGCCGGCATTTTGGAGTTCCTGCACCGCCTGCGCCATTCCGTTTCGCCATGATTCGTCCGCGGCCCAGCATGGCCAGACTGTGGAGAGCCGGAGCGTGGGAATGGTGTCGCCGATTTCGTTATGTGCCGCGATGGATGCGCGCGCGAACTGGTAGAGGTTGTCAAAGCGGCGTACGTACGCGGCTTGAAGCGGCGGGAGGTGGCCGTTGCCGCCTTGCGCCAATTGTTCTTGGAGCGCAGTCCAGCCGCTTGGGCAGGTGGCCGGGTTCACGGCCTCGTTCACCAGTTGTACGGTGGAGACCTCAACGCCCCACGCGAACTTCGGTTCCGAACGCGTGTCGTGGTGCGGCGGAGCATCCTCGTGGCGCTTCTGTTCCGCAACCGTCTTGTCGTCTGCGCTGCATCCGGCAGCGCCGAACGCAATCGCAAACAAAAAAGCCCCCTTCGTCATCGTATCCTCCCCTTCTTGGTTGGTGAACTGCTGTGATTTAGTATATCATAATGAAGTATGAATCTCACTGCGAAAAAATGCGTACCGTGCGAGGGCGGTATGCCGCCGTTTGCGCGCGAACGCGTAGAGGAATTATTGCGCGAGACTCCGGAGTGGAGTGTGAATGTAGAGCATACAAGGATTTGGCGCATTTTTACGTTTAAGAATTTTAAGGAGGCGATGGTGTTTGTGAACCGCGTGGCGGACATTGCAGAGGCTGAAGGACACCATCCGGATGTTGCAATAAATTGGAACAAAGTGACGCTTTCGCTCTCTACACATTCTATTGGTGGGTTGTCCGAAAACGATTTTATCCTCGCGGCGAAGATTAATGCGGTATAAATTATGGCGCTCCACAGGTATCAAGAAGCAGGTTTTGCGCCTTCTTTTGAATTCAAAAAACCACGGGTGATGAAAGAAGAGGGGGAAACAGACCGATATCATCGTATTGAGCTGATGGTGGAAGGTGTGCCGCTTGGCTATGCGGAATTGCATTACCTAAACAAGCCCATCCCAAGTTTTTTGGTTAATTTTGTGTTTATTAAAAAAACGGTCCGTGGATTTGGGTTTGGCGTGGCTATTATTGAACAGATCAATGATTATCTTACTTCGCGCGGGAAAATGGGGCTTCTCTATAATGTGATTGATCCGAAAGATAAAGCACATAAACTCTACGCGCATCATGGGTGGCATGAGTCGCGTGCATTTCCCGGCTGGATGACCATTAACGAGCCGCGAAAGGCAACACTAGAGAATATAGACCAGGCCATTATGAACGCAATGCGTTGGATGGAGCGTGTAGAAAAACCAAAGGCCGCGTGATTATGCTTGTGGCATCAGGCGCATTTATTCTTCTTGGTCTTGCAACGGCCGCGCATCATTTTTTGAACATGGTGCGCGGGAAAAAGTAGGCGATGTGCCCGGAGTGGGAGTCGGACCCACATGCCTTGCGGCCCAGCATTTTAAGTGCTGTGTGTATACCATTCCACCATCCGGGCGGATGAGAAATGCGATTTGAGTATAGCGTAAAAATGGCCGTTCGTCAAGGTTGACAACGGGGCATTCTTGTGGCATACTAGCTCCGTTCTTGTTAGGATTCATGTGACGGGCCCTTAGCTCATTTGGTAGAGCGCCGCGTTTGCATCGCGGAGGTGAGGAGTTCGAGCCTCCTAGGGTCCACTACTTCGCTTTAAGTGCAGAGTAAGGTATGATGGGCGAAGTTATGCCGCGGTAGCTCATTGGTAGAGCGTTGCCCTAAATTCTTCGGGGCAAGATTCAGTAATGAATCTTTAAAAACTGGGTGAACTCGGGGAACATCCTTTTGGACAATCCCGAGCCAAGCCAAGAAGGGTATCGTCGTAAGACGGAAGTTTCTTGGAAGGTGTAGAGACTAGCAGGTGAGTCCCAACAATAATCCTGCACAAGCGCCCAGCCCCTCCGCAATCCTTCGGAGGGTGATGAGATAGTCCAAATCTTGGAAGAGGCAAGCGTAGTCAGTTCGATTCTGACCCGCGGCACAAACCTATGCAAATAAATAAACCCGCTGTCGCGGTTTGGCGGTTTTTCTCGTGGCTTGTATTTGAACCGTTGCATGAAAAAATAAACGGGGCGTAGCGCAGTTTCCGCCAGAGGCGGACCCGCCTTTGGCGGGGGTAGCGCGTCTGGTTTGGGGCCGAACGAGACACGAGGACTAAAAGGTTTTAGTCCTCGTGCCGTGAGGCGGGTTTGCCGATGTCCGTTCCTGACGGACCGGCAAAACCCGGCTCGTAATGCAAAGGAGGGTCGGGGCGTAGCGCAGTTGGTAGCGCGTCTGGTTTGGGACCAGAAGGCCGCGAGTTCGAGTCTCGCCGCCCCGACCCTCCTTTGCATGAAGAGAGAAGGCCGCGAGTTCGAGTCTCGCCGCCCCGACAAACAAAAATCCCGATGCATCGGGATTTTTGTTTTTTGAACATGTGGTTATTTCTTGATGCTCACGTTGTGCATCCATGCTACGTACGCGCCGGCGATTCCTGACCAAATCGCCACCGTGACCGCGCCGGCGACAACGCTGCCTGCGCTCAACCAGGTGAATCCTGGCAAGAGCCCGAAGAACGCATGATGGAGCGCGGCCGCGTCGCCGGTGAGCGTCGTGCCATAAAACAGGCACGCCGCATACGCAACTTCCATGCCGAGCACACACAGACCGGCGTATTTTCCGATGGAGAGTTTTCCCATAGGATTATGTTAAGATATTAACCTAACCAATTTCGCAATTTTGGAAAACGGGAACAAATCGGCAGTTTGGCGCACCAGTTTTCAAGACCCCATACGCGGCCGGCGCGGAGATTGCCGAGAAGCAGCAGCGTCAGCGCGTAAACAACATGTTCATCTACCAGAAAGGCGTGTTCGCTGGGATAGGGGAAATCAAGAGCAAGATAATAGAGCAGCATGAGGATTGCGCCGAGACCGGAGCTCAAGCGGACCGCGATGCCGAGTATCAGCGACACGCCAAGCAGGGTGAGTCCCCATTCGTTTAGGAAATTGACTATCGGCAAGACGCTCGGGCTTGCGAACCACGCGTACAAGCCAGTGAAATTTTTTGCGCCCGCAAGGTAACCCGCCGCCGACCACGCGGGGTTGAGCACCTTGGTGATGCCGGCATAAAAAAAGAGCACGCCGAGCGCGAGCCGCGTGAGGGCGACCAGCGTTCGCGGTGAGCCACCTGCAGCCATAGAGCAATGAGTTATGTAAATTATTTGCTATAATGTGATGGCGGTTCCCACAACTACTCCGATTGCAATCGCGATGCCGCCAATGAGGAACATGCGCAAACCGTTTTTAAGCAGCGGCAGCCGCGAGAAGTGCGCGCTCGCGACGCCAAGGAGAAAGAGCGCACAAAGCGAGAACGTTATCGAGAACGCCAGCGCGTTTGTAGCGGGGAACAGCAGATAGGGCGCAAGCGGCACGAGGCCCGCCACGATGTATGAAAAAAGCATGATGAGCGCGTCAAAGAATGACCGCCGCGATGATACTTCCCGATGGTGCAGATACTCTTCGGAGGCGTGTTCGGAAAGGAAATCGCCGATACTCATGGAAACGGCTTCAACCAAAACGAGAATGACACCCGTAACAAAGATGGTATCGCGCGCGACACCGGCAATGGCGAGTCCCGAGAGGAGCCCGACTGTGGAACTCAAACTGTCCTCAACGCCAAACACAAAACTGCGGATATAGGAGGCACGGGTATTCTTTGATGGCATAACGTCTTTACAGTATATCACCATGTGGTATACTAGCACCACTATGATACGGAACGTTGCAATCGGCACACTCATGTTTTTTCTGGTGGCGATGCCTACGGCTTCGGTGTTGAGCATGCACGACATGATGAATCACACTGCGCAACAGCATGTGTGCACGCTGACGCCCGCCATGTTATCCGAATGTTTGGGTGAAAACGCGATGCAGCTTCTCGCGCACCACCTTTCGTTTGCGCTCAATTTCAACGAGGCCCCCGTGGCGGCGAGTATGGTGTTCATGGGTTTGTTTTTCGTGGTGGCATTATTTTTGACGCCGGATGTTGTGCCGCGCGTCAGTCGTTATTTGCAAACAAGCGCCCTGCATTGGCGCATCGCTTCTCTGTTATTGGCAACGGCGCTACGGATGTTTCGCCGCTGGTTTGCAATCAATCTTTCTTCCGGTGATGATGAGGCGCCGATGTGGGCGCGCACGGTCGCTGGCTAAACACCAGCTTGGTTTCGTGTATTGCGCGCCCGTTTTTTCAGACGGGCGCGTTTAGTTTACTACTATGGGCAACATTCGTTTCAAGCACATTCTGGTGCTCGTCGGAGTGCTCTTTATCGGAGGAATTATTTACTTGAGCGGGCGCGGCGGCAGCGCCGTGCCGGCAGAGGCGGCAGAACTAACGGGCATGTCTGTCATCGTGTACAAATCGCCGACCTGCGGTTGCTGTCAGAACTATGCGAGTTATCTGCGGCGCGCCGGTCTCAATGTGACCGTCAAAGAAACGCTGGATATGAACGCAATCAAAGAGCAGTACAAAATTCCCGCCGGATTGAGCAGCTGCCACACGACCGTGTTGGGAGAGTACGTTATTGAGGGGCATATTCCGGTTGAGGCAATCGCGAAATTGGTGAAAGAGCGGCCGGCGCTCTCCGGTATTGCATTGCCCGGGATGCCGGTTGGGTCGCCCGGCATGCCTGGGCCGAAAACCGGGTCGTGGGATATCTTCGGACTGACGGCGTCGGGCGAGTCTGATGTTTTCATGACGTTGTAATGGTATGAAACGACGATTCAGTTTACGGAGTGCGTTCCTGTACGGCGCGGCAAGCGCGATTGGTCTGTCGGCGCCGGCGATTGCGTACGCTCATTGCCCGCTTTGCACCGTCGGCGCCGGCGCGCTCGCGGTACTCGCCGCGTCATTGGGAGTGAACAGCATCAGCATCGGCGTTTTCATTGGCGCGGCGGGATTGGCGCTCGGGCTTTGGGCGGCGCGGTACGTGAAGAAGCAGTATGTGTGGGGCCAGCGTTCGTTGATTGGCATTGCGTCGTTCGTGCTTACCGTCATTCCGCTCGTACCGCTCTTTCGGGATTACACCTCGTGGTATCTTGCGCTTGCGGGCGAGTATGGTTCGCTCCTTCATCGCACCTATCTCATCAATCGGTTTGTGCTGGGCGCATTGCTCGGCGCGGCGCTTCTGGCGGTTGCGCCATCCGTGAGCGCATTGCTGACTAAGGTTCACGGACGGCGCGTTCCGTATCAGGGGATGGCGGTTGTTGCGGTGTTCTTGCTTGGGGCGGCGCTGTTGATTGAATTCGGTCTATGAATACACTCTTCGTTGCGATTGCAAGTATCGTCGTTCTATATGCGGCTGGTCTTCTTGCACAGCAGATTGTGCGCCGACGTTTCTGCGCGCTGTGCGTGAGTGTGAGTCTGACGTGGTTGTGGCTGCTCGTGGCGTATGTGTCTGGACGCGTTGATGACGCTTTGTTGATTGGCATACTTATGGGTGGAAGCGTCGTGGGTCTGATGTATCTGCTGCAGCGGCGTTTGCCGGAACGATTCTCACTCTTCCGTTTGCCGTATGTGGTCAGCATGGTTGCCGTTGTGTATGTGGTGCTCGGCGGCCGGACGGGAGGATGGACGGCGGTGGTTGCGCTTGCCGCGCTTTGGGTGATTTTCATTGCGGTCTATCTGTTCCGCGCGCATGGCCGTGTGGCGGGCGTGGCGCAGAAAATCATCGCCTGCTGTCGCGATTGGTAATTATTATTTAGTATTGAATATAACCGTATGGAACATCAGGATTGCTGTGCTCAACACGATACGCCAAAAGAGCACGGCTCGTCGTCAGAATCAGAGCAAAAATCAGTTGGCGGACACGCATCGGCGGACACATGGCTCAAACGCCACCGCACTATTACCTTGTGGCAGGCGGCTGGAGCATTGGTGATTGCTACGCTTGTGGTACTCGCGCTGTTTGATATTCGTTTGTCGCCGCGTTATCGGCTGAAGAATCTCGTAGGACGCGGTGCGGCGGTGACCGAGGCGGCGCCTCTCGCATCCGAAGACACAACAGACTATGCAAGTCAGGTATTGCCGCTGGCAGGATTCGCCCTGCCGATTCGCTGGGGCGATTTGGGCAAGCAATTGGTTGACCTCGGTGTCATTGACCGAAAAAAGTTGGAGCAAATCTATGCGAGTCGCGGCGGTCTCGCGCCAGAGGACGAGCAGATGTTTTCGGCGATTGATAGCGAGACGCTTACGATAAATGCGCAGAACAGCGGATTCCTCTTGAATATGTTCTGGGCATTGGGACTCGCTAACAAGAATGACGTGCTGGACAAAGGCCCGATGAAGGACCCGCAATACGGCGGCGCGGACAAGTTCGCGTCAACGGGCGGGTGGACACTTTCAAAAGGCGATGCGATGAATCATTACAGCAAACATCGGTTAGTACAGCTGACCGCCGACCAACAGGCGCTGGTGGAACGCGTTTCAAAGAACGTATATCGTCCATGTTGCGGCAATTCTACCTACTTCCCGGATTGCAACCACGGCATGGCGATGCTCGGATTGCTTGAACTGATGGCGAGTCAGGGTGCGAACGAGGCGGATATGTATCGCACGGCGCTTGCAGTGAACAGTTTTTGGTTCCCGGAGACGTACGCGACACTCGCCAAATATTTCGCGGGCCGCGGCGTGGCGTGGTCGGCGATAGACCCGCAAGAAGTGCTCGGTTCGGCATATTCGAGCGGTTCGGGGTACCGTCAGGTGCTCGCCGAGATTGAGCCGGCGACCGTGAAACAAGGTGGCGGCGGTTGTGGAGTGTAATGGCGCAGTATATACTTGACGGTAAGCATTATGAAAAAAATTTGCCTGCAGGTTAAAGGCATGCATTGCGCGTCATGCGAAGTGCTGATTGAACGGAAGTTCAAGGAGGTGCCGGGCGTTGGAGCGGCGCACGTGGACCATGTCACGGGAAAGGCGGAACTCATCTGTTCCGATGACCCCGATATTGCGGTGCTCAACCGCGCCATTGCCGAACACGGCTATACGGTATCTGCGGAGGGGACGCGCGATGATGACGATAAGCCAAGTAAGGGTGGCCATCTTGAGACTGGCGCCGTCTTTCTCGTGTTGTTGGGGTTGTATCTGTTGGGAAGGCAGTTTGATTTGTTGCCTGATGTCGGCATTCGGGATTCCATGGGGTATGGCGTGGTGTTTCTGATAGGATTGGTTGCGGCGCTCTCCACGTGCATTGCGGTAACGGGCGGATTGCTTGTTGCGGTTGCGGCAAAATACAATGAGCAGTTTCCTCACCTCACCGGCGCGCAAAAATTCCGTCCGCACCTCTACTTCAACATGGGGCGCGTGGTGGGGTATCTCGTGTTCGGCGGTTTGGTGG
>JBBTYK010000021.1:0-5185 GCA_038061815.1 Patescibacteria group bacterium | reverse complement strand
TTTGTTGTCCACGGTCAGAAGTTCGGGGTCAATATCCACCGATGTCACCGTCAGATTTCCATCCATGGCAATTTTAATTTTATTCCACGCGGCCGTGCTTTCCACGTGCTCGGTGGAGAGCGTTTGCTGCAAATTTTTTGCCTGGTCGCGCATCTGTTTGAATTGTTTGAGTTTATTGAACATATTTTTTTGTCATTCCGAGCCCTGTCGAGGAATCTAATTATATTTCTCGACTTCGCTCGAAATGACGATGAGATTAAAACTGTGGTACTTTGACTGGCTGCGGTTGCGGCGGCAACGGAGCAACATTCGCAAACTGCGTATCCAAACTGCGGAAACTGGCGCGCTCCTCGTCAAAAATCATTTTGATGAGACCGGTCGGGCCGTTGCGGTGCTTGGCTATGTGGATTTCCGCGGTGCGGCGCTCATCGGGCGGGATATCTTCCAAACGATAATTGCGGTCGGCGGCTTTGCGATAGATAAATAATACCACGTCGCTATCCTGTTCAATTGATCCGGATTCCCTCAAATGTGACAGCTTCGGAATGGCCGGTTTTGACATCTCCACCGCGCGCGATAACTGCGAGAGGGCAAGCACCGGAATCGACAGCTCACGCGCAATGCTCTTTAGTCCGCGCGTAATTTCCGCCACCTCCTGCACGCGATTTTCTTCCGTGTGCTGGCGGGATTCCATCAGTTGTAGATAGTCCACCATGATGAGTCCAAGCCCGTGTTCCGCCTGTAGCCGCCGCGCTTTGGCGCGAATTTGCATGATGTTGACGTTCGGCGAATCGTCAATGAAAATGGGCGCTTCGGACAGCACGCCCATCGCGTGGCCGATGCGCGGGAAGTCATCATCCTCGGGACGGTCGGACAAGCGTCCGGTGCGCATGCGCCAAAGGTCAACATGCGCCTCGGCGCAGAGCAGACGGTCAACCAGCTGGTCTTTGCTCATTTCAAGTGAAAAGATGCCCACCGGTATCTTTTCTTTTACGGCCACGTGGCGCGCGATGTCAAGGGCGAGCGATGTTTTTCCCACTGACGGTCGCGCGGCCAGCACCACGAGGTCGGATTTTTGCAACCCAGCGAGGAGGTTGTCCAGCGCGGTGAAGCCCGTAGAGATGCCGCGCAGTTTTCCTTTTTGGCGATGGAGTTCGTCAATGCGTTCAAACGTATCGGCAAGCACGCTGCGGATGGGAAGGAACGTCTGGCTCAAGTACGTCTGCGAAACGCTGTATAGTTCACGTTGCGAGTCGTCCAGAATTTTTTCCAGTTCATCCTCTTCGTGATAGCCAAGCTCCATGATGTTGTTTGCCGCGTGCAGCAATCGCCGGAGCGTTGCCTTGCGATGCACAATCTGCGCATAATTGACGGCGTTCGCGGTGGAGGGGACGCTGTTCGTGAGTTCCGCGAGATACGTGCGGCCGCCGATTTTCTCCAGTTGTCCTTTTTCCTCCAACCGCGCAGAGACCGTCAGGATGTCCACCGCTTCATTTTTGTTTGACAAATCAACCGTACTCTCGTAAATATACCCATGGGCGTCTTTGTAGAAATCTTCCGGATGGAGGATGTCCGCGATTTTGAAGAACACCTCCTTGTCAAGGAGGATGGCGCCAAGGACGGACCGCTCGGCTTCCAGACTCTGCGGCGGGATTTTTTCCAGGATGTCGGGCATGGGGTTCAGTGTACCTCATGCATCTATACTGCGCAACGCATGGCAGGTGAATTACTGGGGATGCACGGTGGATAGTTGGGCGCGGTGTCCGGGGCCTGCGCTCGCTCGGCTCGTCAGGCGCGGTATCCGGGGCCTCCGCTCGCTCGGCCCGTCAGGGACCCCTCGGCGGGTGCCCACTCACTCAACACGCTCACGGCCGCCAGCGCGGCCGTTCGCTACGCTCGTGCCGAGCTCGTCCCGACAGGGTCGGGACACCAGGCCCGCTTCGGCACTCGCGATGTTTCGTTCGGGGCACCACGCCTCGACCGCGCCTGGTCCGAGAGGCGAGAAATAAACCAATATGCGCATCCTCATCATCACCAACCTCTACCCTCCTCACGGCCGCGGCGGCGCGGAAGTTGTTGTGGCACAGGAAGCGCGGGAATTGCGCGACCGCGGCCACGAAGTGGCCGTGCTGACCACGCGGCCGTTCGGCGGCGTTTCGTCGCTCGCGCCGCGGCTTTCCGTCGAGGACGGCATCCGCGTGTATCGGTATTATCCGTTGAATCTCTTTTGGTATCGCAACGATTATCGCCACACCGCCCCCGTCCGTTTTCTGTGGCACATCATGGATACGCTCAACATCCATGCGTGGTTCGTGACGCGCCGGGTGCTCAAGCAGATTGAGCCGGAAGAAATTCGCACACACAATCTCAAGGGCATCGGTATTACCACTGCCATCGCTCTGCGACAGTATCTGCTGCGTTCTCAAAAAACGCGCGCTCTCAAACCGCCGTTCGCGTGGTCTCATTTTTTGCATGATGTGCAGCTCATCACGCCGAGCGGATTGGTGTGGCACGGCAAAGAAGATGCGTGGGAGCATCGCGGGCTGCCGACGCGTGCGTATCGGACATTGACGCGGCGGATGCTGGGCTCGCCAACTACGGTTCGCGCGCCTTCGGAATGGGTGTGGAACGAACATTGGACGCGCGGCTTTTTTTCGAACAGCGCGTTTGAAAAAATCGTGTGGTGTCCGCCTGCAACAAACTTGCTTGTTTCGTGGCGTCCAACGCGACCGTTGCGATTTCTGTTTGTGGGACAGCTGGCGTCGCACAAGGGAATCCTGTTTTTGCTTGATATGGTGCGGGAAATCCCCGGCGGCGCGTGCGTCGTCAATGTGGTGGGCGACGGTCCGTTGATGGATGCGGTGCGGCAGCGGGCGGCGGAAATCCCGTGGATTCACGTTCACGGCCGTTTGCCGCTCGTACGAGTAAAAGAAGTGTTCAAAGAAACCGATTGTCTGTTGTTCCCCTCGCTCGCGCATGAAAATTGTCCGACGATTATCGTGGAGGCATTGCGGCAGGGGATTCCGGTGCTGGCGTCGCGCGTGGGCGGTGTGCCGGAGATTGTTGCCGATGGAGTAAATGGATGGCTGGTGGAGGCCGGGAACCATGATGCGTGGCGCGCCGCGTTTGGACGGCTTGTATCTTTGTGATGAATCAGTCACAATGAGTATTATGTCTGGCGATAAATACACGGCCGTCTGGGTTTCACACACCTCCATCGGTGATTTTTTGAAATGTCCGCGCGCGTATTTTTTGAAAAACGTTTATCGCGACCCGAACACGGGCCACAAAATAAAATTGATGAGCCCGCATCTGGCGCTCGGGCAGACCGTGCACGAGACGTTGGAATCTCTTTCAGTGTTGCCGAAAGATGAGCGATTCCGCGAACCGCTCGCGGTGCGGTTTGACCGCGTATGGGAAAAAGTGAAAGGGAAAAAGGGCGGATTTCCGAATGACGAGCAGGAAAATCAGTACAAGGCGCGCGGAAAAGAAATGCTGTGGCGCGTTACCCAGAACCCGGGTCCGCTCACGCGGCTCGCGGTGAAAATCCAACAGGACTTACCGCATTTTTGGCTGTCCGAGGAGGAAAATATCATCCTATGCGGCCGCATTGACTGGTTGGAGTACCTTCCGGAAATCGAGAGCGTGCACATCATTGATTTCAAAACCGGACGTCACGAAGAAGACGCGGATTCATTGCAATTGCCCATCTATTATCTGTTGGTGTCACAGTGCCAGCCGCGGCCGGTGACGAGAGCGAGCTATTGGTATCTCGCCAACGATGATGAACCCGCGCAACAAACGTTGCCGGTGCGCGAGGAGGCGCGAGCGAAGGTGCTCGGCATCGCGCAACGCATAAAAGTGGCGCGGCAGCTGGGGACGTTTTCATGTCCTGACGGCGGTTGTTTTGCGTGTCGGCCGTTTGAGGCGGTTATTGAGGGCCGCGCGGAATTGGTTGGCGCAGATGAATTCAACTACGATGTATATGTAGCGGGGCGGGCGGAGGAATCCGCGAAAGAAGAAAGCATCATTCTTTAGTAAACTGCTCAACCGTGAGCCAGCCCATGTCGCGATTACGCTGCCACGCAAAAATGTGAATCGCGCCGCCGGCGATGTCCGTCCACCAGTCGGCGTATTTTTTTGCTTCGTTTGCGATGCGGTAATCGCGCCACCAATAATCGTTGAGTACAAAATATACTCGTTCTGCGCCGGTGTATTCCAGCGCCGCTTTAGCGATGTCCGTCGTCGGCCCCTTGTCAATCATGTCCAGATAATACTGATACAGCGGCCCGCCGGTGGGCACCGGATAGAAATAGACGGGCCCGTCCTTCGTGCGGAATTCGTATTTGAATCCGAGCTGCCGGAGCGCTCCAGCGGCAACAGATTGATTGGCGAGCACCGCGTAGTTGCCATTCGGGTTTTGAAAATCAATAAATTCTGCGGCGATGAGGTCTGCGGCTCCGGTGCTGTAACCGCGATGATTCACCATGCGGTCAACGCGCGGATAGAGCAGATAGAGATTCGCGGTGAGGCCGGCGGTAAGCGTTATTACCAGCAGGCCTTGGACAGACCAATGTGTTCGCTGGAGGCGGTTGATGGCGGCCAGGCCGCCATACCAAAAGAATGGCAGGAGCGTGAACCCCATCATCCACAGCATGCGGAGCGAGTAATCAAATTGTTCATAGGAGATGACGTCAGGCAGCGCCGTCAAAAAGTGAGCGAGCGCCGTGCTGACGGC
This sequence comes from Patescibacteria group bacterium, assembly GCA_038061815.1. Lineage (GTDB taxonomy): Bacteria > Patescibacteriota > Patescibacteriia > Magasanikbacterales > JBBTXJ01 > JBBTXJ01. The sequence goes on along the minus strand of JBBTYK010000021.1, from coordinate 447 downwards.
AAGAATGCCGGCAGTCCAGAGATAGGGACGCATGAATGCGCGATTGCGCAACGCCGCGATGCCGTACACTATGCAACCCAGCGCGAATATCCATATCATGATACGGAGTGTGTATGTGAAATTGGGAAGCGCATAAAAACTGTTTTGAAGCGGCAGCGCGTCAATATCAACGGCAAACCGCGATGCCGCGCGAGCCGCAAGTTCGCCGAGCGAAGGAATGGCGTGGGTTTTTTGCCACTCGTTCACGAAAAACAGCGCGGGCATGAGGAGCGCCGTCACCAACGCAGCCGGCGCCGCAATGCGCAACCGCGCTCCGCGTATCACGAGTATCGTGAAGACCGTGAGGATGAGCGCAGGCACCGTTGCCATCGGATGGAGCGTTGCAATCGCCGCAATGGTGAGTGCGGGTAGCGCCCATCCGAGTTTTTTGCGTGCCACCATCAACAG
>JBBTYK010000020.1:0-8207 GCA_038061815.1 Patescibacteria group bacterium | reverse complement strand
TGTATGATGCGCGCTCTTTTTCGCTTGCCCATATTGTTTAAGAATCAAAAATAATCAACGTAAAAGCCGCTATCGTTTCAGCAAATACCGTTTCCGAATACGAATGTTTTTCGGCGTCACTTCCACCAGTTCATCGGGCGCGATGTATTCCAGCGCGTCCTCCAAATCCATCGTTCGCGGCTCGTTGAAGTGTTCGCTGGAACCATCGCCTTTTGAACGCATGTTTGACAATCGCTTTTCCTTGCACACATTCACGCGCATATCGCCTGCTCGCGTATTCGCTCCCACCACCTGCCCCTCATACACCGGAATCGCCTGCCGCACAAACAACACGCCTCTATCTTGCACGGCAAGCAAGCCGTACATCTGCGTGGTGCCCGTCTCGTGCGCCACCAGCGAACCCTGTTCACGCGCCCGCCAATCGCCGGCATCCGGCCGATACTCGTCAAACAGCGTATTGATGATGCCCAAACCGCGCGTGTCCGTCAAAAATTCGCTGCGATATCCGAATAATCCGCGCGTCGGAATGATGAATTCCAAAAATACCACGCCATTTTCAACGCGCATCTCCTGCAACGTGCCGCGGCGGCTGCCCATTTTTTGTATAACCACTCCCTGATACGCCTCCGGCGCTTCAATATACACGCGTTCATACGGCGCCAATTTCTTGCCGCCAACTTCTTTATAAATAACCTCCGGCGAAGATACCTGAAACTCAAACCCTTCGCGCCGCATGCGTTCAATGAGAATGGCCAGATGCAACTCGCCGCGGCCGGACACAATCCAATCGCCCTGCGCGCCGTCCTCAATGCGAAGCGCCATATCCGTCTCCAATTCTTTGTACAACCGCTCGCGAATTTGACGCGATGTGGAAAACTCTCCTTCCGTACCGGCAAAAGGAGAATCGTTGACCGCAAACGTCATCTTCACCGTTGGCTCTTCAATAGCAAGCAACGGCAACGCCACCGGATTCTCCGGGTCCGCAATCGTTTCTCCGCTCACCACATCCGGAACGCCGGCAATTGCCACAATATCTCCGGCTGACGCCTCCTGAATTTCAACGCGCTCAAGCCCGCGGAGCGTCATGAGCGACACCAAACGGCATTTCCGCATCTCCCCCGCGCGATTTATATGCATAACCTCTTGCCCCGCGCGAATGACGCCGTTATAAATTCTGCCGGTGCCGATACGGCCTTTGAAATCGTCTTTGCTCAATGTTACCACGCGCACCTGAAGCGGCAATGACGGGTCGCCGGACGGCGCGGGAACGTATTTCAAAATCGCGTCAAAGATAGGGTCAATGTCCGTCATGGCATGTAAATCCCGCTCTAAACCCGCCTTGCCCTGTTTTGCGGACGCGTACACCACCGGAAAATCCAGCGCCTGTTCATCCGCGCCCAATTCCACAAACAATTCAAACACTTTATTCAACACAAAATCCGGCCGCGCGTCCGGCTTGTCTATTTTATTCACCACCACGATAATTTTTAATCCGAGCGCCAAGGCCTTCCGCATCACGAATCGCGTTTGCGGCATCGGCCCTTCTTTCGCGTCAACCAACAACAGACAGCCATCGGCCATATTCAACACGCGCTCCACTTCACCACCGAAATCCGCGTGGCCCGGCGTGTCAATGATGTTAATTTTGGTGTCGCCCCAAACAATCGCGGCGTTTTTTGCGAAAATGGTGATGCCGCGCTCGCGCTCAAGCTCGTTGGAATCCATGATACAGACGTCATCCGCAATTTTTTTTGAGAGCTGCGTTTTTGAGCGATGCAAAAGCGCGTCAACCAACGTGGTCTTTCCGTGGTCAACGTGAGCAATAATGGCAACATTTCTGATGGTGTTCATACCGGTAACAATGAGTCTCTGCGAGAGACGACCCATCATACCACGAATACATGCGCGTGTAAAGGGCCGCTATGCCGCCCCAAAAGATGTGCACAGCCGCTATTTACACCGTTTTACCCCCTCTGATAAGCTGAAGGCATATGGATGAACCAAAAAATCAAGAGGAGACGCCGGAGTTGGAGGTGGGCGCCGAGGGGGAACCGGAAGAGGGGGATGTGCACGAGGGACATCACGAAGGGTCTAAAGCGCCCGATGCGCCACGCGGCAAAGAGAGCGGTTGGCTCTCAAAGCTCATTTGGCTCGTCATTTTAGTGCTCATTGTATGGGGCGGCTGGGTTGCCTACAAACGTGGCACGGCGCAAGATGCCGCAGGAGAGCCGGAAGCAGCTGCCGAAACTGGTACACCGGCTGCGGGAACACCGGCGCAGTAAATCCACATCTGGATCCTATCGGCCTCGCTTCGCGAGGCCTCCAGGATGACATGCGGCTACGCCGCATGTCACTTTTGCCAGAAATCCACTCCGCCAACCGGTGTAGTGGATTTTTGGTTACAATTCCTTTGCGAACGCGATACCGTACACGCGCGTTGCGCCAACCGCCGTGAGCGCGCGAGCGCAGGCGGCAAGCGTAGCGCCGGTGGTCGTGACGTCATCAACGATGACGATGGTTGGAAATCCAAGCGCGCCATAGCGAGCGCACGCGCGTTCATCTGCGACAAATGCGCCCGCGATATTCTGCAGACGCCCGATGCGCGACTGCGTCATCTGCGCCACCGTCGCGCGGCGGCGTTTCAGCAACGGCGCCACCGGCACACCAAACGCGCGTCCGAATGCATGCGCCAGCAACTCCGCCTGATTGTATCCGCGCGTCACATACCGCCGATAGTGCAACGGCACCGGCACGAACACCGCATCGCGCGGAACGATGTCGCTCCCGCCCTCATCGGCCCACTGTGCAATTTGTTCCCCCATCCATCCCATGATGCCCTCACCGTACCGATACTTGAGCGCGTGAATGGCTTCGCGCACCGCAGAATCGCCGTACGGATACACCGCGGCAACGCCGCAAACTGGCGCCAGTCCTTCCTGCCACACGGGCGGCAAAAACAAAAGCGTGTTTTGACACGCCTCGCACATCCATACGCCCTCGCGCTCGCATCCCACGCAATGGAGCGGCAACAAACGCTCCGCAACTACGTGCGTTCCTCTTTCCAATAAATCCCATCCACGAGCCATGCGTCTCCTTGATAGATAAGTTGCACCTCGGCATCCTGATAATACACCCGCGGCGCCTCGCCGTCGCGTTCTTCCTGCCGTTGCGTTGATACGCGCATCACCGCGGACTGTTTTGGATTCCATGTCACCACCTCAAGCGCAAGCGCCTTCGTGGTGATGCCGCGGTATCCGCCGCCCACCGCCTCTTGTTTTTTCAATCCGTCAGCCCACGCCTGCACGCGCGCTGTCATGAGTGGTTTCACGTCCTCCACGTTTTGAAACTGATTCTGGTTTGAATAACTGCCGATGCGCTCAACAAAAAACCGCGCCAATGATTCCGCTGCCTGCCTGTCAGGGTCTTTCGGCGGCGCAGTTGGTTTGGTCTCGGCCGCGGGCGCGGTAAACGGCGTGCCTTCCGCATTTTTAGTTTGAGCGCCGTCATCGCCCGTTAAACGAATAACCGCTACGATAACGCCAATCACAACGAGCGCGGCAAGGCCGATGAGCGCGATGAACACGTTGCGGCGTTCAGAAAAAATCATGGTGTGCTGTTAGCAGCTTCCGCCGGAGGCGGAGGCGTCGGCGATAATGGCGTTTCAGCAGGAGGTGGGGTCGGAGTCGCCGGCGGCGAAGGAATTTCTGCCGGCACGGCAGCCGGAGCCTCTGCGGGCACCGCCGCCTCGGCCGGCGTTTCAATGTTCAGCTCTTGCGGCGCCGCCGATGGTGCCGTCGTCGCGGCAGTCGCGCTGTCTTCTACCTCTTTCGCCTTCACCATTTCACGGAACGCCTTTTTGGATTTTTCAATCTCAAGCAGCTGTTCCGGATTCGTGGTCACCAATTTGTCTTCATTATAGGATGCCACCACTTTAATGGCAGCGTGCCGCGGACCTGCAAAGAAAATCCCCTCTCCAACGCCGGACTCAAGCAATAAAAACTTCTCGCCCTGCGTCAGCATAAACACCTCAACCAATTTATCCACGGCGGCCGTTGACTGTTTCAACAGCAACTGCATCTGCGAGTTGGTCACAATCGCGCGGCCGTACTGCGACCCCAAAAAGTCCGCAACATCCTGCGTAATCGTGGTGATGCCGAGATAATATTTTCGGCACCGTTTCGCGAGCGTAAAAATAAATCGCGCGGAATCCTCGTGCTGCATGAGCCACCACGCCTCATCAATCACCAGAACGCGCTTTTTGCGCTCGGAACGCACCACATTCCAAATATAATTGACGATAATGAAAATGCCGACGGGCCGCAGTTCATCTTCCAAATCGCGCACGGAAAACACCACAAACTGATTATTCATCGTTACGTTCGTATACGCGTTCATGAGCCCTGCGAACGTGCCCTCGGTGTATTTTTTCAGCCGCTCAACGATGTCTTTGGCGCCGGTCATGCCGTCCAAGATATTTTGTAGGTCGGCGAGAATCGGCATGTCCGTCGGGCCCAATTTGGTCAAATCCGTGTCGGGCGTAATGTCTTTCTTGGCATACGTTTCCAACAGCGCGCGGTCCAACAACGAATCCTCCTCCGTGGTAAATTGCCCAAGCATGAGACGCAAAATGCCTTTTGTAGTAATGACCGCGCTCCGAATGATGTCCTCGGTTGACGTATCGCTGGTGGTGGGACGCGGCAAATCAAACGGATTGATTTTGCTTTCGGAAGCCAGCGACAGGTTGATGTACGAACCGCCCACCGCATCGGACAAATTTTTATACTCCATTTCAGGGTCAATGCAAATCACGTCAATGCCCATCATGAGCGTGCGCAGAATCTCCAGTTTCACCGCGTAACTTTTTCCGGCGCCGGACGTGGCGAATACGATGCCGTTCGCGTTCGGCAAGCTGAAACGGTCAAAAATAATCAAGCTGTTGTTGTGCCGGTTGATGCCGTACAATATGCCGTTGTCCGAGGTCAAATCGCTGGACACAAACGGAAACGACGACGCAATCGGCGAGGAATTCATGTTAAACGCCACCGCCAATTCATCGTTCGCAAGCGGCATGGTGGAATTGAAACCCTGTTCGGTTTGGTAAAACGCGCGGCGGGTGTAAATCAGCGAACTAGCAAACACGGTTTCAACCTGTTCTGAAATCTTGTTCAGCGCTTCGGCATCTTTAGCGTAGATGGTCGCGTACAATGCGAACTGGAAAAAATGCTCCGTGCCTTGCGTCAACGAATCTCGCAGGCGCTCAACGTCTTGAATCGCGGTCTCGGCCGCCGGGTCGCGCGGCGCCCCTTTTTCCGCCGCCGCCCTGATTTCCGCTTCAACGGTGCCCACTTTCTTTTTCAGCTGTTTCAAAATGATGTTCGCTTTAATCGGATAAAAATACATGGAAATATCCGCCGTCACATTCATGTTGATGATAGGCGCGAACCAACCCAGATTGATGTAGCGCGGATAGGTCACCACATAAATGGTGCGCACCACCATATCTCCCAGATGCAGCACCTGCGGCTCCACTTTGAACGCCGCCGGCGCGATAAGGTCGCGCACCGAAACCACGCCCTCGCGATACACGCGCTCTTCTTCAAGCGCCGTCACATCCGCTTCCACTGCGTGCGCTTTCACCGCCTCTTCGCTCTGCGCTTTTGAACGCACCAGCGCGGCAAGGTCAATTTTTTTGCCCCCCTCGGTTACCACGGCGCCGGATTGTACGGGTTTAAATGCCATATTATTCTGCGAACGCCACATCGCCCTCCACCTGCACTTTGCTCACATCCGTCAATTCTTCCTGCTGGGAAGTCACAGGGTTATAGGTGTTATAAAATAATTCTATCAGCCCCTGCGTATCCAGCCGCACCACTTTCAAACTCATTCCCTGCAGCGCGCCGCTGATGGTGTCAATGCGCAACTGCAAATCCTGCGTGCGTTCCTTGAATTGCTTCTCCTTCAATTTAATAATCCGCGCCGGCGCCATCGCCTCTTTCAACCGCGTGAAAAATCCCTTCTTTTTATTCGCCACCGGGTCGTACGGCACCACCACGTAAAATCGTTTCTGCATAATTTCGCCGAGCTCAATCAAATCAACCACAAACTGCCGATAATCCTGAATCTGCCCGCGCAGCAGTTCGTTGGTCTGTTTTTGCTCCTGCTCTTTCAGCTGATTGATATACACGTCAATGTTCATCTTGCGCGACTGAATCACCACTTGGATGGGGTACTCAAGCGTGTTCAAAAAACTGACGTACCCGTTCACGAGCGCGCTCTGCTCCTCCTCGGATTTCAGCGCAAAATTAACGCTGGACACCATGAGCACCGCGCGGAGCGTCCCGTCTTTCATAATCACCACGCCGTCGCGGATGGAGGCTATGTCAAGATACCGTTGCGTGGATGGCGGAGCTGACGATTTTTTTGTGGCCATATTATTTATACTCTTCCGGATTATACGCGCCGCCGGTATTCACCATGAGCGACAATTCGCTCAATCGGCCGCGCGGCATTTCTTTGCGCCGGATTTCCTCCTTCTGCAGCGCCGGCGGCGGCGCCGCGTTGAGATACGCCTGCAATTCATCTTTCGGATACTCTTTGCGCCAAATGCGCAATGAAGGACGGAACGTGTTCCGCACGAAGTTCAACAAAAAAATATGAAACACCTGCCCGTTTATTTTAGCAAATGCGAGCACAATACCCAAGCCCGCAACGAGAAAAATCAAGATGCCGGCCAGCGCCAAGTCCGCCAATTTCCATATAATAAAAGAAAGAAACGCCGTCACCACGAGAATCAAAAATTGGCGCACGGTAATCGGGCCGAGGATTTTGTCTTCGTCGGAAATGAATTGCGGCACCAAAAATCGCTGCGCCATACGCTAAAACCTCAACGACTTATTTAATTCTATCACGGCTTGCAGCTCTTCGCCACTGAATCGTTCCGGGTCGCTTGTATCCGCGGCCGCGATGTCCTCAATCGGCCGCCCCTCAACCAACCCCTGCCGAATCATGCGGACATACACGCCGTACACGGCGCTCTCGCGCCACGCTTTGATGCCGGCCGCGTAACGGTCAATGCCGTCTTCGCGCAATACCGCCAGTCTCTGGCGGATTTTATCCGCCGCCGCGCCCGATTTGGCGGCCAAACGGCGAAAATCCGTGAGGTCCATCGTGCGCAATTCCTCAATCGGCCCCATCGCAATCGGCCGCGCGACCACATCATGCATGGTGCGCCCTAAATCCATCGGCTGGTCCGCCGCGCTCTGCTGAATCAACTGGTTGAGTTTCTGCCCCGCGTCATTGCGAGGCCCCGCAGGGGCCGAAGCAATCCCGCCGGTCACCATCGGCACCAGCTCCTCATGTTCCTCCACCATCGGCAACATACTCGCGGGCGCAACCGGTTTTGCCGTCACTGCGCGCGTCTCCAATTCACGGTCTTTTGCGTGCAATCGTTCAATCAATCCGATGACCTCTTCAACCTGATTATGTCCCATGCCGACGCCGCCCTTGTCTTCCGTCAGCGCGAGCTGCCGCCGCGCATCTGCCAAGTCCTTCACGCCTTTGAGCGCCGGCCGAATCACGTGACGGAACCGCTCTTCAAGATTTTGGTTGTTGAACTTAATACCCGCGAGCTGTTCAATCATGCGCACGCGAATCGCCAACCGCTCCTCCGCGTCCTGATGCCGCAGCCCTTGCTGTTCATGCGCCACCACCTCCGGTTCTTGCGCAACGGTGACGGGCGTAGGGATTGATTTTGATGTTTGTTGGTTCGCGTCTGTCAATGCCGCCGGGTCAACCTTCGTCTTCCATGGCAACCGTATCGCCTGAACATTAAAATCAGGAACTGCCTTCTGCAGTGCGTCACCGCATTGCTCAACAATCATATCAGCCATGGTATATGCCAACGGCTCACTAAAAGATAAATTATCCAAAAAATATTGCGGCATTGCCCGTAGAGCATCCTTCCCCTTAAGCGCCATCCACCCCACCAAACTGCCCGCAACACGCGCCTCTCCTTCATTGATATACTTTTTAACCAATACAATAACGCCGGGCGCCAGTACGCCTTCAATATATTGCTTCACTGATGCCGATACTGTTTTTTCCAGACGTTCCACCTCATCGGTAGTAAAAATATACTTCATACAACCGATTGCCTTCGGAATTTATCCCACTTATTAATATGATTACTTACAATCTGCTGTAAATCA
>JBBTYK010000019.1:0-10785 GCA_038061815.1 Patescibacteria group bacterium | reverse complement strand
GGTTCAAAAAACGCCGCGCGATGCAGGCGGCCCGTACGGTAGGCGACCGCGCGTTGCTTGCGTTTACCACCGGCCGCATCCTTTTTCAGGAGGCGGATGTGGATTCGCCCCTTTTGCGGTATGTGGCGAACCCAATCCTCGCCGCGTACCTATGGATTGTAAAAAAAATAGTAGTTTGGTAAGGTTTCTGCGTCTATGAAAGCCCTGCTAACCGCCGGCGGACGCGCCACGCGCCTCCGGCCCGTCACCCACACCATCAACAAGCACCTCATCCCGCTTGCCAACAAGCCGATGCTTTTTCATGCGCTGGAAAAAATCGCGGAGACCGGCATCACGGAAGTTGGTATCAACATCAACGAAGACGAAAAAGAAATTCAGCGCGTGGTGGGAGACGGAGCGCAGTGGGGACTTCGCATCACATATATTGAACAGCGCGGTGGTGCGCTCGGCCTCGCGCACATCATCAAAAACGCAAAAGACGTCGGTTTTTTGAACGGCCCGTTCCTCATGTATCTCGGCGACAACATTATCTTGGGCAGTATCCGGCGTTTCGTGGAACGCTTTCAAAATGAAAATCTCAACTGCATGCTCGCGCTCTCGCGCGTCAAAGACCCGGAACGATTCGGCGTGCCGGAAATGGACGTGCACGGACGCATCGTGCGCGTGGTTGAAAAACCGCTCGTGCCTATGAGTCAGTTTGCCATTACCGGTATTTATTTATACGACCACCACGCGTTGGAGGCGGTTGAACGAATTAAACCGAGCGCGCGCGGCGAGATGGAAATTACGGACGTGCACCAGTACTATTTGGACAACGGATTGACGGTGGGGTATGAGGAAATCAGCGGATGGTGGAAAGACACCGGCAAACCGGAAGATTTGTTGGAGGGCAACCTGTTGATTTTAAACGACATGCCGGCCGCGGCATTTCGCGTTGAAACGCGCGTGCCGGACACCGCGCGGTTGCAGGGGAAGGTGTCTATCGGTTTGGGCACGCGCATTGACGGCAACGTGCTCATTCGCGGGCCGGTGGTCATCGGACGGAATTGCCAGATTATCAATTCATACATCGGGCCGTACGCATCCATCGGCGACAACGGCACGGTCGCGAACACGGAAATTGAACATTCAATCATCATGGAGGGCGCATCCATCAGTTGCGGCACGCGCGTAGTGGACAGCATCATCGGCGCGAACGCGCGCCTCGTGCCGGCGAATCAATCATTGCCCGTCGGCCACAAAATGGTCATCGGGGACAATACGTATTTGGAGATGTAGATTTGACACAATGAGGCGGTGCCGATAGAGTGACGAAAAGGAGGATGCGATGAAACACATCGTAACGATGGGTGGTGGGACTGGCCAGCCGGCTGTGCTTGCAGGATTGAAGAATCTTCGCGCGAAACGCAGGGACTTGTCGTTGACCGCGGTGGTAACGAGCGCGGACTCCGGAGGTTCTTCGGAGAAGTTGCGGTGCGAGCGGCGCGTGTTACCGCCCGGTGACATGATCCGCTGTCTGCTCGCGTTGGGGAATGCCGATGCGGACGTCATGGGGCTGGTTGAACATCGGCCGTTGGGCGAAGGAATTATGGGAGGGCATCGTATCGGCAATATTCTGCTCACCGGTTCCATGGAGAGGCATCCGCACGATGTGGCGCGGGCAATCCGGACTGTCGGCAAGATTACGCGGTCAAAGGGGACGGTGCTGCCAATCACCGATGAACTCGTTGACCTGTGGGCGCGGTTTGAAAATGGGGTTGAGGTGTGCGGGGAGGATGTTATTGACAAGGGAACTCACGCGGGAACGGGGCGCATCACAGCCATGTGGTTGAAGCGCCGCACAGAGAACGAGCGTAATCATGATCCAACACCGGAATCAATACCCATTCCCGCCTCGTCACGCGCGCTTCGCGCTATCGGCGTCGCGGATTTGATTATCGCGGGACCCGGCGACCTCTACACGAGCGTCATACCGACGGTTCTTTTTGCGGAAATGCAGAAAGCGCTTCGGGATAGGCGCGGTACATTGGTTTTGGTAACGAATATCATGTCCAAGCGCGCCGAAACGTTCGGATTCGGAGCAACCGACTTCGTCGCTGAATTTGAGAAGTATGCCGGTTGCGAGGTTGACGTCGTTGTGTGCACCAACGAATCACCGGAAGCGGCCGTGCTTGAGCGGTATAGTCGCGAGGGCGCGCAGTTTGTGGAATTGCCCGCAGTTGGACGTTTGGGTAGACGGCGGGTTATCGCTATGCCGCTTATTGCGCCGCTCGCGCACATCGATGACGTGGTTCGTCACGACTCCGCGCGCTTGGCGGAGGTAATAGCGACACTCCTCTAGAGCGGTACGCCCGGTATTTCCAGGCAACAGCATTGAAAGGATAGGAGGAGTCCTGTGCAAACGGCAACGGAAGAGATGGCGCTGCTCTATAAAGCAGTGCGGCGTACGCTTTCTCGTATCGACCAATCGGTCGGCGCTGCGGATGCGTTCCAAGAGGTAGCAATTCCCGAAAAATCCGCGAGCGCATATCGGATTGACGTGTGGGCGGAAGAGACGTTGCATAGCGCGTTTCAGACGCGCGGCAAAAAGCGGGTTTGCGTTGGCGAAGAGTCGCCGCTTTCTCGCGCGGAATTGGAGGCGTGCGATGAGTTCGTCGCAAGTGATGCCCTTGACGGGAGCACGTGGTTGAAAATGGGGTTGTGGGGGAACTGGGCAGTTGTGGTGGCCGTTGTAGAGAACAAGCCGATTCCGTCAATTCGTACTGCGGCAGTCGGCATGTTTGATGCGATGTCGGTGCCGCGCGTTTTGTGCGCCAATCGTGAGATTGACGGAGCGTTTGAAGGCGCGGTTCATTACATGCCGCGACTTTCGTCAGCGACGGAGATTGCCGGCGCGCGCATTGCGTGCAGCGCGAATAAACCGTCGCGTATCCGTCTCTATCTCGAGAAGTTTGGCGCGCAATTTGACACGCTCGGTCTCTTCCTGAACATCAGCGGTGCTCCGGCAGTGATGAGAGTGCTTACGGGGCACGTTGATGCCGTGTTCAGTCAGTCACGCGGGTATGATTTTGCGCCTGCTGCGTTTGTTGCGGAGCAAGCCGGTGCCTATGTGCGGAGCTGGGACGGCAAGCCGTTGCAGTATCGCGAGGCCCTTCTTGACCCCTCGGTTCTCCATACGTGGATGGTGGCGGCGACTCCGGAACTCGGACGTGAACTCGCCTCAATTCTTGCGTGACATGAGCAGGACCTCGTTTCGCGGGGTCCTTTTTGTTCTTGACGCGCCCTCTGTTTGTTGCTATGGTGGATGTACACCAAAAAGGAAAGGGGAGCGCCAATGTGGAGAGAGCAAGCGCGGCTGTCGCTGCCGGGCAGGCAGGAAAAGCCTAACGAGGATGGCGCGGTTGTGAGAATTGAGGGAGAACGCGCGCTGTTCGCGGTGCTTGATGGCGTGTCAAGCATTGACGGGTCGGTGGATGGGTACAAGGTGGACGGCACGTTCGTCCCCGGCGGTTGCTGGGCCATGCGGCAGGTACAGCAGCACCTTGAGATGGTTCCGCTTGCGGACATCGCGGACGCGTTCAATGCCGTGTGCGGGGCAGACGAGGCGCTTGAGCGCGCGTTTGATGGGAGGGGGGTCAACCACGAGGTGCGCTGGCGTTTGCCGGCGGTTGCGGGAATCGTGGTGGTGACCGATGCGGCGGAGCAGACGTTCACCTGGGCGCAGGTGGCGGACGGCATGCTCATGCACGAACGGCCGGACGGCGTGCGGTTCGCGCTGGAGAATCACATGCGGGAGGTGGACGCCGCAACGTTAGAGGTGTTTCGCGCGTGCGACGGCAGGCGCGATGATGAGCGCGTGAAGGCGAAGCTGCGGGAGCAGTACGAGCGGCGGAATACCGCCGGTTCATACCCCGTGCTTGACGGCGCGGTCAATCGCGACCTCGTGCGAAGCGGCTGTGTGCCTCTGGCCGAGGTCAAGCGGTTCGCGCTCTGGAGCGATGGACTCCAGACGGTCGCAGATGCTCCGCACGATGTCGGTACGGCCATTCTGACCGGAGGTTTGGACGCGTGGTACCGCGCGGTGGTCGCGCGGGAGGAGGCGGATTCCACGTTCATGAATCCGCTCCGGTATAACAACGACGACAAGAGCGGGCTCATCATCGAGCGCGCTTGAATCGTGCGGGGGCGGCCATCACACGCCGTGCAGCCGCCCGTCCGCGGCCTCGCTTGGAGCAATCCCAGCGAGGCCTTTTCTTTTTATGGAATGGTGGGTATTATCAGTAATATGAATGTAGATGTCATCGCAACAGAATTTGGTTTGACGGGGCCGGTGACGGTGGAACCGGCGCCGTCGGGCCTTATACATAAAACATTTTTCGTCAACGCGGCGGACGGGGAGTTTGTGTTACAGCAACTGCATGAGATTGTTCGGCCGGAAACCTGCGAGGATGCGGCGGTGATTACGAAATATGCGCGCGAGCGCGCGGTGCCGGTGCCGGAGTTTTTGTTGACGCGCGATGGCAGGCCGTGGTATCGCGCCGAGCACGGCTCGCTCTGGCGCGCGATGAAACGATTGCCCGGCGAGAGCCGCGATGCGGTGCGTTCGCCGGACGAAGCGCACAGCGCGGCGGCGCTCCTCGGACAGTTTCATGCGGTCGTAAAAACATGCGCGTACGAATGTCGCGGCGCGATTCCGCATTTTCACGATACGCCGCACATTTTTGAGCAATTCAAAAAGGTGGTGGCGGTGCATGAGGGGAGTGAGTTGCTTGCGCGCGTGCGGGACGATGCGGCGTTCGTATTGCAGGAAGTGCCGAAACAATTGTTGCCGAGCACGTTGCCGCGCCAGATTGTGCACGGCGATTTGAAAATTTCTAATTTTTTGTTTGAGGGGCCCGCCGCCACCGCGCTGTTGGATTTTGACACGTGCATGAATCACACGCCGCTCGTGGATATCGGCGATGCGCTGCGGAGCTGGTGCAATGCGGCGGGGGAGGATGGAGAGGCGGCGTTTGACCGTGCGATATACGATGCGGCGGTGGAGGGATATTGCTCGCGCGCGGCGTTATCTGAAGAAGAACGCGCGCTCATTCCGCAGGCGTTTCGCTTGCTCACGATTGAGCTCGCCATGCGTTTTTTGAAGGATTATTTTGATGACGTATATTTCGGATGGAACGCCGAAAAATTTTCATCGCGCCGCGAGCATAATCTCGCGCGGACGCGCGGACAACTGGGGTTGTATCGGGCGATTATTTAATCTCCATCGCCCACACTCCCTCGTCATCGGCGAACGCCACGAGCGTCGCGGCGGCATTTACCGTAACGGCGCGCGCGCTGGGGCGCGTGATGAGCGTCACCACGTTGCGGCGGTCGCGGTCGTCCAGTTCCAAAATGCGCAGGTCATCGCCCGTATGCGCGAGCACGTAGGGATAGTCGGCGAGAAACAGCGCCGTTTTTATTTCCGCGCTGGTGCGTTCAACCAGCGTAAGCGCGCCGTCGCTTCCGAGCAGCCAGAGTTCGTGCGCAGTGGCGATGAGCCATCGTTTGATTTCCGGATTCCACGCGACAATCGGTTCTTTTGGCGCCGCAATGGAAAGCTGTTGCGGCGGCGTGTCCGTATCGTCATACGCCAGCATCAAATTGTCGCTCGCCGGCTCCCACAATAAAAATCGTTTTTCCTGATGCGAGAGCGTTTTGATGCGCTCCTTTTTTTGTATGGATACCGTGGGCGCGGCGCGTTGCATGATGAGCTCATCGCCGTCCCATGTGATTTTGTTGATGTCGCGCTGCGCGCTGCGCTGTTCCGGCGCCGCCTGTTTCCACAGCACCAATTCAGTCGCAAACGCGGTCTCGCGCGGACGAATATCAAGCGTTTTTTCCCACGCATGATAACCGTCTTTTGCTACGCGAATGCGGTAGGAACCGGGAATCAGATGCGGCACGCGGAGCGGGAGTTTCGCGCCCATCAGTTGCTGATTCAAAAAAACGTGCGTGTCGCGCGGTTTTCCGTTGACGAACAAAATGCCGGTCTCCACCACGCGTCCGCCGCGCGTTACGCGGTAGCCGGATGCGTACAACAACGTGAGCGCGCTTGTTGCGGCAAAGAGAACCACAAAGATGATAAAAATGATGTGTCGTCCGCGCGTGGTCATGTTGCGAAATGGCTGATGGTGGTATATACTACCGTTCGTATAAGTATGGCACAATTTCGCATTACCGGTCAACAGCCGATACGCGGCACAATTGCGGTGGATGGCGCGAAAAATCATGCGCTCAAAGTGATTGCCGCATCGCTCCTCTCAAAAGAGGAGATGTTGATTTCTCGCATGCCGAACATCGGCGATGTGCGATTGTTGCTGGATATTCTTGAGGCGATGGGCGCGAAAGTGCGCGCTGACCTTGTAAAACAGACGGCGGCGATTGATACAAGCACGGTGAAACACGGTGCGATGCCCACTGAACTCGTGCGCGGCATTCGCGCGTCGGCCGTGCTCATGGGGCCGCTGTTGGCGCGATTTGGCGAAGTCACTATTTCTCATCCGGGCGGGTGCGTGCTCGGCCGGCGTCCGATTGATATTTTTCTTGACGGCTTCCGCGCGATGGGCGCGAAAGTGCGCGAAACGGGAGACACCACGCACTGCACGGCGAAACGGTTGCGCGGCGGACGCATTTTTATGCCGCAAGTGAGCGTCACCGCCACCGAGACGCTTATGATGGCGGCGGTGCTTGCCGAGGGAACCACGGTTCTTGAAAACGCGGCGTGCGAGCCGGAGATACCGGAGCTCGCGGCGTATCTCAATCGCCACGGCGCAAAAATTCGCGGCGCCGGCACACCGAGCATTCGCATTGACGGCGTTAAGAAAATCGGCGCCGGCGCGTGTGCCATCATGCCTGACCGTTTGGAAACGGGCACGTTTGCCATTTTAGCGGCCGCGGCGCGCGGCAATCTGCGCATTGAACAATGCAATCCGGCGTACGTCGGCGCGCTCTGGGCGTTGTTTGACCGCATGGGTGTGCCGTACACATGCGGAGATGATTGGGTTGAGGTGAACGCATCGGGAAAAAAACCGTTCACGGCGGTCAATTTGAAAACCCACGAGTATCCGGGTTTTGCCACCGACTTGCAGGCGCCGATGACCGTGCTTCTCACGCAATGCCGCGGGTTGAGCATGGTGCACGAAACCATTTTTGAAGGAAGACTTTTTTATGTGGATAAATTGAATCGCATGGGCGCAAACGTCATTTTGTGCGACCCGCATCGCGCAATCGTGCAAGGGCCGACGAAATTGCGCGGCAAAAGTCTGGAAAGTCCTGATATCCGCGCCGGCATGGCGCTGGTGATTGCGGCGCTCATCGCGCGCGGCGAAACCGTTATTGATAACATCCAGCAAGTTGAGCGCGGCTATGCGAACGTGGCGGAGCGGCTCCGCAGCCTCGGCGCGCAGATTGAGCGCGTTGGATAAAGAGAGGTATGAACACACAAACAAAACTGCATCTTGAACGGTATATGCGGCGCTATCTCGTGGTGATTGCGGTGCTGGCGGCTTTTGGCGTTGGCGTCTTTTTCGGACAAGGACGATTCACGCTCACGCGGAACAGCATGGCGTTGCAGGACGACTTGAGCCTTCGGAGGTTGTGGGTTGAAACGCGCGAGAGCGCGCGGGAGGATGTCCCGTTTCAGTTGTATTGGGACATTTGGGAGCGCGTAAAACAAAAATACGTGGGCGGCGAGGTGGATGATTTGCAACTGTTTTACGGCTCATTGGCCGGTATGGTGTCCGGTCTCGGCGACCCGTATTCGGTATTTTTGGACCCGGAAACGGCGGATGCATTTTTGTCCGACCTTTCAGGCAGTTTTGAAGGCATCGGCGCGGAGATAGGCATAAAAGAAGGGGAACTGGCCGTGATTGCGCCATTGCCGGATTCGCCGGCCGAACGCGCGGGCATTCGGGCGGGCGATGTTATTTTGGAAATTGACGGCGAAGACACGTCGGATATGACGCTTGATAAGGCGGTCAACAGCATTCGCGGTCCGCGCGGAACGCGCGTGACGCTGACGATTCGGCGCAACGGCAACGAAACGGCGGAAGAAGTTACGATTGTGCGCGATGTCATTGACATCAAAAGCGTGGAATGGGAAGTGCTGGACGGCGGCATCGGCTATCTGAAGATTAATCAGTTCAACGAAGAAACATGGCCGGAGTTTAATCGCGCGGTGACGGCGTTCACGGGGCGCGATGTGCAGAAATTGGTTGTTGACCTCCGTAACAATCCGGGCGGATTCTTGGAGACGTCCGTGCAAGTTGCAAGCGAATGGCTGCCCGAAGGAGCGACGGTGGTGATTGAGCGCACCCGCGATAAAACCGAACGGACATACGAATCCAAAGGGCAGCATCGGCTGCGCGGTATGCGCACTGCGGTGATTGTGAACAAAGGGTCGGCATCGGCGTCAGAAATTCTCGCCGGCGCCTTGCAAGACCACAAGGTGGCGACTATCGTGGGAGAACAGAGTTTCGGCAAGGGCTCGGTGCAAGATTTTGAAATTTTGGAAGACGGCTCGGCGTTGAAACTCACCGTTTCCGAATGGCTGACGCCGGAACGGCAGCAAATCAACAAGCACGGCATCACGCCGGACGTGGCGGTGAAAGATGACGCGGACGGGCGCGGGTCTTCTGATGATGCGATGGTGCAGAAGGCGATTGAGGCGCTGCAAAAATAAAATCACCCCAGCCGCCGCACCCAGTGCGGGTCAACGGCAACTTGTAAATCCAAGTAAACTTTTTTGTTGGTTGCGGCTTCCAGCTCGCGGCGCGCGGCTATGCCGATTTCTTTGATTTTCTGTCCGCCGTGGCCGATGAGCATTTTTTTGTAGCGCGTTTCGGTGGTCAAAATACGCGCGGTAATCACGAGGCGTTCGTTTTTTTCTTCCATCGCGTCAACTTCCACCTGCGTGGAATAGGGAACCTCCTGCTCGGTCGCCAGAAAAATTTTTTCGCGAATGATTTCCGCGACCCACACGTATTCGGTGAGGTCAGTTTTTTGTCCTTCGGGATAGGCTGGTTCGCCTTCGGGGAGCAGCGCGTACAGGCGCTCAATGAGCGGTTCAATGTGGCGCGCCTTCAGTGCCGAGAGTTCAAACACGCCGGTAAACTGCTCCGCGAGTGCGCGATAATCTTCCACAAACGGTTTTTCGCGTTCCGGCATGTCGCTTTTGTTGATGACGAGCAATTTTGGCTGCACCAGCTTGCGAATCATGGCGAGCGTCGCGCGTTCCTCTGGCCCAAGTCCGCGCGTAGGGTCGGCCACATACAGAATGGCGTCAATGCCGATGAGCGAATCTTCCACGGTTTTGGTGAGCGCTTTCGTCAGCGCGCCCCCGGCATCTTTGAACACGCCCGGCGTATCAACAAAAACAATCTGGCCTTCGGGCCGTGTCAGCACGCCGTGAATCGCCTGGCGCGTTGTCTGCGGTTTGTGGGTGACCGCGGCAATTTTGGTGCCGACGAGCGTATTCATCAACGTGGACTTTCCCACATTTGAACGGCCTATCAGCACGACAAAACCGGATTTCATCGTACCGAGCATAGCACAGTTCGCCTCGCTTGCCAACTTTTCCTCCTCTCTGCTATACTCCCGCGTAATGAGGGCTTTCTATGAAAGTGGTTCTATCGGCAACGGTACCCCAGCTCGGCGAGCGCGGGGATGTGCGTCATGTTGCGGACGGCTACGCGCGTAATTTTCTTTTTCCTCAAAAATTGGCGGAACTCGCGACGCCCGCGGCTCTTTGGCGCGCGGAACAGGAACGTACCGCAGTGCGTAAGCGCGCCGAGCATGAGCTCAACGATTTACAACGCATAGCCACGCAACTTGATGGCTATGAACTGGAAACTGAGGCGCCCGTGAGCGAGGCGGGCACGCTGTACGCATCGGTGGGCGCGCAAAAAGTGGCGCAACTGTTGAAAGAGCGGGGGATGCCCGTTAAAAAAACGCAAGTGGCTATGGAACCCATCAAAACACCCGGAGAATATAAGGCGGGCATTCGGTTTGCTCACGGTCTTGAAGCGGAAATCACTATCATTGTCACTGCGGCGCCCTAACAGGCGCCGCTGTCTTTATGAAGCGCAAATACATTTTCATCGTAGGCGGCGTGATGTCATCGGTTGGAAAGGGAGTCACGGCGGCATCGCTCGGGGCGTTGCTCACCGGCAAAGGGTTGCGCGTCACCGCGGTGAATGCTGACCCGTACATCAACGTTGACGCCGGCACCATGAATCCCACGGAGCACGGTGAGGTGTTCGTGACGAACGACGGCGATGAAACCGACCAAGACATGGGAAACTACGAACGCTTTTTAGATACCGAACTCACCGCCACGAATTACATGACCACCGGCCGCGTGTATCTCACTGTGATTGAACGCGAGCGCAATTTGGCGTACGGCGGCAAGTGCGTGGAAGTGGTGCCGCACATTCCGGAAGAAATAATCCGCCGCATTGAAAACGCGGCGCGGGTGAACAAAGCGGACATCACGATTGTGGAAATCGGCGGCACGGTGGGGGAGTACCAAAATCTGCTTTTTTTGGAAGCGGCGCGCGAAATGAAACTGCGGCATCCGGCTGACGTGGTATTTGTGCTCGTGAGCTATCTGCCCATTCCCGCCAATATCGGCGAGATGAAAACCAAACCCACGCAATATGCCAGCCGTACGCTGAACAGCACGGGTATTCAGGCGGATTTTATTGTGTGCCGCAGCGAACGGCCGCTGGATACGCCGCGGCGCAACAA